>CAZYCT010000049.1:0-15861 GCA_964646135.1 uncultured Coprococcus sp. | reverse complement strand
GTAGGTATTACAGCAGGGGCATCCACGCCCAATAATATAATTGAGGAGGTTCAAAATAATGTCAGAATTAACTTTTGAACAGATGTTAGAAGAGTCATTAAAAACAATTCATAATGGAGAGGTCGTAGATGGTACTGTAATAGATGTGAAACCTGATGAAATCATCTTGAATATTGGATACAAAGCCGACGGTATCATCACAAGAAGCGAGTACACAAACGAATCAAATGCAGACTTAACAAAGCTTGTTTCAGTAGGTGATACTTTAACTGCTAAGGTTTTGAAAGTGAACGACGGAGAAGGACAGGTTCTTCTTACATATAAGAGATTGGCTGCTGAAAAAGGAAACGAAAGATTAAAAGAAGCATTTGAAAATAAAGAAGTATTAAAAGCAACAGTTGCACAGATTCTTGGTGGTGGTTTGAGCGTTGTTGTAGAAGGAGCAAGAGTGTTCATTCCAGCAAGTCTTGTTTCTGATACATATGAAAAAGATCTCACAAAATATCAGGATCAGGAAATTGAGTTTGTTATCAGCGAATTCAATCCAAGAAGAAATCGTATCATTGGAGACAGAAGACAGCTCCTTGTTGCTGAAAAGGCAGAAAAACAGAAAGAAGTATTTGCAAAACTTAATGTAGGCGACGTTGTAGAAGGTGTTGTTAAGAATGTTACAGATTTCGGTGCATTCGTAGATCTTGGTGGAGTAGATGGACTTCTCCATATCTCAGAAATGTCATGGGGAAGAGTTGAAAATCCTAAGAAAGTATTTGCTGTGGGCGAGACTTTGAAAGTTCTTGTAAAAGATATTCGCGAGACAAAGATTGCACTCAGTTTGAAATTCCCAGAAGAAAATCCTTGGGCTAATGCAGCTGAGACATATGCAGTAGGAAAAGAAGTGACAGGAAAAGTTGCACGAATGACAGAATTTGGTGCATTTGTAGAATTAGCACCAGGTGTTGATGCATTACTTCATGTGTCACAGATTTCAAGAGCACATGTAGAAAAACCAGCAGATGTATTGTCTGTAGGACAGGAAATTACAGCAAAAGTTGTTGATCTGAATGTAGAAGACAAGAAGATTAGCTTGAGCATGAAAGCATTAGAAGCACCTGCTGAAGCACCAGTAGAAGAATAAGAATTGAATACTAAAAGGGTGGAGGAAATCTCCACCCTTTTTGAATATACTGACAATTATTTAACATTTAACAAAATATGCAAATAATGCTGGATTTGTGTATAGAATTTTAGTATAGTAAAGTAAGAATGTAAAAAGGAAGGTGAGACGATGGGAAAGCTTACGTTTAAAGGAGGCGTTCATCCAAATGATGGAAAGAGTTTGTCTAAAGATAAACCAATCGTAGAATTACTCCCGACAGGAGAACTTGTATATCCGCTTTCACAGCACATAGGTGCCCCTGCACAGCCGATAGTGAAGAAGGGCGATAGAGTCTTAAGAGGACAAAAGATTGCTGAAGCCGGAGGATTTGTTTCGGCTCCGATTTATGCATCCGTTTCAGGAACTGTAAAAGTGATTGAATCACGGGTGACACCTACTGGCTCGAAGACGGATGCCATAGTTATTGAAAATGATGGACTGTATGAAGAAGTTGAGTATCCAGAAGTAAAGCCATTAAATGAACTGACAAAAGAGGATATTTTAAATATTATCGCAGAAGCAGGCGTTGTTGGTATGGGTGGTGCAGGTTTCCCAACGCGAGTAAAGTTGTCACCGAAGGAGCCAGATAAGATTGAATATATTATTGCCAATTGTGCAGAGTGTGAGCCATATATTACGACAGATTATCGTAGGATGATTGAGCAACCAGAAGAATTGGTGGAAGGGATGAAAATCATACTTCGATTATTTGATCATGCAAAAGCAATTTTTGCAATTGAAGATAATAAGATGGACTGCGTAGAGAAAATCCAAGCATTAACTAAAGAAGAATCACGAATGGAAGTAAAGGTGCTTCAGACAAAGTATCCACAGGGCTCAGAACGTCAGCTGATCTATGCTGCAACAAAGCGGGCAATTCATTCGGCTATGCTTCCGGCAGATGCAGGATGTATTGTAGACAACGTAGAGACGATTATTCATATTTATAATGCCGTGATTAAGGGACGCCCTTCTATGGACAGCATTGTAACAGTGAGTGGTGACGGCGTAAAGTCGCCTGGAAATTTTAAAGTACATTTTGGAACAAATCAGCGAGAGCTGATTGCGGCTGCTGGCGGATTAGTAGATGGAAGTGAAAAAGTTATTTCCGGCGGACCTATGATGGGATTTGCAATGTATACGTTAGATGTACCTGTTACCAAAACCACATCAGCAATTTTGTGTTTCAAAAAAGATGAAGTATCAAAAGTTGAATCATCAGCCTGCATTAATTGTGGAAGATGTGTGGAAGTTTGTCCTAGCCGTATTTTACCTTCACGTCTGGCCGCATTGGCGGAGCGAGGCGATGAAGAAAAATTCGTGAAGATGAATGGGCTGGAGTGTATGGAATGCGGTTCTTGCAGTTATGTGTGTCCTGCCAAGAGACAGCTCAAACAGGCGATAGGAACAATGCGAAAGAACGCACTTGCGAATAGAAAGAAGAAATAAGGAAGAGGTGACCGGAGTGGGTGAACAATTGAAAATATCATCATCACCACATATTCGTGATAAAGTGACGACAAGCAATATCATGATGTGGGTAGTAATTGCACTTATGCCTGCTACAGCATTTGGAATTTATAATTTTAGAGATACACATGCGTGGTTATTGGTGCTGGTAACGGTTTTGACATCAGTTCTTACAGAATATTTGTTTGAAAAATTGATGGGGAAGAAGATCACAATCAAAGATTTTAGTGCAGTGGTTACGGGGTTATTGTTAGCGCTGAACTTACCACCGACAGCACCATTATGGATGGGCATGTTAGGAAGTATATTTGCCATTCTGGTTGTGAAACAGTTATTTGGCGGATTGGGACAGAATTTTATGAACCCGGCACTTGGAGCAAGATGCTTCTTACTGATTTCATTTACAGGAAGAATGACAAGTTTTGCCTATGACGGTGTTTCTGGAGCAACGCCGCTTGCTGTGATTCGGTCAAATGTGGCAACAGGAAGCCCTGTTCTTGAAAATGTAAGTACAATGAACATGTTGGTT
Source organism: uncultured Coprococcus sp. (assembly GCA_964646135.1). GTDB lineage: Bacteria > Bacillota > Clostridia > Lachnospirales > Lachnospiraceae > Allocoprococcus. The sequence goes on along the minus strand of CAZYCT010000049.1, from coordinate 12,706 downwards.
GGTAACATTGGGGGAACCATAGGCGAAACTTCCGTGTTGGCAATTATGTTAGGAGCCATGATTTTGATTGGGATGGGAATCATTGATCTTCGTATTCCAGGAAGTTATCTTGCAACGTTCGCCTTATTTATAGGTGTATGTGGCGGATTTGTAGATGGAATTGGATTTTTCAATTCAGACTATATTGTAGCACAGCTATGTGGTGGTGGAATCATGCTTGGAGCGTGGTTTATGGCAACTGACTATGTTACAGCGCCAATCACAAAGAATGGACAGATTCTTTACGGTATCTTGTTGGGAATTTTGACTGGAGTATTCCGACTATTTGGTGGATCGGCAGAAGGTGTTTCCTATGCAATCATATTTGGAAACCTGCTAGTTCCATTGATTGAGAGAATTACGCTTCCAAAACCTTTTGGCAAAGGGGGAGAGCGATAATGAAGACGATTTTAAAAAACACTCTAATTTTAACAATTATTACATTGATCTCGGGCGTAGCTTTGGGCTTTGTGTATGAAATCACAAAGGACCCGATTGCCAAAGCGCAGGAGATGGCAAAGCAGGAGGCATGTCGTGAAGTTTTTCCAGAAGCAGATTCTTTTGAAGCTGTAGAAGTAAAGACTGACACTGTAGATGAAGTTTATCTTGCTACGAAAGATGGAAATGAAGTTGGATATGTCATTACAGCTACAAGCCGTGAAGGTTACGGTGGAGATATACAAGTGACCGTAGGCATCACAAAGGAAGGCACGGTAAATGGTATTTCGATTTTATCTATCAATGAGACTGCCGGACTTGGAATGAATGCGAAGGAGCCGGAGTTTACTTCGCAGTATGCGGGAAAAACAACCAATCATTTTTATGTAGATAAAGATGGTGGGGATGGAGAATCAATCGCCGCAATCAGTGGAGCAACAATAACAACACGTGCAGTTACAGAGGCTGTAAATACAGCACTTGACTACTATTTGAATTAGTTTGGAGGTTGGAAAAGATGAATAAGTATGTTGAACGAATATACAATGGTATCATTAAAGAAAATCCAACTTTTGTAATGATGCTCGGCATGTGTCCAACACTTGCAGTGACAACATCTGCTACAAATGCAATCGGTATGGGACTTTCGACGACGGTCGTGTTGGTGTTATCGAACATGTTGATTTCAATGCTCAGAAAGATGATTCCGGATTCAGTCAGAATGCCGGCATTTATCGTAGTAGTTGCGTCATTTGTAACGATGGTTCAGTTTTTGCTAGAAGGTTTTGTGCCAAGTCTGTATTCCTCACTTGGACTTTATATACCGTTGATTGTAGTAAACTGTATTATTTTGGGGCGTGCGGAGAGTTATGCATCAAAAAATCCGGTGTTACTTTCTATGTGTGATGGAATTGGTATGGGGCTTGGATTTACCTTTGGTCTTACTTGCATTGGTATTTTGCGTGAGATTATCGGAGCAGGTAAGATTTTTGGTTTCTCAATTATGCCATCAAGTTATGAACCGATTACGATTTTTATCCTTGCACCGGGGGCATTCCTTGTGCTTGCATTCCTTGTGGCAGGAAGAAATAAGATTATCATGACACTTGAGAAGAAGGGAAAAGAAGCTCCTGCCAAAGAAACAGGATGCTGTTCAGAAGGCGGCTGTGCATCTTGTGGCGGCTGTGACAAGAAAATTTTCCCAACAGGTCAGGAAGGATAGGAGGAGTACAAAATGAAAGAATTATTGGTCATTGCAATAGGTTCTGCACTGGTAAATAATGTTGTACTCAGCCAGTTCCTTGGAATATGTCCGTTTATTGGTGTTTCTAAGAAGATTGATACAGCTGCTGGTATGGGAGGAGCAGTAATCTTTGTTATTACGATTGCTTCTTTTTGTACAAGTTTGATTTACAAATTTATATTGGCGCCGACAGGATTCGAGTATTTACAGACTATCGTATTTATTCTAGTGATTGCAGCATTGGTACAGTTTGTGGAAATGTTTTTGAAGAAAGTGATGCCTCCACTTTATCAAGCATTGGGAGTTTACTTGCCTTTGATTACGACAAACTGTGCAGTATTAGGTGTTGCGCTTACAAATGTTCAGAAGGAATATAATATTTTAGCAAGTGTAGTGAATGGATTTGCGACAGCAGTTGGATTTACAATTTCCATCATTATTCTTGCTGGAATTCGTGAAAAAACGGAGTATAATGATATTCCAGAAGCTTTTCAGGGGACTCCGATTGTGCTTTTGACAGCAGCACTTATGTCGATTGCATTTTTTGGATTTTCAGGAATTATTTAGTGAGGAGGGGCGAGAATGAATCTTACAGGAATATTGATCGCAGCATTGATTGTTGGCGGTACAGGTTTATTTATCGGTATCTTTCTCGGTGTGGCAGGAAAGAAATTTGCCGTAGAAGTGAATGAGATGGAAGAGGCGATTTTAAGTTGTCTTCCAGGAAACAACTGTGGAGGTTGTGGATATGCTGGTTGTGCAGCACTTGCGGCAGCGATTGCAAATGGAGAAGCTCCAGCAAATGCCTGTCCAGTAGGTGGAGCGGCAGTGGCGGCAAAGGTTGCTGAGATGAAAGGTGAGTCAGTAGAAGAGAGCACACGCATGGTGGCTTTTGTGAAATGCGCAGGAACTTGTGAGAAAGCTGCGCAGGTATATGAATATACTGGAATCCAAGACTGTGTGATTGCGTCTAATATGCCAAATGGAGGATCAAAAGGATGTTCTTATGGTTGCCTTGGATTTGGAAATTGTGTAAAGGCATGTCCTTTTGATGCGATTCATGTAGTGGATGGTATCGCTGTAGTTGACAAAGAAGCATGCAAAGCGTGTGGAAAGTGTATTGCTGCATGTCCGAAACATATGATTGAATTGATTCCATATGACCAGCAGTATATGGTACATTGTAATTCTCATGATAAAGGAAAAGATGTGATGAGTGTCTGCACAACAGGATGTATCGGATGTATGCTGTGTAAGAAGGCATGCGCGTTTGATGCAGTAGAGATTCAAAATAATCTTGCACACATCAATCCGGATAAGTGTCAAAATTGTGGAGCGTGTGCCGCAAAATGCCCGAAAAAAGTAATTTTTTAAGGGAGAGAGAAAGGAAATTATAGTATGATTGCATTTGTGAAAGGCGAGTTAGCCGTAGTAGAAGAAGATCGAGTGATCGTGGAAACTGGAGGGATTGGGTACAATGTTTTTGTATCGTCATCAACAATCACGCAGCTTCCAGCAGAAGGAGAACAGGTGAGATTCTATACACACATGAATGTAAAAGAAGATGCAATGCAGTTATACGGTTTTTTGACTAGAGATGAGTTAAAAGTATTTCGTTTGATTATTGGTGTGAGTGGAATTGGTCCTAAAGGTGGACTTGGAATTTTATCACAGCTTACACCAGATGCGCTTCGGTTTGCGGTGGCGTCAAATGATGTCAAAGCTATTTCAGCGGCTCCTGGAATCGGGAAAAAGACAGCGGAAAAGCTGATATTAGAATTGAAAGATAAATTAAGCATAGAAGATGTGCTGCATCACGAAGAAGTACAAAGTCAAGCAAGCACAGGTTTAGGACAAGAGGTTCAGTCGGATGCAGTGCAGGCGCTGGTGGCGCTTGGCTATGGAAGTGCAGAAGCTTTGAAAGCAGTGAGACAGGTGGATGTGGGAGAAAATGCCACGGTCGAAGAAATTTTGAAAAAAGCGTTAAAATATTTGATGTAAGGGGTTCATATGGCAAAGCGAATTATCACAACGGAGAATCTGGAAGAAGATTCGAAGATTGAAAATCATTTAAGACCGCAGCTTTTGGAAGATTATATCGGACAAAAGAAGGCAAAAGAGACGCTGAAAATTTATATCGAAGCGGCAAAGTCAAGAGGAGAACCACTTGATCATGTGTTATTTTATGGTCCGCCTGGGCTCGGAAAGACAACCCTTGCAGGAATCATCGCCAACGAAATGGGAGTGAATCTAAAGATTACTTCTGGTCCGGCGATAGAAAAGCCAGGGGAGATGGCGGCAATTTTAAATAACCTGCAAGAAGGAGATGTCCTGTTCCTTGACGAAATTCATAGATTAAATCGACAGGTGGAAGAAGTGCTTTATCCAGCGATGGAAGATTTTGCCATCGATATTATGATTGGAAAGGGTTCATCTGCCCGCTCTATCAGACTTGATCTTCCGCATTTTACTTTAGTTGGAGCAACCACAAGAGCTGGGATGCTTACAGCACCATTGCGTGATCGTTTTGGTGTGGTGAATCGCTTGGAATTCTATACGGAAGAAGAATTAAAGACAATCATCCTTCGTTCGGCGCGAGTGCTAGAAGTAGAAATTGATGAGGAGGGGGCTTTGGAGATGGCAAAGCGCTCCAGAGGAACACCGCGACTTGCCAATCGACTTCTGAAACGAGTCAGGGATTTTGCACAGGTAAAGTACAATGGTGTGATTACGGCAGAAGCCGCAGCATACGCATTGGATATCCTTGATGTAGACCGCAAAGGATTAGATCACGTGGACCGAAATATTTTATTGACCATGATTGAAAAATTCGGTGGTGGTCCAGTTGGATTAGACACGCTTGCAGCTTCTATAGGAGAAGATTCTGGGACCATAGAGGATGTTTATGAGCCATATCTTTTAAAAAATGGATTTATACAGAGAACACCGCGGGGAAGAATCGTCACAGAGAACGCGTACCAGCACTTAGGAATTCCATTTATTACAAAAGTATAAAGAAATATAACGAATTAATTGTAAGGAAATATAGAAAATAGTTGGTTTTTACATAATTATGCGTTATAATTACACTGAATTATGGGAATAAGAGCAGGAGGTTCTTTATGGCATCGTCAAAAAATTATACAGAAGTTCTGATTGGTGGAAAGGTTTTTACTCTGAGCGGATTTGAAAGCGAAGATTACTTACAGAAAGTTTCTACTTATCTGAATCATAAAATTGAAGAATGTACGAGCAGCGATGGATATCGCAAGCAAAATGCTGAGACCAGAAGTGTTCTTCTTGCTTTGAATATTGCAGATGATTATTTTAAAGCTAAAAAGCAAGGTGGAGCTTTAGAAAGTGATATTGAAGCGAAAGACAAAGAAATGTATGATTTAAAGCATGATTTAATTTCTTTCCAGATTAAATATGAAAATGCAGAGAAAGCATTGGATAAATTAAAGGAAGAAAACAAAGAATTACAGATGAAGATTGTTCAGTTGGAGACTGAGATGAAGAATCATCGTAAGTAATAAATAGGCTGTCTTAGGACAGCCTATTTTTATAGGAGTGTATGAATAATGAAAAAAAGTGAGATTGAAATTCTTGCACCGGCAGGATCTATGGAATGCCTTGAAGCTGCAGTTGCCGCTGGGGCAGATGCCATTTATGTGGGCGGAAGCAGATTCGGAGCAAGAGCTTTTGCAAATAATTTTACTGAAGAAGAACTGCTGCACGCAATTGATTATGTGCATTTGCATGGGAAAAAATTATTTTTAACGGTGAACACACTTTTAAAAGAACAGGAATTACAGGATGAATTGTATCAATATTTGCGTCCGTATTATTTGCGTGGACTTGACGCGGTCATTGTGCAGGATGTAGGTGTTTTAAAATTTGTCCGAGAACATTTTCCAGATTTGCCGATTCATGCAAGTACACAGATGACGTTAACTGGTGTTGACGGTGCAAAGTTTTTGGCAGAACAAGGTGTGCAGAGAATTGTTACAGCCAGAGAACTCAGTATGAAAGAAATACGAAAAATATCGGAGGCTGTTCCCGTTGAAATCGAGAGTTTTGTACATGGTGCACTTTGCTATTGCTATTCGGGCCAGTGCCTTTTTAGCAGTTTTCTAGGTGGTCGAAGTGGAAATCGTGGTCAGTGTGCACAGCCTTGCAGGTTGTTATATCAAGATGAAGATACAAAAAAAGGGCAATATCTTTTGAGTTTAAAAGATATTTGTACGTTGGAACTGATCCCGGAGATGGTGGAAGCAGGAATTTATTCTTTTAAAATAGAAGGCCGAATGAAGAAACCAGAATATGTTGCCGGTGTTGTATCTATGTATCGGAAGTATGTAGATTTGTATTTGTCCGGGAAACCCTATAAAGTAGAAGAAAAAGATAAGGAAGTCTTGATGGATCTCTATAATCGAGGCGGTTTCCATACTGGCTATTATCACACACAGAATGGCAGAGAAATGGTATCCTTAGATCGACCAAACCATGCGGGGGTTCCAGCAGTAAAATGTATGAAAAAGCAAGGAAAAACGGTAGTAGGTAGAGCATTGGTGGATTTAAATCCGCAGGATGTGATAGAACTTCCTATGCGAAAAGGACAGGAGAAACCGGATGTCTATACATGTAAATCGGCGGTTCCGAAAGGACAAGAGATCAGTATTTCCGTTTTCTCTGATATGAATTTTCAAAAGGGCATGGTGTTAAATCGGACAAGAAACACACAATTAGTCGAAAAACTGCAAAAGAGATATTTGGATACAAAAATAAAAGAAAAAATTAATGGAAAATTAATTCTTTCTGTCGGCGATTTTGCTAAACTAACATTATCGTATCGTGATTACAGTGTTTGCGTATTAGGAGAAAAAGTTCAGGAGGCTTTAAATCAGCCATTAGATGAAGAACGAATCAGGAAACAGATGTGTAAAACCGGTAATACAGAGTTCGCGTTTGAAAAATTGGACATTGAACTGAATGGAAAAGTTTTTGTTCCGATGCAGAGCTTGAATGAACTTAGAAGGTGTGCGCTTTCCAAATTGGAGGAAGAAATTTGTGGTAAATATCATCGAGAATTGCAAAGTGCAGGAGCAAAAGAAAGTATCAATGATGTAGTAATTTCTAATTCGAACATGCGATACAGTGCATCCGTGCAGTCAGTAGCGCAGGCAAAAGCTCTTATAAAATCTGAAATAATTCAAAGAATTTATGTTGATTGCACTGCATTTACGCAAATTTGGAAAAATGAAACATATTCACAAATTATTCGAGAAGCACACGAAGCGCATAAAGAGATATATCTTATCATGCCATATATTTTCCGCGAGAACACGAGAGAAAAGTATGAGCAGTCCTATGAACGAATTTTTCATGCAGACTGGGATGGCGTGCTAATTAGAAACTATGAAAGCTATGGCTTTTTGAAAGCACATCATTTTGCAGGAAAAATTATGACAGATCATAACCTGTATCAGTTTAATTCTAGCGGAAAGGCATTTTGGAAGGAAGAGGGTATAGAAGGATATACTGTGCCGCTTGAATTGACAGCAAGAGAGATGAAGCAGTTAGACTGCAGAGACGGAGAATTGATTGTATACGGTCATGTTCCAATGATGGTGTCTGCGGGCTGCGTAAAGAAAACCTTGGGAAAATGTTGTATGCAGTCAGGCGCAATCCAGATGAAAGATCGATATCGAAAGACATTTATCGTTCAAAATCATTGTGATTATTGCTATAATATAATCTATAATCAAGTACCTCTATATCTGGGGGATAAGATAGAGGAAGTGCGTGAAGTATGTCCAAGGAGCATTCGTCTGATGTTTACGACGGAAGCTTCGGAGCAAGTAGATAAGGTTATGGAATTATTTGTACAAGGGGCAGGCTTTACCGAATCTGAATTTACTCGCGGACATTGGAAAAACGGAATAAAGTAGGTGGAAATTTGGTAAATATAGTTGTTGAACTATCAAAATACATGATGATCCTGGCAATTGCAATTTATACATTTGACTGTTTTGCAATTTTTGGATATGAAGACGAATATATGAAGAAAAGTATTTTGCTCAGACAGAACGTATTGATGTTTTTGATACATTTTGTGGCATTTCTTGTGATGTTTCTTCAGACAGAAAATAAGCAAATTATAGGATTTTATCTCATGCAAGTACTGCTTTTTGCAGCTATCCTGTTATTATATCGCTTGATTTATCCAAAAGTGTCCAGACTAATCATCAATAATATGTGTATGTTGCTGAGCATTGGATTTATTATGATCACAAGACTCTCATATTCACTTGCTGTAAAGCAATTTATCATTGCAACAGGAGCATTGCTCATCAGTCTTTTAGTACCGGTAATCATACGGAAGGTGGAAGTGCTTTCTGAGTGGAAGAAATTCTATGGGATTGCAGGTGTTATTTTGCTGGGAGTGGTTTTGATTGGAGGAGCGAGAACCGGGGGCGCACTTTTGGCAATTGATATCGGAGGTTTCCGCTTACAGCCATCAGAACTGGTAAAAATTATTTTTGTATTTTTTGTGGCATCCAGCTTGAAAACAGACACTACTTTGAAAAATATTGTGATAACAACAGCGATTGCGGCATTTCACGTATTGATTCTTGTGGTGTCCAAAGACTTAGGTGCGGCATTGATTATTTTTGCAGTGTATTTAGTGATGCTGTATGTCGCAACGGGGAAAGCCCGCTGGGTGTTTCTGGGATTAGGAGCAGGAAGTGTGGCTTCAGTAGCAGCCTATTATTTGTTTAACCATGTGCGTGTACGTGTTCTGGCGTGGAAAGATCCCTTCGCAATCTATCAGTCAGGTGGACAGCAGCTTGCACAGTCACTTATGGCTATCGGCACGGGAAGCTGGTTTGGAATGGGGCTGATGCAAGGCGCAGCGGATAAGATACCTGTATCAGAGTCAGATTTTATTTTCTCTGCGATAGCAGAAGAGATGGGTCTTATCTTTGCGATTTGTCTGATTATGATTTGTGTAAGCGTGTATATCATGTTTTTGAATATTTCTATGCAGCTTCACGATGATTTTTATAAACTTGTAGCACTAGGACTTGGGACATGTTATATTTTTCAAGTATTTTTGACGATAGGAGGAGTTACTAAATTCATTCCTTCGACAGGAGTTACGCTTCCTCTTGTCAGCTATGGAGGAAGTTCCGTCTTAAGTACTGTGATTATGTTTGCAATCATACAAGGTTTATATATATTAAGGGAAGACGAGGAAGAAGATATTGAAAGAAGAAAAGCAGAAAAAGCAAGAGCCAAACGAGCTGGATCTTATACTGGGAAATCTTCCGAACGAGAAAGAAGAAGAAAGAGAACGCAGACGGATTCGCAGGCAGCTGGCAGAAGAAGAACTTCTAATGGAAGAGGAACGACGCAGGGCAAGAATCGTCCAGAAAAGTCAGCAAATCGACAAGGAGCCTCAAAAGCGTAAGAAGAAAAAGAAGAAAATGATGAACAAGGAACTTACGCGAGTGACCTATTTGTTTGTAACGCTGTTCCTTGTAATGATTGGTCATTTGGTTTACTTCAATATATTTGAAAGCAAGGATGTAATCAATAGTGTATATAATGTTCGTCAGGATATTCTTGCAGACAGAGTAGTACGCGGGAAGATTCTTGATCATAATGGAAATGTATTAGCGCAGACAGTGACCGCTGAAGATGGAACAGAGTCAAGGGAATATCCATACAACGATTTATTTGCACATGTGGTTGGATATTCAGTGAAAGGAAAGTCTGGAATCGAGTCCGTGCAAAATTTTAATTTATTGACGTCAAATGCATTTTTTGTTGAAAAATTAGTAAATGAATTCCAGAATCAGAAAAACATTGGAGATAATATTGTCACTACACTGGACGTAGATTTGCAGAGTGCTGCGTCGAAGGCACTGGGAAATAATAAAGGTGCTGTCATTGTTATGGAGGCGAGTACCGGAAAAATCCTGGCAATGGTTTCGAAACCATCTTTTGATGCCAACACAGTTTCTGAAAACTGGGATTCTTTGATCAATGATTCGAATAGTGCACTGTTTAACAGAGCCACACAGGGATTGTATACACCGGGATCTGTATTCAAAATCGTTACCACTTTGGCATATATGAGACAAGATCCAAATTATATATCATTTCAGTGTGATTGTGGCGGAGAAATAACAGAAGAGGGGACAACGATTCATTGTTATGGCAGTACAGCACACGGTCAGGAAAATTTGGCAAACGCAGTGGCGAACTCGTGTAATGTAGCCTTCTCTGAAATCGGGATGTCACTGGATGTGAGTAAATGGAGGAATACTGCGAAGGATTTACTGTTTAATGAAGAACTGAAATGTGTGTTGTCCAGCAAATCAAGTCGTTTTTCACTCGAGGAAAGCGCGGATGCCGCAAATGTTATGATGACAGCTATCGGTCAGGGAGAAACTATGGTAAGCCCATATCACATGGCTCTTATCACGGCAGCAATTGCAAATGGTGGAATATTGATGGAACCGTATTTGGTGGAAGAGATTACAAATTATAGTGGTACAACTGTCAAAGAATATTTGCCAAAAAAATATACAACACTTATGACATCTGAAGAAGCCTATGTTCTGAAAAGCTATATGGAAGATGTTGTCAATTATGGAACGGGCGCTTCCCTAAGTGGTCAAGGCTATACTGTGGCCGGAAAAACAGGCACTGCTGAAGTGAGTATGGATAAAAATGTAGTACATTCGTGGTTTGTGGGATTCTCAAACGTAGATAATCCAGAACTAGTTGTAAGTGCTGTCGTGGAAAATGCTGATACAACAAGTGTGACAGGGACAAGTGTTGCAAAGCAGATTTTTAATGCATACTATCATTAGTGCAGAAGTGGATTTAGAAAAATGAAGTTTTATGAAAACCTTTATCTTAGTGATAAATATAAAGAAAAGAAAGAAGAAATAATCTGCAAAATGCAAAAGGGCAAATATCCTTTGTCTGCCTATATCCTTACATTGATAGAAAAAGGAGAAAATCAGCTGGAGTTTTTCTCAGCCATTCAATTATATCAAGGATATATTGATACAGAATCATTGTATGTTGTCGGCATAGCAGAGAGTTATATCGATGCAGTATATCTAGTGGAGGGTATGACAAGAGAATCGTATGCTCAAACAGGCACTGCGGATATTCGTTCCTTTTTATTGCAGTCAAAAGAAATCGATGAATCATAGAGGTGGAAGATGCTACATATAGTTTTGAATGTAATGAGAATAATTGGAATTGTTGTAGCGGTGGTGCTTGCTCTTTTCTTGATATTAGTGGGGGCTATATTGTTTTCGCAAATTCGATATAAAGCAAAGGGTGATTTCCCAGGAAAGCTCGAACAAGCTACAGTTCATGCAGAAATTTCATGGCTTTTCCATTTGGTTTCTGGATGCATTCGATTTGAAGACGAACAATTCCACTGGAAAATGCGCGTCGGTTGGTTTCACTTTGATGATGACGGCGAGGAGAAGCGAAAAGAAAAAGAGAAAGAAAGAACGACCGAGATTAACAGACCACCTTTGCTAGAAGTAAAGGAGCCTCAGAAAGAGGTGCAAGAAGAACCCAGTGAAAAAGTAGCAGGAGAGAAGGAAAAGGCGAAAAAAAAGATTGAAATGCAAAAGCATCAAGGATTTTTCGATAAGATAAAATGTACTTTCCAGCATATTTGTGTTAAAATAAGAAACATCTCAAAGATGAAAGAGCAGATTGTAGATTTCCTAAAACAGGAAGTGCATAAGAATGCCTGGGAAAAGGTAAAAAAAGAAAAAAGATGGCTTTTTAGATTTCTCAAATTAAAGCGATTTGAATTGAATGTTCACTATGGTTTTGACGATCCTTGTACGACGGGACAAGTTCTGGCTATCTTGAGCATGATTTATCCTTTTGTAGGAGATAATATGAATGTGCAGCCTGATTTTGAGAAAAAAGTATTCGAAGGAAACTTCTATCTGAAAGGGAGAGGAAGACTAATTTTTCCTGTTATATATGGAATAAAGCTTATTTTGGATGCGAATGTACGTGAGACATTTAGTGATATAAGAAATTTTAAGTTTGAATAAGGGACTTGATAAGGAGGAAAACATATGGCAGTGGAGAGACATTTTAAGGACACTGTAGATGCATTGTTTACAGGAATTAATGGAGTAGTATCATCGAAGACAGTTGTTGGAGAACCGATTCATATTGGTGATATTATCATTTTACCATTGGTTGATGTGTCATTTGCAGTAGGTGCAGGTTCTTTTAGCGGTGAGCAGAAAGAAAAAGGCGCAGGAGGTCTTGGCGGAAAGATGACTCCATCAGCAGTGCTCGTTATTCAGAATGGAAATACAAAGCTCGTAAATATTAAGAATCAAGATGCTATTACTAAGATCTTAGATATGGTTCCTGATGTGGTTGAAAAAATCAAAAAGCCAAAAGAAGAAAAAATCACAGAGGAAGATGTGGTCGAGATTTTAAATGAGGCGGAAGGAAAAGAAAAGGATAAGTAAAAGTGTGCAATTTTTAGAAATTATGCACATATAAATAAAGTAAGAACAAAATACGGGTGAAGAAGATATGAAACGCGTAGTTGGGTTTGCCACATTTTTCATTGCGATTGGAATTTTTATAGGCATTTTCTTGCCCAGTAATTTTGCGGCGGCTGTGAGTATTTTGATATGTTTAATCTTAGGATATCAATGTTTCTGCTGTTGATGAGTTGAATAAAATATAATTTTTTGAAATAAAAGCCTTGCATGAGCAAGGCTTTTATGCTATCATCAAAACGTTGCAATAAAACACGTGTGCACATAAAACATTGGTGCCGTTAGAATCGGTTAAAGAAGAAGCACACGGAAGTAAGAACCAAATGGAGGAAAAAAACATGAGCGTTATTTCAATGAAACAGCTTTTAGAAGCAGGTGTTCATTTCGGACATCAGACAAGAAGATGGAA
>CAZYCT010000048.1:0-15944 GCA_964646135.1 uncultured Coprococcus sp. | reverse complement strand
TGCACATCGTCATCATCTTCCAGAAGATCAAGTGTTTTATTGATGTTCTTGATATCTTCTTCTGATGTGAGTGTCACGTATGTCTGTGGAATCATCGTAACTTCTGCGCTTGCCATTGGAAGCCCTGCATCTTCAAGTGCCTGGCGAACATCGCTGAAGTCATCTGGATCTGTGAGAATCTCATAACATTCTTCTTCCTCAGAGAAATCTTCTGCACCTGCATCAAGCACTGTCATCATAAGTTCATCGGCATCGCCTTCATAATCTTCTTTTGCGATGATGATCTGACCTTTCTTGTCGAACATGAATGACACGCATCCTGTTGTTCCAATGCTTCCTTTTCCTTTTGTGAACGCGCTTCGTACATTCGATGCTGTACGGTTACGGTTGTCTGTAAGTGCTTCTACGATGATAGCTGTACCATTTGGACCATATCCTTCATATGTAATACGCTCATAGTTATCCTGCGATCCCTCACCGGCTGCTTTCTTAATACTTCTCTCAATATTATCGTTTGGCATGTTGTTTGACTTTGCCTTTGCGATTGCATCACGAAGTCTGCTGTTACTTGCTGGGTCTGGTCCGCCGCCTTCTTTTACTGCTACTGCGATTTCACGTCCGATCTTTGTAAAGATTTTTCCCTTCGCAGCGTCATTTTTTTCTTTTTTATGTTTGATATTGGCAAATTTTGAATGTCCTGACATTACATAATCCTTCCTTTTGTATTTCTCTATTTCTCAAAATATCATTTTATCATCAATTCTATCTTTTTTCAATCTTTACTTTCTTTATAGTGTTGTTGTCCATAGAAAGAATTGTAAAATTGTAGCCTTCAAATTGGAGTGCACACCGCTCTCCTTCTGCTGGAATACGATCCAGGCATTCGATCAGGTAACCGTTCAGAGTATCATAGTCCTCCTCTTCGAAATCGATATGTAACACTTTCTCTAGATCATCGAGTTGAGTCATTCCATCTACGATATAGACATTTTCTGCCTGCTTTGTGATCATCTCATCCTCTTCATCGTACTCATCTTGAATATTTCCCACAATTTCTTCGACAATGTCTTCTAATGTCACAAGTCCCGCTGTCTGTCCATACTCATCAACAACCACTGCCATCAGATTCTTCTTAGCCTGCATCTGCTTGAAAATCTTTTCAATGCTCTTTGTCTCTGGCACAAGGCAGACCGGCCGAATCGCATCCTTTAAATCTTTCACCGGAACTTTTCTCAGTTCTTCGCTCATATAACATTTTACTGCATCGCGAAGATGAATTGTTCCAATCACATTATCTATATCCCCATCAAAAACAGGAAAACGTGAAAAGTTCTCATCAATAAAGAAAGACATTGCTTCTTCAAGGCACATTGCCCCATCAATAGCAATAATTTGCTTTCTGTGAACCATTACATCTTTCGCATCAGTGTCCATGTACTCAAATACATTACACAGCATCTGCATTTCATGCTTTCCGAAGAGTCCATGAAAATATCCCTCTTCTATCTTGTCAATAATCTCTTCCGCCAGCTTTTCCTTGTCCTCACTGTCGGCAAAAATCTTCTTCATCCTTTGGAATATATTACTTCCCTCATCCATACGCCTCGTTATTTCTCCTTTTTATGTATGAAGCATCAAACTGACATACAACGCTTCATCAACTTTGTTCATTAGTTTGCGGTCTGTCCGGCAAACATAATCCTTCAATCTTTGCTTGTCGATCGTTTTTATCTGCTCTAATAGTATAACAGAATCTTTTACAATTCCATACTCTTTTGCACTAATTTCTACATGAGTCGGCAATTTTGCCTTATTCATCTTCGATGTGATTGCCGCACAGATTACCGTCGGGCTGTGCTTATTTCCAACATCGTTCTGTATAATCAATACCGGTCGGATTCCTCCTTGCTCTGAGCCAACGACCGGACTTAAATCTGCATAAAATATATCTCCTCGTTTGATCTGCATATTTTCACACTCCACAATAAGATACTTTTAGCATTGCCATCTTTTCTTGTAAGTATTCTATGCAGACCGTGAAAAAATGCAAAGAAATCGACTTTTAAAATGCATCCACTTGTTTTATAACTTTTCCATTTCGTAAATATTCTCTCGGAACTCGTTTATTGATATCACAGATGAATTCATAAGGGAAACGGCCTGACAATTCGCTGAGCACTTCTACCGGTAGAAATGCCCCTTCATTTTCCCCAACAATCGTCACCAAATCTCCCACCTTCACATCTGTCATATCCGTCACATCCACCATCAATTGGTCCATGCAAACTCTTCCTAAAATCGGTGCTTTCTGCCCATGAATCAGTACATAGCCTTTATTAGAAAGACTTCTCGGATAGCCATCGCCGTAACCAATTGGTATGGTTGCCACCCGCATCGTTTTTTCTGCCTCAAATGTACCGCCGTAACTCACCTGGCTTCCGGTCTCAATCCATTTCACATGTGTGACATGTGCAAAAATCTGCATAGCTGGTCTTAATGTGATTGCCAAATGATCCACTTCATCGGATGGATATAGTCCATACATTGCAATTCCTGCGCGCACCATACTCATCTGCGCCCACGGAAGATCAATGATACCTGCGCTGTTTGAGCAATGATAATACGAAAATGAAATCTTCCTTTTCTCTAATTCTTCTTTCATCCACAGATAGGCTTCCATCTGTTTCTTTGCACTTGTCTTATCCAGTTCGTCAGCTTTGGCAAAATGTGTGAACAATCCTTCCATTACAATACCTGGGAGCTTCGAAATCTTCTCTATCTCGTCAATACTTTCTTCTGTCACCAAAAAGCCCAGCCTTGACATAGCCGTGTCTAGCTTGATATGGAAATAAGCAATCTTTCCGAGACTCACCGCCTTGCGCGAAATTGCCTCCGCCATTTCATAACTGTATATATTCATGCGGATTCCCTCATTGATTGCCATCTCATATTCCTCTGGGAAGACACATCCCAGGCATAAAATAGGCTTCTTTATCCCAGCTCTGCGCATACTTACCCCTTCATCAGTAAGAGCCACTGCGTATCCCCAAATGTATTCCTTTTCTTCCAACATCTCAGCAATCGGTACTGCCCCATGTCCATAGCCATCTGTCTTGAGGACCGCTAACATTTTCGTCTCTTTCTTTAAATTGGCATGCATATGATCCATGTTATACTCAATCGCGTCCAGATCAATCACTGCCCGAAGTCGTGAATACTGCTTCATAATTATATTTCCTCGATTTCTTTCAATGTACTTCTCACACCTGTGAGAATATCTTGCGCAAGCACACTATATGCACCACACTCTCTTCTAGCCGCATCTCCGCCCAGTCCGTGAAGATACACTCCGGCCACACCAGCTTGATAAGGCAACTTTCCTTGCGCCATAATTCCCGTAATCACACCAGCCAGAACATCACCTGCTCCTGCCTTAGCCATAGCTGCATTTCCAGACGTATTGATAAATGTCTGCATAGATGGACCTGCGACCAAAGATCTGCTGTCCTTAAGCGCCACATTCACATGGTACCTGCTCACATAATCACTTAGTATGGCTCCACGTTCCCTTTTTAGTTCTTCCACAGTCTTTCCTGTGAGACGGGACATTTCCTTCATATGAGGTGTTAGAATATAAGACTCGCCTAAATAACGCTCCATAGTTTCCGGCATTGTCGCCAAGATATTAAGTCCATCTGCGTCTATCACACATGGCTTCGAATTATATTCCAAAAGCCTCTTCATCAGCTCTGAACTCAGCGCGCTCATTCCTAGTCCACAGCCTGCGCAGACAACATCCGCCCATTCAAGCGCTTTCTCTAACTCCTTCAGCGGTTCTTCCTCTTCCTCTTCCTCACAATATGTTGTCAAGATTGCTTCCGGCAGCAACTGCTGTAAAATCATGCGGTTCGACTCTTCTGTATAAATCTTTACAAGACCTGCCCCTGTAATATACGCGGCCTTAGCCGCTAGATATGCTGCCCCTGACATTCCTTTACTACCTGCAATAACAAGCACTCGTCCATATGTTCCTTTATTGGAGTCAGCCTTTCGCACAGGCATAAGTGTTCGAAGGTCAGACTTTTCCAACATATAATAGACCTGACTGTCCTCTGAAAATGCTGGATTCCATATTCCAATCGGCTTTACAGATAACTTTCCTGTATAATCGCACCCTGGGTACAATACTTGCCCCACCTTCGGGTAGGCAAATGTAACTGTCAAATCTGCGCGGAATGCGCATCCTAGAATCTCTCCTGTATCCGCTGAAATTCCCGAAGCAATGTCCACCGCTACCTTGTATCCTTGATACCGGTTCATCCGCTCAATGACTTCTTCATATTTTCCTTCAATCCTTCTGCACAGTCCAATTCCAAAGACTGCATCTACAATCACACTATATTCTTTCTCCGGCATGGAAGTCTGCACTTCAATTCCAAGCTTCTCTAAAATCTGCATCTGCGTTTTCGTCTCTTCACTTCGCGACTCCATGCGTCCAGCCAAGACAACATCCACTGGTATCTGTTCTTCATGAAACATTCTCGCAATCGCAAATCCATCACCACCGTTATTGCCCGATCCACATACGATTAAAACGGATTCTATCTCGTTTTTTTCTGCTTTGATTGCTGCCACACATTGTGCTGCTGCACGTTCCATCAAGACAAGCGATGGAATCCCAATCTGATGAATCATGCGTCCATCCGCATCCTTCATTTGCTTTGCATTTAAAACATATTTCATAACTACTACTCTCCTGAATAAATGGAAAAACGTACGGAAATTCTTTCCCGCACGTCCCAGACTACCGTTTTATTTATTATTCTTTTCTTTATAGCGTGCAATATTATAAGATAATCTCATCAAACTTTCTGATAAATGAACGTTCTCTACGATCACGTTATCAGGAAGATTCAAATCGGTATGTGCAAAATTCAAAATTGCCTTCACGCCATGGCGCACCAGCGTATCTGCGACCTCTGCAACCGCAGTCTTCGGAATCGTGAGGACTCCTATGTCTACCGTGTGTGTATCCAAAAATGAATCCAATTCATCAATCATCTGAATCGGAATTCCTCGCACTTCTACACCTTCTAATTCCGGATTGATATCAAACATACCTTCCAGCACAAATCCACGCTTCTCGAACGCTGAATAATTCGCAAGTGCATGACCCAAGTTACCAGCCCCAATGATAACCATATAGTTACTTTTATCAATTCCTAAGATCTTACCAATCTCACCATGTAAATATTTAACATTGTACCCATACCCCTGCTGTCCAAAACCACCAAAATTATTCAGGTCCTGACGAATCTGCGATGCTGTTACTTTCATTCTTTTACTTAATTCGTTTGATGAAATTCTCTCTACGCCATTCTCCAACAATTCTCCAAGATATCTGTAATATCTCGGTAGTCTTCTGATAACGGCCTGTGATATTTGTCTTTCGCTCATCGTACTGCCTACCTTCCACTTTGCTTTAAGTTTCTATTTTTTAATTATAGTGACATGCGCAGAAAAAGTCAAACTTAATAGTTGTCTTTTTGACAAATTTCGATATAATAATTAATTGACTACATATCTATAAATACAGACCGAAGGAGGAGCTTACATGATATTGGCATGTCATAATCTTAACAAATCATTTGGTGAACAACTCATTGTCAGTGATGGCTCTTTTCATATTGAGGACCGAGAAAAAGTTGCTCTGGTAGGGTTAAATGGCGCAGGAAAATCTACACTGCTCAAGATGATCATCGGTGAACTTACGCCTGACAGTGGTAATATTATTCTTGCCAAAGATAAATCAATCGGATATCTCGCTCAGCACCAGAACCTTTCTGGAAACTGCAGCATTTACGATGAAGTAAAATCAGCCAAGGCTGAAATTCTTGCATTAGAACAGCAGATTCGTTCCATTGAAACAGAACTCAGCCATTTAACTGGCGATGCTTTAGAAGAACGTCTCGCCACTTATCACCATCTCACCGCTGCTTTCGAGCGCGCAGATGGATACGCTTATCAGAGTGAATTGGTTGGCGTCCTAAAGGGATTAGGATTTTCAGAAGACGAATTTTCCAAAAATGTAGACGCACTATCTGGTGGTCAAAAGACTCGCGTTTCCCTCGGAAAACTTCTTTTAACGAAACCGGACATTCTTCTTTTGGATGAGCCTACAAACCATTTAGACATGAATTCTATCGCTTGGTTAGAGACCTATTTACTCAATTATCCTGGTGCAGTTCTGATTGTTTCGCACGACCGCTATTTCCTGAATCGTGTGGTCACCAAGGTAGTTGAAATCGAACTGGGTACTATTATGAGTTATTCTGGAAACTATACTGCATACGCCAATAAGAAGCAACAACTCCGTGATGCCAAGTTAAAGGAATATCTAAATCAACAGCGTGAAATCAAACACCAAGAGGCTGTCATTGAAAAGCTGAAGTCCTTCAATCGTGAAAAATCGATTAAGCGCGCGGAAAGCCGTGAGAAGATGCTCAATAAGATAGAGCGAATTGATAAACCTACTGAAATCAACACAGATATCCACCTTCACTTAGAGCCATCGTGTACAAGTGGTAATGATGTCCTCAAAGTAGAAGGATTGAGTAAATCCTTTCCACCACAGACGCTATTTCAAAATATTAATTTTGAGATTAAGCGCGGGGAACATGTCGCAATCATTGGCGACAACGGGACTGGAAAAACCACTTTGCTGAAGATTTTAAACGGAGTTCTTTCTGCAGACACTGGAAGTTTCACATTAGGAGCAAATGTTAAGATTGGCTATTATGATCAGGAACATCACGTTCTTCATATGGAAAAAACGATTTTTGAAGAAATATCTGATGCATACCCATCTCTGACCAATACCAGAATCCGCAATATTCTTGCTGCCTTTCTCTTTACTGGAGATGATGTCTTCAAACGAATTGGCGATTTAAGCGGTGGAGAACGCGGGCGCGTTTCATTGGCGAAGTTAATGCTGTCGGAAGCAAATTTCCTGATTCTGGATGAGCCAACCAACCATCTGGACATTGCTTCAAAAGAGATTCTGGAAAATGCGCTAAAAGATTATACGGGAACTGTCCTTTATGTATCACACGACCGTTATTTTATCAACCAAACTGCCTCACGCATTCTGGAACTTACCGGCAACATGTTCATCAATTATATCGGTAATTATGATTATTACCTGGAGAAAAAAGATGAACTGAATAAAGTCTATCTCAACAACGCAGCGGCGGAAAAATCACTCGCTTCTGCTCCTTCCAGTTCAAAGCTAAGTTGGCAGGAGAAAAAGGACGAACAAGCCCGACAGAGAAAACGACAAAATGATTTAAAGAAAACGGAAACTCAGATTAGTCAACTCGAAGAGCGCAATATGGCGATCGACGAGCTTCTGACCCAGGAAGAGGTTTACACCAATTCTGTAAAATGTCAGGAACTAACGAGAGAAAAACGTTCAAATGAAGAAACACTAGAACTGCTCTATGAAAAATGGGCAGAGCTAGCTGAATAAACACACTACACACAAGAAAGGAACACACTTATGACTACTGAAAACATTATCGTCTGTGACCATCCACTGGTGAAACACAAAATTACACAGCTTCGAAGAAAAGACACTGGAACAAACGAGTTCCGTGCCATCGTAGAAGAAATTGCGACCCTCATTGGATACGAAGCTTTAAGAGATCTTGAAACACAAGAAGTCGAAGTAGAAACTCCAATCGAAACTGCAATGTGCCCAGTCATTGCTGGAAAAAAACAAGCAATCGTCCCAATCCTCAGAGCCGGACTTGGAATGGTAGGTGGAATCCTGAAACTCCTCCCAACTGCAAAGATTGGCCATATTGGTCTTTATCGCGACGAAGAGACTTTCGAACCTCACGAATATTATTGCAAGCTTCCATCTTCTATCGACGAGCGTAAAATCTTTGTGGTAGATCCAATGCTTGCAACTGGCGGTTCTGCAATCGCAGCGATTGATTTTATCAAACAGCACGGCGGAAAAGACATTACTTTCCTCTGCATCATTGCTGCACCAGACGGTCTTCAGAAACTCGCAGAAGCTCATCCAGACATTAAAATCTTTGTCGGAAATGTGGATCGCGAATTAAATGAACACGCATATATTTGCCCTGGACTCGGCGATGCCGGAGACCGTATTTTCGGAACAAAATAGTCGATTTCAATATCTAAAAAAAGAAGCTATCGCTTCAGTAGTTATTTTCTACTGATACGATAGCTTCTCTGTTATCAATCCTATATTCTCTTTGCAATTGCTTTGATAAAATCTTCACTGTTCAGCACAGTCGGATTCTCAATCGTTGTGATAAGTGCCAAATCCTTTGTCATCTCTCCGGCTTCGATGGTATCAATTGTAGCCTTTTCCAATCTGTCAGCAAATTCCATCAATTCTTTATTTCCATCAAGCTCACCGCGCTTCCTAAGGGCACCTGACCATGCGAAAATTGTAGCCACTGAATTGGTCGATGTCTCTTCGCCTTTCAGATGTTTATAATAATGACGCTGTACGGTTCCATGTGCCGCTTCGTATTCATAATATCCTTCAGGCGACACCAAAACAGAGGTCATCATAGCAAGAGATCCAAAAGCTGAAGAAATCATATCGCTCATGACATCACCGTCATAATTCTTACATGCCCAAATATAACCGCCCTCTGATTTCATAACACGAGCAACCGCATCATCAATCAATGTATAAAAATATTCAATTCCTGCCGCTTCAAATCGTTCTTTATATTCCGCATCGAAAATTTCTTGGAAAATATCTTTGAATGTATGGTCGTACTTTTTAGAAATTGTATCTTTCGTTGCAAACCAGATATCCTGTTTGACATCAAGTGCGTAGTTAAAACAACTTCTCGCAAAACTTTCAATTGATCCACAGAGGTTATGAATTCCCTGTGCCACACCAGCTCCAGTGTAATTGTGTACCAATTCTCTTACCTCTGTTCCATCACAAGCCGTGTACACAAGTTCTACCTTTCCTGGTCCTGGAACTTTGAGTTCTGTATTCTTGTACACATCACCGTAGGCATGTCTGGCAATTGTGATCGGTTTTTTCCAATTCTTAACACATGGTTCAATCCCTTTCACAACAATTGGCGCACGAAATACTGTTCCATCTAACATGGCGCGAATTGTTCCATTCGGACTCTTCCACATTTCTTTCAAATCATATTCTTCTACTCTCGCTGCATTTGGTGTGATTGTTGCACACTTAACTGCAACTTTATATTTCTTCGTCGCATTGGCCGAATCAATCGTAACCTGGTCATTCGTCTCATTTCGATATTCCAGTCCAAGATCGTAATACTCCGTCTTAAGATCAATAAATGGAATCAATAAATGTTCTTTAATCATTTTCCACAGGATACGAGTCATTTCGTCTCCATCCATCTCCACAAGTGGTGTTGTCATTTGAATTTTACTCATAAGAACCTCCTTCATTTTCCCCTTGATTTAAATGCAGATTTTTCATCACATTCAAGACATGCTCATTTGCAAGTAGCTCAGCTTGATTCACATCGCGCAATTTTAACGCCTTCAGAATTCCTCTATGTTCTTCCAGAGATTTCTGCGCTCTGTCCGCTGTCCGCACAGAATTTCCTCTGGCTGATTGCACATACTTGTGAAAATCTGACAATACATGTTCTAAAATTCGGCTTCCGGAAGCCCTATACAACACCTGATGAAACTTTCCATCCATAGCTGTAAGTTGTTCCATGTTTCCCTTTGTGAGATAAAACTCAGAAAGCATCAATATCTCATCTAATTCTTCAATGATTTCTTCATCCAGATGTTCAGCAGCCATTCTCACACAAAGTCCTTCCAACACAGAACGGACCGCGTAAATGTCGCATACATCTTTTTGAGATATTCCTGTCACAAAAGCCCCTCGGTTCGGTATGATTTTGACCAAACCTTCTAATTCTAACTGTCTGAGCGCCTCTCTTACTGGTGTACGGCTGACCCCCAGCTCATTTCCCAGCGTTACTTCCCTTAGTTCCTCATTCTCTTCATATTTTCCGCTCAAGATATCTTCACGGATCGTATTGAAGACCTTTCCTCTTAGTGAATCTCTGTCCATAATATTCGTATTTCCTTGTCCTTTTATATTTTATGATTTACATGTTCGGCCGCTCCCCATATAATTTCCTCCTTGAATGTTGATTATTTTTATTTTTGTATAATTGTATACAATTGTGCTTCTTATGTCAAGAGTATATGCACAAAAAGGCAGTCCCGCCACAGCCGAACTACCTTTCACCATTATTTACAATGTTGCTTTTACAATTTGAGGATTGAATCCATTTTCTTTAAGTGCGTCAATGATTCTATGCTTGTGCTCTGTTCCAAACGCTTCCATCGTCACTCGCAGTTCAACTGCCTCATTGCGGTTTACACTGACAAACTGATTGTGTTCCAGTTTAATTACGTTACCTTTTGCCTCTGCGACAACACTTGTAATCTTTGCAAGTTCTCCTGGTCTATCTGGCAGTAGCACAGATACTGTAAAAATACGATCTCTCAGAATCAAACCGTTTTGAATCACAGATGACATTGTAATAACATCCATGTTTCCACCACTAATCAAGCAGACCACTCTTTTTCCTTTCAAGAAATCCATTTTGCGAATTGCTGCTACCGAAAGAAGTCCAGAATTTTCTGCTACCATCTTATGATTTTCTACCATATCCAAAAATGCAACTACTAGTTCGTTATCTTCTACTGTTACCACTTGGTCTACATTTTCTACCACATATGGATAAATAACCTGTCCCACTGTCTTAACAGCAGTACCATCTGCAATAGTATTGGCGCTTGGGAGTGTCACTACGTGACCAGCTTCTAATGCTGCTGTCATACTCGCTGCCCCTGCTGGCTCTACGCCAATCACTTTGATACTTGGATTGAGCATCTTAGCAAGGGTAGAAATTCCTGTGATCAAACCACCGCCCCCAATTGGCACGATAATATAATCTACTGTTGGGAGATCTTGAATAATCTCCATTGCAATTGTTCCCTGACCTGTTGCCACATCAAGATCATCAAATGGATGCACAAAGGTATATCCATACTCTTCTGCCAATTCATACGCTTTTGCGCAGGCCTCATCATACACTTGACCATAAAGAACAACTTCAGCTCCATAGCTTTTTGTGCGGTTTACTTTGATCAGCGGTGTTGTCTCAGGCATCACAATAACTGCTTTACAGCCGTATGCTTTGGCTGCATAAGCAACTCCCTGTGCATGATTCCCTGCTGATGCAGCAATCAACCCTTTTGCTCGTTCTTCTTCCGTAAGTGTACTAATCTTATAATAAGCCCCACGAAGCTTATATGCACCTGTATACTGCATATTTTCAGGCTTTAAATACACGCGTGCTCCAGTCTGTGCGCTGAAATATTCACTGTAGATAAGATTGGTCGGCTTTGTCACTCGTTTTACTATTTCACTTGCTTCTTCGAATTTGTCCAATGTAAACATTCTATGCAACCTCCTCTGTTGTAAACAATGCATTTACAAACTGCTCAGAATCAAACTTCTGAAGATCATCGATTGTTTCTCCAACACCAATATATTTCACTGGTATTCCAAGTTCAGCCTGAATAGCTACTGCAATTCCACCTTTTGCAGTCCCATCCATCTTTGTCAGAATAATACCTGTAATATCTGCCACCTCACTAAATTCCTTCGCCTGCGCCAGTGCATTTTGTCCTGTCGTTCCGTCAAGGACAACCAGTGTTTCTCTATGCGCTTCTGGGAACTCTCTCTCCAGAACACGATTGATCTTCTTGAGCTCTTCCATCAGATTTTTCTTATTGTGCAATCTTCCTGCCGTGTCACAGAGCAATACGTCGGCTTTTCTTGATTTTGCGGCAGACACAGCATCATACACAATCGCTGCCGGATCAGCACCTTCTGCTCCACCAATTAAATCTGCATTTGCACGTTTTGCCCATTCTTGCAACTGCTCTCCCGCTGCAGCACGAAATGTATCTGCTGCCGCAAGCACTACCTTCTTATTCTGCTCTTTCAATTTTCCTGCCAACTTTCCAATCGTTGTTGTCTTTCCAACGCCATTGACACCTATCACAAGAACAACGGAAGTTTTTTCTTCGAACTCATATGCTGTCTCGCCTACATACATCTGTTCTTTGATACTGTCGATCAACAATTGTTTGCATTCGATTGGTTCTTTAATGTGCTGCTCTTTCACTTTTTTTCGAAGATCTTCTAAAATCGCGTAAGTTGCCTTCACACCGAGATCTCCCATAATCAGCACTTCCTCTAACTCTTCATAAAAATCTTCATCAATTTTAGAAAATCCATGAAAAATATTATCCATGCTTGACACAATGTTATTTCTTGTCTTAGTAAGACCTGTTACCAGACGTTTAAAAAAACCTACTTTTTCCTCCGCCATGTCTTCCTCCTCTTTTATTTATCCAAATCATTTTCCAATAAATCTACAGAAACCAATGTGGAAATTCCTTTTTCCTGCATTGTAATACCATATAATCGGTCTGCTGCTGTCATTGTTCCTCTACGGTGCGTAATAACAATAAACTGCGTATTCTTGGTAAGTTTATGTAAGTAATCTGCAAATCTCGTGACATTTGAGTCATCTAGGGCCGCCTCGATTTCGTCTAAAAGACAGAACGGAGATGGCTTTAGATTCTGAATTGCAAATAACAAGGATATTGCTGTCAACGCTTTCTCTCCACCAGACAGCTGCATCATATTTTGAAGCTTCTTTCCAGGTGGCTGTGCGATAATTCGGATTCCAGCTTCCAGAACATCTTCATCTTCCATCAACTCCAATGTTCCCTTACCCCCGCCGAACAATTCTTTAAACACTTGATTAAACTCTGACGAAATCCTTGCAAACTGCTCTGTAAATTGTTTTCTCATGGCTTCATCGAGTTCTTCAATGATTTTTTTCAATGTAGCTTCTGCCTCAATCAAATCATCATGCTGTGTTTTCATAAATTGATAGCGAGATGCAAGCTCTTTGAAATCTTCAATAGCGTTTACATTGACCGGACCTAACGCTTTGATTTCAGCCTTAATCTCCTGAATCCGTCTTTTCATCATCGCAATATCGGTCAAGTTCTCATCTCGTATTTCCAATGCTCTATTATATGTAAGTTCATATTCTTCCCACATATAATTAATCTGCTTCTCAGAAGATTCTTCCAGCCCTTCTTGACGGTTCTTTAATCGGAAAATTTCTTTGTCAATATCTGACATGCGCTTAGAAAGAGCTTCACGATTTTCTAAAAACAATTTATTTTTTTGATTTAATGTCTCTTTCTTCTTCTGTGCCTTTCCAATCTCAACATCAATTTCAACGGACAATTCCTTAGATTCTTCGATTGATTTTTGAAGGTCAGCAATGTCTTTTTCCTTTTGCTGAATTTCATCCTCTGTCTCACCTTTATTGGTGTGGAGCTTTTCTAATTCTTCATTAAATTTGTCAACCTCTTCATTGATACGTCCCAAATTTTCTTGAATGAACACATTCTTTTGTTCTAAGGCAGCCAGCGAAAGACGTATTTCTTCATTGCGGCGCAATTCTTTTCCTTCTGCTTCGCGCTCCTCTTCTAAACGCTTTTGATATTTTTCCTGCTGCGCCAAGAGATCATTCTCTAACTGCTCACTTGCCTGCAATTCCACTTGAATGGACTCCAGATTATCTCCCATCTCAACAATCTGTTCATCGAGAAGTACTCGCTCTTTATGAATATCCTGCGTCAATGTTTTGGCATATTTTTGTTTGGAAGCAGCCTGTTCCAAATTCATCTTTGCTGTATTCTGCGCAACATATTCTTTCTGCAATGTCTGCTGAACTTCTTCTACTTTTGCATACAAGCCTGCTCGCTTCGCTTTACTCTCATTCAGCATAGTCTGATAGCTCTGAACATCTACTTTCAGTTTGGCAACCTGTTTCTCCATATCTTCAATTTCACGTCTACGGCTTAATAGGTTGCTGGAATTCTTGAAAGCTCCGCCACTCATTGCACCTCCAGGATTTAGCAAATCCCCCTCTAAGGTAACCATACGCAGTGATTGATGGTATTTCCTAGCCAGCAGAATACCCGTATCAATGGTATCTACTACCAGCGTTTTACCCAAAAGATTCTCTGCAAGTTTTCGATAATTTTCTTCTACTTGCACAAGTTTGTCCGCTGTATCAATCACGCCTTTCTCTTTCAGAACCTCTGGTCTTGAAATTCCTTGTCCACCTCGCATGGAAGTAAGTGGAAGAAATGTTGCCCGCCCATATTTGTTCTGCTTTAAATAGCCAATCATCTTCTTTGCGACTTCTTCATTGGAAGTTACAATATTCTGAATACTGCCTCCAAGTGCCGTCTCCACAGCCACTTCATATTTCTTCTCTACTTTGATGATATCGGCAACAACACCAAGGATTCCCGGTTCCTGGTTTTTTCGCTCCATCACCTTCTTGATACTGTTCCCGTATCCATCATAACGTTCTGTCAGATTTCGCAGCGACTCTAAACGTGAACTTTCTCTGTGGTAAGAAGCCTGTCCTACACGCAGCTGCTCACTCTCCTCATCAATCCGCTTTTGCATTTCGGCAATTTCTGCTTCATATGCTTTCACCTGCTTCACATACGCTTGAATGCCTTCTGATATGTTCCTCAGTTTCTCTTCATATTCCTTGTAGAGCACATTCTGCTCCTGCATTTCTTTTTCTGCCTCTACTAAGCGTTTATAAAGCTGTGAACGCTGAACTTTCATCTGCTCCATCATCGTATCGTAATGCTGGATTTTCGTCTTCGTCGACACACGATTATTTAAAATTTGAAGAATATCACCTTGTGTTTGCTCAATATCAGCACTGGTACTGGCAAGCCTTGACTGAATAAAATCAAGAGTCTCCTTAATCTGACGTTGCTTTACTAATTCTTCTTCTAGCTGACGCGCGATTTCTTCACTAGACTTTTTCAAACTTGCCTGCTGTTTTTCTCGCTCTTCTAATTCCAGATAAATAGTTCTAGAACGCTGATTATAGTGCTCATCATTCATTCTTGCACTATGAATCTGTTCTTTTAAAAGTGCAACTTTTCCTTCCAACTGCTGTCTCAGCAATGTCGTTTTGTTCAATTGATCCTTGAAATGTTCGATTTCCATTTCTGCTTCATCGACCTGCTCTTCAATCTGTTCATACTCAGCCTTCATCTCTGAATACTTCTGATCCGCTTCTTGAAGATCATGGTTCGCAATTTCGAGTTTCTCCTCGACCTCTTTTACTTGATCCTTGATTCGCTGAGTCTCAAGCAGAAACATGTTAATATCGAATCGTTTTAATTCTTCTTTTTTCTTTAAAAATTCTTTCGCCTTCTCTGACTGTTTTTCAAGTGGTCCGAACTGCTTCTCCAGCTCCCCTAAAATATCACTCACGCGAACTAAATTCTGCTGTTCTTCTTCCAGTTTCTTCAAAGACATATTCTTGCGGCGCTTGAATTTTACAATTCCTGCCGCCTCATCAAATAATTCTCTTCTCTCTTCTGGTTTTCCACTTAAAATTTTATCAATCTGTCCCTGTCCAATGATAGAATATCCTTCTTTTCCTATTCCAGTATCATAGAACATCTCATTGATATCCTTTAGACGACATGGGCTTCCATTGATCAAATATTCACTTTCACCTGAGCGATACAGTTTACGAGTAACCTTTACTTCTTCAAACTCTACTGGAAGTTGATGGTCTGAATTGTCCAATGTAATAGCTACAGACGCATAGCTGAGTGGTTTGCGATTCTCTGTTCCCGAGAAAATTACATCCTGCATATTTCCACCACGGAGCTGCTTTGCTCTCTGCTCTCCTAACACCCATCTCACAGCATCCGCAACATTACTTTTCCCACTGCCA
>CAZYCT010000047.1:0-16181 GCA_964646135.1 uncultured Coprococcus sp. | reverse complement strand
CCCGAAATTCTGCGACTTACCGATGAGTTGATGAAGTAAGGAGATAGCATGAACAAAAAAACAACCAGCGGCATCGGCTTTATCCCTTTGGAAGAACTTGCGAAAAAGGAAACGGCGTGACCGAAGTCACGCTTTTAGGCGTGCTTTTTCTTGACATCTGAGTGGTAGATTTTATAATAAAGAAATAAGAAAATGCTTTGTGGAAGGAGAAAGATAAATGAAAGTGTTATTATTAAATGGAAGCCCACATGCGCAGGGAAGTACCTATACAGCGCTCCATGAAATGGAGAAGGTATTCGCGGAAAATGGAATTGAGACAGAGCTGGTGCACGTTGGAAACAAGGACATTAGAGGGTGTGTTGCCTGTGGATCTTGCTATGGAACTGGCAAGTGTGTTTTTGATGACATTGTAAATGAACTTGCTGGGAAGTTTGAGGAGTGTGACGGTCTGGTAGTAGGAAGCCCTGTGTATTATGCTTCTGCCAATGCCACATTGATCGCACTTTTGGATCGTTTGTTCTACAGCACTCATTTCGATAAGACTATGAAAGTAGGAACGTCTGTGGTATCCGCAAGAAGAGGCGGTTTGTCTTCTACATTTGATGAACTGAATAAGTATTTTACGATTGCAGGAATGCCGGTTGCATCTGGTCAGTATTGGAACAGCATTCATGGAAACAATGCAGAAGAAGCGCAGCAGGACGGTGAGGGCCTTCAGGGAATGAGGACACTTGCAAGAAACATGTCGTTCTTGATCAAGAGTATTGCATTAGGTAAAGAAGCATACGGACTCCCAGAGAAAGAGAAGAGAGTTTCTACGAATTTTATTCGATAAGTTTGGAGACGATTATTTGAAACAGAAATATTTATTTGACAATAAAGCATTGTTTGCGCTGATTGCACCGCTACTGGTGGAACAGTTTCTGGCGGTTCTTGTGGGACTGGCAGATTCCATCATGGTAGCAAGTGTAGGGGAAGCTGCTGTGTCGGGGGTTTCACTAGTAGACAGCGTGATGGTGCTGATGATTAACATCTTTTCGGCACTTGCCACTGGAGGCGCGGTGGTGGCCGGACAATATATTGGTCAGAAGAGAACAGAGAATGCTCACAAAGCAGCGAATCAGTTAGTTTGGTTCGTGGGACTTAGTTCTCTGGTCGTCACAGCAATTGTGTACGCAGGACAAAATTTTATTTTGCATAGAGTGTTTGGAACAATTGAACCGGATGTTATGGAAAGCGCTAGAATTTATCTACTTATTGTAGCGGCATCCATTCCATTTATCGCATTGTACAATGCAGGGGCATCTATTTTCCGTGTGATGGGAAATTCTAAGGTATCCATGAAAGTATCCATTATTATGAACATTATAAATGTAACAGGAAATGCTACTTTGATTTATGGATTTCACCGTGGAACAGAGGGTGTTGCGATTCCAACGCTGGTGTCTCGCATGATTGCTTGTATTATGATATTGGCTTTACTTGCAAAGGAGAAGGGGGATTTGTATCTGGAGAAGACCCTTCACTTCCGACCAGATAAGGGAATGATTAAGAGAATTCTTAGTGTCGGGATTCCGAACAGCTTGGAGAACAGCATGTTTCAGCTGGGCAAATTAATTGTATTGAGTCTAGTGTCGACATTTGGAACGTATGCCATTGCTGCAAACGCGGTTGGAAATGCAGTTGCCATGTTTCAGATGCTTCCGGGAACGACAATGACACTTGCTATGCCGACGGTTATTTCGCAAAGCGTGGGAGCTAGAGATTACGAACAGGCTCGCTATTACACGAAAAAGTTGCTTGCAATTACATATTGCGGACTGGCAGTGATAGGTGGTGTGATCTATCTGCTCTTACCTGTGATTTTAAAAGCATACAATCTGTCGCCAGAAGCTGCGGAGGCGGCGAGACAGATCTTAATTTTCCACGGTGTCAGCGGTGCATTAATCTGGCCATTGTCATTCGTGCTTCCTAATGTTTTCCGTGCATCGGGCGATGCGAGATTTTGCATGGTTGTATCGATTTTTTCCATGTGGACATTCCGAATTGTGTGCAGCTATGTGATTGGAAAATACATGGGCGTTGGTGTCTTAGGTGTCTGGATTGCGATGGTTATCGACTGGATTTTTCGAACAGTTGTGTTTGTGTGGCATTATTGCACAGGAAAATGGCAGAAGAGTGCGATATAAAAGAAAATATGCTATATGTGTTAAAAGGTATCATCCGAGGAAAGATGATACCTTTTTGAATTTTAGAGATGTTCTTTTATGATTTTATAGCTTTGAATACAGATGGTAGGCGTGATGGCAAGAAGGAAGATCAGCGCAAGCTGGTGTCCGGTTAAGGCGGATACTGCGAAGAGATTGCCAAGGGATGGAACAAAGAGTACACAAAGTAGAAGAATCATTCCTGCGGCGAAAGCACCAGCACTGGCTGGATTGCTCTTAAATCCAAGGCGTAGGATAGAGTGATTGCTTCGACAGTTGAATCCGTGGAATAATCTGGCAGCAGTCAGTGTAGCAAATGCCATGGTGCTTGCAAGTTCTGGATTTCCAGCGCGCAAACCATAGTGGAATGCGATAAGCGTGCAGATGGCGATTAAACCGCCTTGCACAAGGAGCTGAAGAAGGAACTCTTTATTTAAGATACCTTCTTTTGGGTTACGAGGCTTCTGCGAGAGGAGATCGGAATCGGCAGGTTCCATGCCAATGGCGATTGCTGGAAGGGAATCTGTCAGTAGGTTCATGAAAAGCAGATGAACCGGTGCAAATGGCACTGGAAGTGCCAGAAGGGATGTATATAAAACAGCCAAGATTCCAGCCATATTCCCAGAGAGCAGGAACTGAATGGCATTTTTGATGTTGCGGTAAACATTACGTCCATTTGCCACCGCATGAATGATGGTTGCAAAATTGTCATCCGTCAAAATCATAGAAGAAGCATCTTTCGAAACTTCGGTTCCAGTAATACCCATGGCAACACCGATGTCCGCCTTTTTAAGTGCAGGTGCATCATTTACACCATCACCGGTCATTGCAACAATGTGTCCTTTCTTCTGCCATGCATCGACAATTTGAATCTTATTTTCAGGCGAAACGCGGGCATAGACAGAAATTCGTTCAATCTTTTCCTGCAGTTCTGTGCTGGACATGGCATCGAGCTCCGTACCAGTGACAGCTAGATCATTTTCTTCATAAATTCCAATTTGTTTGGCAATTGCAGTGGCGGTAATTTTGTGGTCGCCAGTAATCATGATAGGTTTGATTCCAGCACGTTTTGCGTCTGCTACAGCCGCTTTTGATTCTACACGAGGCGGATCCATCATAGAGATTAAGCCAATGAAGATGTAGTCTTGTTCATCTGATAAGGCAAGTGGTGCGTCAAGGTTTGCTTCTTTATAAGCAAAGCTAAGGACGCGAAGACCATTTTGAGAGAAAATCATGTTTTGCTCTAAAATATTAGCTTTGTCATCCTCTGTAATTGGGCGGATTCCGTCGCTGGTGTGGATGCGAGAAGCTCGTTCCAGTAGAACATCAAGGGCACCCTTTGTCAGGAGGGTCGGTGTTTCGTCGATCATGCATGTTACAGACATTAACTTTCGGTCAGAGTCAAACGGAATCTCCGACAAACGTGGCATAGAGTCGCGGTAAGCATGCTCATCAATCCCAAGTGTGTGTGCCATTTCCAACAGACAAAATTCGGTCGGGTCACCGATTCCTTTTCCCTCGACAATAGAAGAGTCATTTGCCAGAATCGCACTGTAAAGTAAATGCAGATGCAGCGGATTCGTGAGAGCAAGTTTCGATGGAGCAAATGCATGACCATCGACATAGACATCCTGAACAGTCATTTTGTTCTGTGTCAAAGTTCCTGTTTTGTCGGAACAAATCACAGAGACACATCCAAGGCTTTCTACGGCTTTCAATTCCTTGATAATGGCATGTTCTTTCGCCATTTTCTGTGTACCCATTGCCTGTACAATCGTTACGATAGAGCTCAATGCTTCTGGAATTGCAGCCACAGCAAGGGCAACTGCAAACATTAAAGAGTCAAGAAGTGGCATTTCTCTATATAGACTGAGCAAAAAGACAATGCCAGAGATGACCATGATAATAGCGGCAAGACGGCTGCTGAACTGGTCAAGACTAATCTGCAGAGGTGTTTTCTTTTCCTTTGTCGCATTCATAAGAGCGGCAATTTTACCAATTTCTGTATTCATACCGGTTCCGGTTACAAGAACTGTTGCGCGCCCATAAGTGACAAGGCTTCCTGAGTAGACCATATTTACACGGTCAGCAAGAGGACATTCTCCTTCTAAAATTGTGTCCTTTTTATCTACATTTGTAGATTCTCCAGTCAAAGAACTTTCATTGACTTGCAAGGAAAAATTTTCCAAAATGCGGCCGTCGGCAACCACCATATCTCCAGCTTCCAGAAGAACAATGTCGCCTGGGACAACGTCTTGAGATGGAATTTCAATTTTCTGCCCATTGCGAATCACCTTGGCACTTGGAGAAGAGAGTGATTTTAGACTTGCTAAGGATTTTTCCGCTTTCTTATGTTGGATGGTTCCAAGTACTGCATTCATTACGATAACTGCAAAAATAACAATCGTACTTTCCGTATTTCCAGAAAGCATAGAAATGATCGCGGCAATAATCAAAATAATGACTAGGAGGTCAGCAAACTGTGATAAGAAAATCTCCAGCGTGCTCTTGCTTTTTCCTTCCTGTAAGAGATTGACACCGTGCTTTTCGAGTGCATCGCGAGCAGACTCAGAAGTGTGACCCTGTAAAGTCATATGGAAATGTTCCAGAATCTGTTCTTTTTTTTGCAAATAAAAATGGTTCATAAGATACCTCCCGTGATAAGTGTAGTAGTATTCTTTGGTACATCATGCACATTTAGAAAGGAGTGCTTTCTGTATAAAAAAAGACTCTCAATGCATGAAAAATCATGCATCAAAAGTCTCGTAACCTAAATCAGGTATGTGCCACCAAGTTATAAATAACCGCGTTTGTTGACGGCACATTTGAACTACTCCCCTTTAATGGAATGTCAAAGATTCTATTTAGGAAAAGGATAAAGGATTTGATGAAAAAAGTCAACTAAAATATAGCTAAGATAAATATTACTTTTTTTTACGAAGGATATTGATTTTAAGCGCACTTTGCGATAAACTTAATAAATAGTATCGTGAGTGGAGGTTATAGCTATGAAACATATTAAAACACTTGAAACTCGTAATCTTTGCGATAGCGCTAAAAATGGCGGATGTGGCGAATGTCAGACATCATGCCAGTCAGCTTGCAAAACAAGCTGTGGTATTGCAAATCAGCAGTGTGAAAAAGCAGTAAAAGAAGACAAATAGTTTTCATCTGAAAGCTTTTATAACAGAGAGGACTTGGCGGGGATGCGTGCAGCAGCATGACATCCCCCTTCCTATGTAAATAGAAAGGAAACGATAATTATGATACATCAGTATAAACTAGGAGGATACAATATTGTACTTGATATCTGTTCTGGTTCTGTTCATGTAGTAGATGATGTGGCTTATGATATTATTGAAAAATTCGAATCAGAAAGCCGTGAAACAATCATTGCAGAGATCATGAAAAAGTATGCGGACAATGAAGAAGTGACAGAACCTGAGGTTGAAGAGTGCTATGAACAGATTGTAGAACTCAAGGATGCCGGCAAATTATTTGCGCCGGATACATTTGAAGCAATGGCAGGTACATTAAAGCAGAAGACATCGAATGTGGTGAAGGCACTTTGCCTTCATGTGGCTCATACTTGTAATTTGAATTGCGCATATTGCTTCGCAAGTCAGGGAAAATATCACGGAGAACGTGCTATCATGAGTCTGGATGTGGCGAAAAGAGCACTGGATTTTTTGATTGAGAATTCAGGAACACGACGCAATCTGGAAGTAGACTTCTTCGGAGGAGAGCCATTGATGAACTTTGACATGTTGAAGGAATTGGTGGCTTACGCAAGAAGTATTGAAAAAGAACACAACAAAAACTTCCGTTTTACGCTTACGACAAACGGTATTTTGATTGATGATGATGTAATTGAATTCGCCAACAAGGAAATGAGCAATGTGGTACTGAGTCTGGATGGACGTAAAGAGGTTCATGACCGCTATCGTGTAGACTATGCAGGGAATGGAAGCTGGGAGAAAATCGTTCCTAAATTCCAGAAATTAGTAGAGGCTCGCGGACACAAGGATTATTACATGCGCGGAACATTTACACATGCCAATCCAGATTTCCTTGAAGATATCAAGACGATGCTGGACCTGGGATTCCGTGAACTTAGTATGGAGCCTGTAGTCTGTGCAGAAGGAGATCCGTCAGAACTGACAGCTGAGGATATGCCAATCATTATGGAACAGTATGAGAAATTGGCAGAATTGATGATTGAGAAAGACAAAGAAGGAAATCCTTTTACCTTCTACCATTATATGATTGACCTGAAAGGCGGGCCATGTATTTACAAACGAATCTCAGGCTGTGGCTCAGGAACTGAATATATGGCAGTGACACCGTGGGGAGATCTTTATCCATGTCACCAGTTTGTGGGAGATGAGAAGTTCTGCCTTGGAAATATCTGGGACGGTGTGAAGAATAAAGATATCCAGAATGAATTTGCGTGCTGCAACGTGTATGCACGACCAGAATGCCGCGATTGTTGGGCAAGATTGTACTGTTCAGGTGGATGTGCGGCGAACGCCTACCATGCAACTGGATCTGTGAGAGGTGTATATAAGTACGGATGCGAACTTTTCCGCAAACGTATGGAATGTGCAATTATGGTGGCTGTTTCGAGAATGATGGGAGACGAATAATGAAGACGCCGATTTGCGATTTCGTTGAGGCATATTGTGCATCACATGCCATGCGTCTTCACATGCCAGGGCATAAAGGGCATCCAAGGCTTGGCATGGAATCCTATGACATTACGGAAATCGAAGGCGCGGACAGCTTGTACGAAGCTACTGGCATTATCAGAGAAAGTGAAGAACATGCGGCGAAGCTATTTGGCACGCAGGCAACGTTCTACTCAGCAGAAGGTTCTTCTTTGTGTATTCGCACGATGCTTTTTCTTGCATGCTTGTATGCAGGGCAGACGGAGAAGAGGCGAAAGATTTTAGCAGGACGCAATGCACATAAGACATTTGTGACTGCGGCAGGACTTCTGGATCTGGAAGTGGAGTGGCTGGTGCCAAATTTCGGGGAATCCTATCTTACCTGTGCGGTGGATTTGGGCTGCCTAGAGGCGCGCATACAGGAAGAAAAGCCAGTGGCCGTGTATTTGACCAGTCCAGACTATCTGGGGAATATGGTGGATGTTCCAAAAGTGGCAGATGTGTGTAAGAAGTATGGCACGCTGTTACTTGTGGATAACGCACATGGTGCGTATCTTAAATTTCTGGAGAAATCGAAACACCCGATGGACTTAGGCGCTGATCTTTGCTGTGATTCCGCACATAAGACCCTTCCAGTTTTGACGGGAGGCGCGTATCTGCATGTGGCAAAGGATGCATCGAAGTTATTTGTGCAGCAGGCGAAGGATGGAATGGCAGTTTTTGGCTCAACCAGCCCGTCGTACTTGATCTTACAGTCGCTAGATTTGGCAAATGCGTACATAGCAGATGGATTTTCTAGGAAATTAGTGGATTTTATAGAAAGAGTTGACCGTCTAAAAGAAAGACTTTCCGCTTGGGGATTCTGTCTTGTGGGACAGGAACCTATGAAACTAACGATGGCGACAAAGCCTTATGGCTATCAAGGAGAAGCGTTTGCAAAGTTACTTGCAAAGGAAGGAATCGTAGTAGAATTTGCAGACCCAGACTATGTTGTGATGATGCTTTCTTGTGAAATGAGTACGGAAGATTTGAAACGCTTAGAAGAAGTACTGATTCATATAGAAAGAAGGACACCGATCGAAGAAGGTGTGCCGGAAATGGGAATGCCAAGGAAGGTTTTGTCTATAAGAGATGCACTCTTTTCGGAACGAGAAACAGTGTCTGCCAAGGATAGCGAGGGTAGAATTCTTGCGGCTTTGAATGTGGGATGCCCGCCAGCAGTTCCGATTGTGGTCTGCGGGGAAGAAATCGATGCAAAGGCGCAGAAAGTATTTGAATATTATGGAATCTGTCAGTGTGATGTGGTTAAGAAATAGCTGATAGATACGAGGAGGAAGAATTATGCAGAGAGAGCGTTTGGGAAGTCGCTTGGGATTTATCCTGCTAAGCGCCGGGTGTGCGATTGGTATTGGAAATGTATGGAAGTTTCCGTATATTACGGGGCTTTATGGGGGAGGAGCCTTTGTTCTTATTTACTTTTTCTTTTTGATTGTCATGGGAGTTCCTGTGCTTACTATGGAATTTGCAATCGGAAGAGCAAGTCAGAAAAGCCCGGTAAAATTATATCAAGCATTAGCTCCGAAAGGAAGTAAATGGCATTTACATGGATATGTGGCATTGGCGGGCAATTATCTTTTGATGATGTTTTACACGACAGTTGCCGGATGGATGCTGTTTTATTTTGTGAAGACTGCTACAGGAGCATTTGAAGGGGCAGATGCGGCGAAAGTAGGAAACATTTTTAACGAGATGCTGGCAGAGCCGATTGGCATGACTGTGTTCATGGGGATTGTTGTTGTACTGGGCGTGTTGGTATGTTCGATGGGACTGCAAAATGGTCTGGAGCGCATCACCAAGGTGATGATGATTGCATTGCTTGCAATTATGGTGGTGCTCGCGGTCAACAGTATTTTGATGGATGGTGGAGAAGAAGGGCTGAAGTTCTATCTGCTCCCAGATATTGACCGTATGCTGGAAATTGGAATTGGTGAAGTTGTGGTTGGTGCTATGAATCAGGCGTTCTTCACATTGAGCCTGGGAATTGGCGCTATGGCAATTTTTGGAAGTTATATTGGAAAAGATCATTCGCTGATGGGAGAGGCAGTGAATGTTGCAGTGTTGGATACGTTTGTGGCGGTGACATCAGGACTCATTATTTTCCCAGCCTGTTATGCCTATGGAGTGCAGCCAGATAGCGGTCCGAGTCTGATTTTTATTACATTGCCAAATATTTTTAACCACATTCCATTGGGAAGACTGTGGGGCAGTCTGTTCTTTGTATTTATGTCATTTGCAGCACTGTCTACTGTGTTTACTGTATTTGAAAATATTATGTCATGCACCATGGATTTGTTCGGATGGACAAGAAAGAAAACATGTTTGATCAACGGAATTGTCATTTTTCTTCTCTCACTGCCTTGTGTTTTGGGATTTAATCTTTGGAGTGGATTTGAGCCGCTGGGAGCTGGAACAGGCGTGATGGATTTGGAAGATTTTCTGGTAAGTAATCTTCTTCTTCCATTGGGATCATTGATCTATGTTTTGTTCTGCGTGACACGTTATGGCTGGGGCTGGGACAAATTCGTAGCTGAGGCCAATGAGGGTGTTGGTTTGAAAGTGGCAAAATGGATGCGCCCATATATGACATTTGTTCTTCCGTTGATTATTTTTACGATTTTCCTTTTAGGAATATTCTAACAAGTGAAAAGATTGTAACGTTGTATTTGAAGACATTTGTGCTATAATAAATCATACTAAGAAATCCAGGAGGAATGAGACGATGAACACATTAGAGAAAATCTTTCATTTGAAAGAAAATCGTACGGATTTTAAGACAGAAGTAATTGCTGGTATTACGACATTCATGACCATGGCATATATTCTGGCGGTAAATCCGAATATTCTTGCAGAAGCAGGAATGGACAGAGGAGCTGTATTTACTGCGACAGCTTTATCTGCATTTTTGGCCACTTGTACTATGGCACTTTTGGCAAATTATCCATTTGTACTTGCACCAGGAATGGGATTGAATGCATATTTTGCTTATACGGTTGTTATTGGTATGGGATTTACATGGCAGGAAGCATTGGCTGCTGTCTTTGTGGAAGGTATTATCTTTGTTGTACTTTCGCTCACAAATGTACGAGAAGCAATCTTTAATGCGATTCCAATGAATTTGAAACATGCAGTTTCGGTAGGTATCGGTCTTTATATTGCATTTATCGGTCTGCAGAATGCTCATGTAGTTGTGGATTCATCAACGTTAGTAACTTTATTTTCATTTAAAGGTTCTGTGGCAGCGGGAACATTTTCAACGGAAGGAATTACGGTTCTGTTAGCACTGGTTGGAATTTTGGTCACTGGAATTTTGATGGTTAAGAACGTGAAAGGGAACATTTTGTGGGGAATCTTGATCACATGGGGACTTGGCATTATCTGTCAGTTTCTTGGAATTTATACACCATCTCCAGAAGCTGGCTGGTATAGTCTGCTTCCAGATTTTAGCAATGGTATTTCTATTCCAAGCCTTGCTCCAACGTTGTTTGCGATGGATTTCAGCAAAGTATTTTCTATTGACTTTGTGATTATTATGTTCGCATTCTTGTTTGTTGATTTGTTTGATACACTCGGAACATTGATCGGTGTGGCAACGAAGGCAGATCTTCTGGATGAGGATGGAAAGCTTCCTAGAATTAAGGGAGCACTTCTTGCTGATGCAGTAGGTACAGCAGCAGGTGCAGCGATGGGAACTTCTACAGTTACAACATTTGTAGAAAGTGCATCAGGTGTGGCAGATGGCGGAAGAACTGGATTGACTTCTTTGGTTTCTGCAATTTTGTTTGGATTGTCTTTGCTCTTATCACCAGTCTTTTTGGCAATCCCATCCTTTGCAACAACGCCGGCACTTGTAATGGTTGGTTTCTTGATGCTCACATCAATTACAAAGATTGATTTCAATGATTACACAGATGCAATCCCAGCGTTTATTGCAATTATCGCGATGCCATTTATGTACAGCATTTCAGAAGGAATTGCAATGGGAATTATTTCACACGTTGTGATTAAGCTTGTATGTGGACGCAAGAAAGAACTTTCACCACTTATGTATGTGTTAGCAATTTTGTTTGTCATTAAATACATTGCACTTTAATATATGAAGATTTGGCCAGCAGGGTTCACTGAGAATCGCCTGCTGGCTTTTTTCGTATTCTGTCATTGACAAACATTTGAGGAAAAGTTACAATGAAATCAATACTTTTACGATTTAAAGCGAAAAAATACAAAGTGAGGAATAGTGGTTATGCCTGTAACAGACTTGTTGGAACGGAACCATAAATTGTATGGCGAAGAAGTGGCATTGATCGAATTGAATCCGTCGATGCCGGATAATAGGAGAAGGACTTGGAAGGAATATGACTTGGTTCAATCTACATCAGCAAGCCCATATCGAAGAGAAATCACGTGGAGCGTGTTTGACGAGAAAGCCAATCGAGTGGCGAATATGCTTTTGCACCGAGGTATTCAAAAGGGTGACCGAGTGGCAATATTGATGTTTAACTGCCTGGAATGGCTTCCGATTTATTTCGGAATTTTGAAGACGGGAGCAATTGCAGTGCCATTCAACTTTCGATTTGCAGCGGATGAGATTCAGTACTGTGCAGATCTTGCGGAGGTTCATGTACTATTTTTTGGACCGGAGTTTATAGGGCGTATTGAGGCGATTGAAGAGAAACTTAGTAAAGGTCGTCTTTTGATTTATGTTGGGGACGGGTGTCCAACTTTTGCGGAGGGCTATCACAGTCTGGTGGCAGATGAGTCCAGTCAGGCACCGCTTGTCCGATTAGAAGAGGAAGATTCGGCAGCGATTTATTTTTCGTCTGGAACAACAGGATTTCCGAAGGCAATCTTGCACAACCACGAGAGCTTGATGCAGGCGGCACAGATGGAGCAGAAGCATCATTTAACAAGCAGAGAGGATGTATTTTTGTGCATTCCACCGCTTTATCATACAGGAGCTAAGTTTCATTGGATGGGTAGCCTCTGTGCTGGTAGTAAAGCAGTACTTCTCAAGGGTACATCACCGGAAGTGATATTAGATACAGTATCGAAGGAACACTGTACATTGGTGTGGCTTTTAGTGCCATGGGCACAGGATATTTTGGATGCGTTGGACAGAGGCGATTTAAAGCTGGACGACTATGAACTTGATCAGTGGAGATTGATGCATATTGGGGCACAGCCTGTTCCGCCATCGCTGATTCAGCGGTGGAAGAAGTATTTTCCAAATCACCTCTACGATACCAATTACGGACTTTCTGAGTCTACAGGCCCAGGATGTGTGCATCTTGGAATTGAAAATATACATAAAGTCGGTGCAATCGGAATTCCAGGCTATCGCTGGGAATGTAAGATTGTGGATGAGCAAGGTGCCACAGTTCCACAAGGAGAAGTGGGCGAACTGTGCGTGAAAGGTCCAGGAGTGATGACTTGCTATTACAATGATCCAGAAGCAACCGCGAAGACACTGCGGGATGGATGGCTTTGTACTGGTGATATGGCAATGCAGGATGAAGAGGGCTTCTATTTCCTGGTAGACCGAAAGAAAGATGTAATTGTCAGTGGTGGTGAAAACATCTATCCGGTACAGATTGAGAATTTCTTGAATTCATATGAGAAAGTGAAGGATGTAGCAGTCATTGGACTTCCAGATAAGCGATTAGGTGAAATAACAGGAGCAATTATTTCTGTCAAAGATGGTATGGAATGTACGGAAGAAGAAATCAATGAATTTTGTATGGGATTGCCTCGTTATAAGCGTCCGAAACGAATTATATTTGCAGATGTGCCGAGAAATGCAACTGGTAAGATCGAAAAGCCAGCACTGCGAAAGAAATATGGAGCAGAGCAATTGGTTGCTCAGCAAAATAGAGGTTAAATGAATAGGATAAAAAGAAACGCTACTGCCATGCAGTAGCGTTTTGAATATTTATGAATTATTTATTCTTTGTTCCCTCATTGAGAATTCGCACAACCACACCGGTCAATACGAATAATGCAAGTGCATTAGGGATTACCATCAACTGATTGAACAAGTCTGAAAGACCCCAAACCAAGTCACTTTCCCCGATTGTTCCAAGGAAAATAAATACCAACGCAATTACCATGAAAGGTTTCTGCGCTTTCTCACCGAACAGCCATATTACATTGACTTTCGCGAATAAGTTCCAACCAAGAATCGTTGAAAATGCAAAGAAGAACAATGCAATTGCAACGAACATTGCACCAAGTTGTTCGCCGAATACAACACCGAAGGCCTTCTGGGCGAGATTTGTATTCACATATGTCTGTGCAAGCTCCTTGGTGTAACCATTTGCCAGCGGACCATTTCCAGCATAAAGAGTAGAAATGATTACCAGTGCATTCAATGTGAGAACTACAAATGTATCAATAAATACGCCGGCCATGGCAACAGTACCTTGGATATGAGGTGTCTGAACCTGGGCAAGTGCGTGTGCATGAGGTGTAGAACCCATACCGGCTTCGTTTGAGAAAAGACCACGTTTTGCACCTTGGCTGACCGCAATCTTAAGTGCTGCACCAAAGCCACCACCGATGATAGCCTGTGGCTGGAAGGCATATTTGAAAATCATGCCGAATGCCTCAGGTACAAACTGTGCACGCATCACGAGTACGATAAGAGCGCCTATGATGAAAAAGCCTGCCATGATTGGAACCAGCTTCTCGGTAACAGATGCGAGACGATCCACACCGCCTAAGAAAATGAATCCACAGATTACTACAAGGATGATACCAACGATGTAAGATGGAATACCAAACGCAGTATTGATTGTGGAACCGATGGAGTTTGACTGTACCATACAACCGAAAAAGCCAAGGGCTAAGGTAATTGCGACAGCGAAGAAATATGCAAGTGCTTTTCCGAAGCCGCCTTTAAAAGCTTTTGTAATGTAGTATACAGGACCACCTTGGAGTGTACCAGTTGAGTCGGTTGTACGAGTCTCCTGAGCAAGTGTTGCTTCGGCGTAAATCGTAGCCATTCCAAAGAATGCAATGATCCACATCCAGAAGATAGCACCCGGACCACC
This sequence comes from uncultured Coprococcus sp., assembly GCA_964646135.1. Classification (GTDB taxonomy): domain Bacteria; phylum Bacillota; class Clostridia; order Lachnospirales; family Lachnospiraceae; genus Allocoprococcus. The sequence goes on along the minus strand of CAZYCT010000047.1, from coordinate 2,201 downwards.
AGTAAGGATAGCACCGGCAGAACCTACAATGTTACCCGTACCTACTTGAGCAGCAATAGCAGTTGCAACTGCCTGGAATGAACTCATTCCACCGCCGTGAGAGCCGCCTTTGAAAGAAAGTCCCCCGAAGATTTCTTTCATACCTGCGCCAAAATAGCGCACCTGCACGAATCTTGTTTTAATCGTATACCAAAGACCCACAGCAATCAAAAGGAATACAAGCACATAGTCAGAAAGATATGTATTAATCGTGTTAACTAAATTTAATAACATATGTTTTCCCCCTTTCCCTTTTCGATAAAACATACAAACAAAGAAGAAGGCAGTATCCATTATCATTTGCAGAGCTAACATACCTATTTGCTGCGGAGAAGATATGCGCCTCGCAGATATTGTATTCTGTCTGTTTGCAAAAATTCACAGTGTATCACTGTGAATTTTTGCTGCTTCTTTACCGGACAACTTTAACATTAAATAAAACAAAAGTCAACACAATAAAGAATTATTATGAAAATTGTTAGATAATTCAATGAAATAAGACGAAGAGTAGAACAATATGCGCTATATAAGCTATTGTTTCTCTACATAGACAATGCCATATGCGCCACTACCGATGTGACATCCAATGGTAGCCCCAACCTGCTGAATTTCAGAGAATGAAATGGCGTTAGGAGCACTTTTGGCAATTAATTTTTCGATGTTTTCGCGTCCATAAGTATAGATTGGATAAATCGGAAAATCAGGGTCAATTGGATGCTCTTCGGTATATTTTAATAAAGTTGTAATTGCTTTATTGCGTCCGATACATTTCGTAGGGATTGCAAGTGTTCCCTCTTCCGTAAATGTTATGATCGGTTTCAAATTTGCAAGGGAACCGATTGTTGCTGCAGCTTTGCTGATGCGGCCGCCTCTCTGAAGGTATTCGAGAGTATCGATTGCTGCAAACAGTTTGAGACGGTGTTTCAGGTCCTCGATTTTTTCAACGATTGCCTCGGCAGGCACACCTTGATTGCGCAGGTCATTGGCATGGTCTGCAAGCAGCTTAACTCCGATGGTAGCAATTAAGGAATCAATAATATAAATCTTGTCATAGTCAACCATGTTTTTTGCTAAGTGTGCACTTTGACAAGTGCCGCTCAGCCCAGAAGAAAGGAGAACACAGATTACCTCATCTCCTTTTTCCTTTGCATCGCGAAAAATTGCTTCAAAAGTGCTTGGTGATGGCTGAGAGGTCTTTGGAAAGTCTCCAGTTTCTTCTAGCATTTGATACAACCGGTTGCGTTCAAGTTCTACATTATCCAAATATGTTTTGCCTCCTAAATTCACAGAAAGAGGGGCCATTTCGATATTTTTGGCTTTTAAATCTTCTAATGTATAGTCAGAGGCGGAGTCTACTAAAATTCTAATCATGGTATCTTATTTCCTTTCTATGTTGCTGATTGCTTCATCTGCGATATCGCAAATGGATCTAAAAAGCTGCAGAGCTTCTTCCGATTTTTCTTGTCCTAACTGAGCAATTACCGTGTCGATCAAAGACAAAATCTTTTGATGCTGGTTCAGATAGAGATCTGCAGCATCAAAATTGAATTGTACGAAAACCTGTCGCTTGTCGTTCGATGAACGAACACGGGTGATGATATTTTTCGTTTCTAATAAATTGAGAGTCCGATTCATTTGTGATTTTAACATTTTGGTTGCGTTGCAGAGATCTGTTGCAGTGAGAAGCTTCTTTGCATTCTGCTTGTGTTCCGTATATAAAATGTTACAAACCAGTGATTCATTGTAGGACAAATCAGAAACCACACGACTGTTTACCACAGACGTTGAAAGACGAAGCCATGCACTGAGTAAATTTTCATTCATATTTTCCATAAGTATCGTCCTTTTTAAAAGTTCTAATTGTGAACGGTTCGCAGGGTATACTAACATATGAAGGTGGATTTGTCAACTTATTTAAAGTATAATGGAAAAAATTACTTTTTATCATCCCAAAAATGCTGGAATAGCGAGGATGCAACTGGCAGCTGCGTGATTTCCATGTTCAATTGGTAGCCGAAAACTGCATATTTTGCTATGCTGACAGTGACGATATCGTAGAAAAGACTGCGAACAAGATTGGCGTGGGTGTTGGAATCAGCGAAGATATGGCAGGAGGATTTGGAACAGCACTGCTATTGATGCTGCTTACTGTGGGTGTGGCG
>CAZYCT010000046.1:0-16713 GCA_964646135.1 uncultured Coprococcus sp. | reverse complement strand
GCTCTACCGACTGAGCTATTTCAGCAGAAGTCAACCTATCAGGTTGCCAACAAAGACTATTATACCAAAATTTAATAAAAAATCAACATTTTTTTAGAGCGTCGTCTCTAAATTTATTTTCTTTATATATTTTTCCAAATACTCTTTCATCCGTATATGTTCCTTCATTGTAAGCTCTGGGTCGTACCGCAGAATATCATTTGCAGCGTCATTTGCTTTCCGAAGAAGTTCGGAATCCTGAAACACATCCCCCAATCGAAACTCCAAAGATCCACTTTGCTTGATGCCAAACAAATCTCCTGGTCCGCGGAGCTTCAAATCTTCATTCGCAATGTAAAATCCATCGTTTGATTTGCTGAGTATTTCCAAACGTTTTTTCGTTTCTTTCGTCTTAGATCCACTCATAAAAATGCAATAAGACTGATACTTTCCTCGTCCTACACGCCCTCGAAGCTGGTGAAGCTGTGCCAGGCCAAATCGCTCTGCATTTTCTACCATCATCACCGTTGCATTCGGAACATTGATTCCAACTTCTATCACCGTTGTGGACACCAAAATCTGGATTTCATTCTTTGCAAAAGACTCCATTATTTCGTCCTTCTGTTTTTGTTTCATTTTCCCGTGAAGTGCGGCAACACAGATAGATGCTCCCATCTCTTCCTGTAACATCTGTGTATAATCCATGACATTCTCCGCTTCCATCGCTTCACTTTCTTCTACCATAGGGCAAATGATATAGCATTGTCTGCCCTCCTCAATCTGTTTCTTCATAAAGCGGTATGCACTTGGACGATAATCGGTATCAACAACACAATTCTTTATTGGAAGACGGTTGGCAGGGAGTTCATCTATAACCGAAATATCTAATTCGCCGTATAAAATAATTGCCAAGGTTCTGGGAATTGGCGTTGCGCTCATCACTAAAATATGCGGAACTGTCCCTTTCTGAGCAAAGCTTTCCCTTTGTCTTACACCGAACCTGTGCTGTTCGTCCGTAATCACAAGTGCAAGTTTCTGATAGTTCACTTTTTCTTGTATCAATGCATGTGTCCCTAGAATAATCTGAACCTCTCCTGCTTCTATTTTTTCGTACGCAAGACGTTTTTCTTTCGCTGTCATTGATCCGGTCAACAATTCGGCTTTTAATGGAATTTGATACGCCTCCAGAAATTCTGTAATTCCTTCATAGTGTTGTTTTGCAAGTACCTCTGTAGGTGCCATCATAGCTCCCTGATACCCGTTCAGCCCAACTAAGAACAATGCCAATATCGCTATGATTGTTTTTCCGGAGCCAACATCTCCTTGTATTAATCGCGACATGGCATAATCTCCACACATTTCACGTTGAATCTCTTCCCAAACCTTTTTTTGTGCATTCGTAAGCTCAAATGGTAATGAATCTAAAAAATTATCAATCTTGTATTTTTGTTCAATCTTAAATTCATTGCGTTGCCTTTCATTCTTTTCTCTCGTCTGTCTAAGTGCAAGTATAAATATTAAAAACTCTTCAAACACAAGTCGTTCTCTTGCCAGATAATATTGCTCTTTGTTCTCTGGAAAATGTATTCCTCGCATTGCATAGTTATATTCAGCCAAATGATACTTTAGCCTGATATTTCCCGGAAGAATCTCCTGTGATAAATCCAAATATTCTATCGACTGTTTTACAGCTTTCGCTATCATATTATTACTCAGCCCTGCAGTCAATGGATATAGCGGTTGAAGCGTGTCTAATTTTTGATCATATAACTCCGCTGGGATAAATATTTCTGGATGTTCCATTATTTTTTTCCCTTTTTTGTCAATAATACGACCTCGCAGAATAACCCGTTGACCTTTTTCAAGTGTATTTTTCAAAAATGGCATGCGAAACCAAACTACTTTCATAATCCCAGTCTCATCTTTGACGCTGATTGTCGTAATTTGTGTACTTCGATTTCCGCCCACCTGCGGTTTTGCTGAAATTACACCTGAAATAGTACTGATTTTCCCCGCATCGACATCCGAAATCAAAACCGGAGAATCATATACATCATATCCTCTTGGATAATAACGTAGCAGATCACCTATCGTCTGCACCCCTACTTTTTGAAAAAGTTTTTCAGTTTTTTCTCCAATTCCTTTTAAGTCACTTACATTTGAATTCTCATTCATAACTCATTTCCAATTATCACAATATTTTCATCGTATTAAGAAAAGAGAGCATTTTTCAACACTCTCTTTTTATGTTCTCAACATTTCAATTATTCGACCGCAATTACATAATAGTAAATCGGCTGACCACCACAATGTGCATCCACATCTTGATCTGGGTATAACTCTTCAATCTCTGAAATCAAAGCCTGCGCATCATCTTCTGATACATCAGAGCCATAGTAAATGCTAATCAATTCTGAATCTTCATCTACCAAGTGGCTCAACATATCTTTTGTTGTCGCATCAATAGATACACCCACTGAAAGAATTCCAGCATCACCGATTCCCATGATGTCACCTTCATGAATTTCTTTATCATCAATACGAGTATCTCGCACAGCGTACGTCACTTGACCAGTCTTTACATGTGAGATTGCTTCTAGCATCGCTTCTTCGTTTTCTTTTACATCAGCTTCGGCATTAAAATTGATGACTGCTGTAATTCCCTGTGGAACTGTCTTTGTTGGAATTACAATAATCTCTTTATCTTCTGTAATGTCACGCGCCTGATTCGCTGCCATAATAATATTCTTATTATTTGGCAAAATATAAATATGATCTGCGTTCACCTTCGCAATCGCATTCAACATATCTTCTGTGCTAGGATTCATAGTCTGTCCGCCTTCAATGATATAATCCACTCCCAATTCGCGGAATATCTCATTGATACCTTCCCCTACAGACACTGCAATAAATCCAGCCTCTTTTCGTGGAGCTTCCTTCTTTGCCGCCTGTTCTGCTGCAAGTTTCTCCGCATCTTTGATCAGCTTTTCTTGATGTTCTTCACGCATATTGTCAATCTTCATCTTAGACAACTGACCAAATGTGAGTGCTTTCTGAATTGCAAGTCCTGGATCATTCGTATGAACATGAATCTTAACTACATCATCGTCTGCTACGCACACAATAGAATCACCAATGGATTCCAAATATGCTTTGAATTCCACCTCATCTTGTTCTGAAAATTCCTTTTCCAAAAGAATAATAAATTCAGTACAATATCCAAATTTAATATCCGCTGATGCTTCTGCACTGACTTTCGTCACCGTTGTCGAAGCACCTGTCGGAAGCGAAGCATAATCAATCTCTTTGCCAAGGAATGCGTCATATGCTCCTTTGAGCACTTCAATCAATCCCTGTCCACCAGAATCCACAACGCCAGCTTCTTTTAATACTGGAAGCATCTCTGGTGTCTGGGCAAGAACACTCTCACCTTCTTCGATTACCTTCGCAATAAAAACTTCCATATCTTCCGTTTCCTGCGCAAGTTCTACAGCCTTATCTGCCATACCACGCGCCACCGTAAGAATTGTTCCCTCTTTCGGTCTCATAACAGCTTTATATGCAGTTTCCTTTGCACGAATCGCTGCTCTAGCAAGGGCTGGGACATCAATAACTTCCTCTTCTCTAATAGACTTTGTGAATCCACGAAGAAGCTGCGATAAAATAACACCTGAGTTTCCTCTTGCACCGCGCAATGACCCTGATGAAATAGCCTTACATACAGATGCGATATCTACTTCCGTAAGGCTCGTTACTTCCTTCGCCGCAGCCATGATTGTCATAGACATATTCGTCCCTGTATCTCCATCTGGAACAGGGAATACATTCAACTCATTGATGTATTCCTTTTTAGCTTCAATATTCTGAGCACCTGCAAGAAACATCTTTGCAAGCATCTCCACACTAATAGTATCAGTTCCCACTAGTAGTTCCTCCTTAATTAGTCGATTACTCTGACACCTTCGATAAAGATATTAATCTTTTCTACCTGCATATCAGAAAATTCTTCCACTCTATACTTTACATTGCTGATTAAATTATCTGTAACAGCTGAAATGCTTACGCCGTAAGCAACAATAACATGAAAATCCAAGATAATCTTATTCTCTTCGTTGATTGTAACATGAATGCCTTTTGTAATGCTTTCTTTCTTCAAGAGCTTTACCAGACCATCTTTCATACTCACTGCAGCCATTCCCACGATACCAAAACATTCTACTGCAACAGAACCTGCATACTTTGCAATTACATCTGGATCAATTGTGATAATACCTAAATTTGTACTCATACTGCCTTTCATACTCGTACCTCCATTTTCTATAAATAATACTGATGTTATATTCAAATATTATTCTTCATTATACTCTATTTTTATCTGTTTGACAAGAAAATAGTAAATGACGGTTAGTTCATTCAAACCAGAACTCTATAATTACAATAAAAAAACCGAAGTTCATATAAAACCTCGGTTCTCTTCATTTCCGTTCTAATTAAGCTCTTTCAACAAGTCCAGACTTTAAACAGCTTGTACATACATACATTTTCTTTGTTCCGCCGTTTTCTGTTTTAACTCTTACAGATTTTACGTTAGATTTCCACATCTTAGATGTTTTTCTATTAGAGTGACTTACGTTATTTCCAAAATGAGCACCCTTTTCACAAATAGCACATTTAGCCATGATTGCACCTCCTAACGAACTTAGATGTCTGTAAATACATATACAGACTCACAACACATAGTATTTTAACAGATAATATTATTAAATGCAAGAGGAATTTAATTTTTTTTCATATCTATCAAATTTACTTCAAAAACTCGATACCTCCCCAGTTCTGATCCTTATCTGAAAGCTTTAAGGCAAGGCCATCCAGACTGTATCCAGACGCAGATGCAGTCCCTTTGTATGTTCCACTCACCCTTGGCCATTCAATGCCGATTTTGGGATCGTTCCACGCTATACCACCTTCATCATCTGCATGATAAAAGTCATCACATTTATAGCAAAACTCTGCCTTCTCACTAAGAACAAGAAAACCATGTGCAAATCCCCTAGGAATCAACAACTGTTTTTTATTTTCTTCCGTCAATTCAAGCCCATACCAGTTTCCATAAGTACTGGAATCTTTCCGCAAATCCACGACTACATCAAAGACAGACCCTTTGATTACCCGAACCAGTTTTGTCTGTGGATAATTCTTTTGAAAATGAAGTCCTCGAAGCACACCTTTCACACTCATAGACTGATTATCCTGCACAAAATTCACATGAATGCCTGCCGCTTCAAAATCCCTTTGACTATACGTTTCCATAAAATATCCACGTTCGTCTTTATAAACGGCTGGGGTGACAACACAAAGTCCTTTTATCCCAGACACATCTTTTTCAACCACAATTTGTCCCATGCTGCCGCACTCCTTTTTATAATTGTGCTTCTAGCAAATAGCGTTTCACGGCATCTTTCCACATAGGAAGCTGTGAAAATCCCGCTTCTAAAAGCTTTTCTGTATCCAATCTGCTATTTTGAGGTCTTACAGCTTTATTCCCACCATACTCCTTTGTTGTGACTGGAATAACCTGTGTCTCTAAGCCATACTGTCTATAACACTCCACACAAAAATCATACCAAGATATATAGTCCCCTTCATTCGTTGCATGATAATATCCATATTTCTCAGTCTGACACATATCAACAAGAAGTTTGGCAAGATCAAGAGAATATGTGGGTCTCCCAATTTGATCTTGCACAACTTTCACTTTCTCAAATTTCTTTCCCACATCAATCATCGTCCGAATAAAATTTTTTCCATTTATTCCAAACACCCAGGAAATGCGAACAATAAAAAACTTGTCCAATATACTGCTTACTGCAAGCTCTCCGTCTAATTTTGTCTTTCCATAAACATTCAGCGGGCTGTAATCTGTACAATCTGGCTGCCAAGGATTTTCTCCCTGACCACTAAACACATAATCCGTACTCAAATATAGCATCTTACATCCAATCTTCTTACAGACATTTGCTATGTGTTTTGTGCCCTCGGCATTCACATTTTTTACTGCGGTAACTTTATCATCATCTTCTGCCATATCTACATTCGTCCACGCTGCACAATGGATAACTACATCTGGTTTCATTTCACAAACAACACGTTCAACAAGATTTTTGTCTGTAATATCTAATTTTCTATAAGCCATTGTACTTACAGCAGAATTGATATTACTCCCTGCATAGCTATCTGTAATATCTGAGCCAACACCACATATACCCCTTTTTTTTAATTCGCGCATAACATCATGACCGACTTGGCCATTCACACCTGTTACTAAAACTTTCATTGTCCAAGTACCAATTGATTGTAAGAACAATCCCTTTCTCAAATGGAGTTTCAGGATACCACCCTAGCTCCTCCTTGATTTTTGTAGGATCAATTCCGTATCTTCGGTCATGTCCCAATCGATCTTCCACATGCTTCATGAGATTCTCTGTAATCTTTTCATCTTGCAGCCTTCTGCGAAGCTGTTCTACAATCGTCTTAACGATAAAAATATTGGAGTGCTCATTGTGCCCGCCTACATTATACACCTCGCCATTTTTCCCATGATTCACCACCATGTCAATCGCTTTACAGTGATCTTCCACATACAACCAATCGCGAATCTGCATACCATCACCATAAATCGGAAGATCCCTATGCTGTTTTGCATTATAAATCATTAATGGAATCAACTTTTCCGGAAACTGATAAGGACCATAATTATTTGAACATCTCGTAATATTAATCGGCATACCATATGTATCAGAAAATGCCATCACAAAATGATCTGCCGAAGCCTTCGAAGCACTATAAGGCGAATGTGGTGCAAGTGGTGTAGATTCTGTGAAATAGCCAGAATCACCAAGTGTACCATACACCTCGTCTGTGCTAACCTGCAAATATTTTCTTCCTGCCTTCCATTTTTGGAATTGTGTGTCAAACCAATGATTTTTTGCAATCTGCAATAAATTTACAGTTCCTAGCACATTGGTCTGTACAAAGATTTCTGGATCTGCAATTGAACGATCAACATGGGATTCTGCCGCAAAATTAATCACATAGTCAAAATCATAAGTTTCGAATAAATCTGACACTAACTTCTTATCACATATATCTCCGCGAACAAAAATATGACGAGAATCTTCCTTGATATCATTCAAATTTTCCAAATTACCCGCATAGGTCAACTTATCCAAATTAACAAGAAGAATGTCTTTATATTTTTTTAACATGTAGTGAATGAAATTGCTTCCAATAAATCCCGCACCACCTGTGATCAAATATTTCTTCATATTTTATCCTCTCACTTTGCCTTCTGCTACCGCCTGCAAATGCATGCCATACAAGCTTTTCCCATATTTTTCAGCCGATTCCAATAATTTCTCTTTTGTAATCCACCCATACCGATAAGCTATTTCTTCTGGGGCAGAAATCTTAACTCCTTGACGTTTTTCAATCATCTGCACAAAATTAGCCGCATCTATCAAACTATCTATGGTTCCTGTATCAAGCCAGGCAAACCCTCGCCCAAGAAGTTGTACATCCAATCGGTTTTCTTCCAAATACATTTCATTTAACGTGCTTATCTCAAGTTCTCCGCGCGAACTAGGTCTCACATCTTTTGCCTTTTCTTCCACTCCTGAAGGATAAAAATAAAGCCCTGTCACTGCGTAGTTGCTCTTTGGAATCAATGGCTTTTCCTCAATAGAAGTCACCTTTCCCTCTTCATCAAAAGAAACAACACCGAAGCGTCCCGGATCAGGAACATAATACCCAAACACAGTCGCCCTGTTATTTTTTTCTGCATTTTCGACTGCCGCTTTAAGTATTTTTCCAAAACCATTTCCATAAAAGATGTTATCACCTAGAATCATCGCTCCTGCTTCGTGATTCAAAAACTCTTCGCCGAGAACAAATGCTTGTGCTAACCCATCGGGACTTGGCTGTATTTTATATGTAATGGTAATCCCGAACTGACTTCCATCACCAAGAAGAGATTGAAATCTCGGCATATCTATTGGAGTTGAAATAATAAGAATATCCTTGATTCCTGCAAGCATCAATGTTGACAATGGGTAATAAATCATCGGCTTATCATAAACCGGCAAAAGTTGCTTTGAAGTCACCATGGTAAGCGGATATAATCTGGTTCCCGCCCCTCCTGCCAAAATGATTCCTTTCATAATAAATAATCTCCTTTATCGATTATTTTTCTCTCACATAGCCTGCCTTGGCTCTAAGCTTTACACAAATCACAGATTTTCTCTACAACCTCTTCAATTGTCATATCTGAGCTATCAATTAAAATTGCATCCTTAGCCTGCTGAAGCGGTGAAGTTTCTCGATGCATATCTCTCCAGTCCCGCTCTTCAATATCCTTTTCAATTTCTTCTAAATTACAAGATTCACCCTTTTCTTGAAGTTCCAAGTATCTTCTTTTTGCACGACATGCTACGCTTGCTGTCAAATACACTTTCACATCTGCGTTTGGAAGCACCACCGTTCCAATATCACGGCCATCCATAACCACGTCCTTGGTCTGCGCCATCGTCTGCTGAAGTTCCATAAGAGTAGCGCGCACTTTGGGAATTCCAGAACTTTTAGATGCCATATCTCCCACTTCTTCTTTTCGAAGCAAAGATGTAATATTTTCCCCGTTCAAATATACCTGTTGCGCTCCATTTTCATATTGAATTGTTACCTCTGCTTCGTCACAAGCTGCTTCAATAGCAGCGATATCTGTTGATGCGATCCCCTTCTTAATGAAATAGATGGCTAGTCCTCGATACATTGCTCCTGTATCTACATATATAAATCCTTTTTTCTTTGCTACCAATTTTGCAATTGTGCTTTTTCCTGCTCCTGCCGGTCCATCAATGGCTATATTATATCCCATATTTCTCCCTCACTTTTACCAAATACTACTGCCCGCCGCGTACGCTGTCGACCAGGCTATTTGAAGGTTGAATCCTCCTGTAAGCGCGTCCAAGTCAAGTACTTCTCCAGCAAAATAGATTCCCTCCACTAATTTTGATTCCATGGTTGACGGATTGACTTGCTTTACCGCTATTCCACCATTCGTGATAATTGCTTCCTTAAAATCCCGCAATCTAGTTAACGTCAGCTCAAAGTGCTTTATTAAATGTACAAACCGAAGTCTCTCTTCTTTAGAAATAATATTCACTTTCTTTTCCGGATCAATTCCACTAAGTTCAATCATCACTGGAATCAGTTTGCTTGGGAATAAACCGCCAACTGCATTTTTAAACTGTTTATTGTGATTCACTTCAAATTCTCGCAGCACTCTTGCATCAAGCTGTTCCTCTGAAAGTGCTGGCTTCAAATCAATCGATACTTTCAATTCTTGACCTTTTAACAATTTTTCTCCAACATATGCACTGGCACTGATCATCAATGGACCGCTAACACCATAATGGGTAAACAACATTTCTCCAAATTCATTGTATAATTCTTTCTTTCCATCTAAAATGCGCACCTGTACATTACGAAGTGAAAGTCCCATAAGCTCAGGTACGAAATATTCTTTCGTTTCCATCGGCACTAAAGATGGGCGCAATTCTGTCACTGTATGGCCCAAATCCTTTGCAAATCGATATCCATCGCCAGTTGAACCTGTCGTCTGATATGACATTCCACCTGTAGTAATAATACATGCATCTCCAAAAATCTTGCTGCCATCTGAAAGTTCCAGCGACTCAAACTTTCCTGCTTTTTCTGTTACTTTTTTTACTGTACTATATAGATGAATCTGTACTCCGTGTTCTTTCATTGCACGTTCCAATGCTTTAATCACATCTGACGAATGATCCGATTCTGGAAACACTCTGTTTCCTCTTTCTGTCTTTAACCGAAGTCCTAATGACTCAAAAAATTCAATAACATCCTGATTGGTGTATCCGTAAAAGCTACTATACAAAAACTTGCTGTTTGTAACTACACTTGCAAACAAGGTTTCCATATCACACGCATTTGTGACATTACACCTTCCTTTTCCAGTGATAAATAACTTTTTTCCCAATTTTTCATTCTTTTCAAAAACATGCACTTCATTCCCATTTCGCGCCGCAAATATAGACGCAAACATCCCGGCTGCACCACCGCCAACAATCAACACCTTACTCATTTGTACTTCCTTCTATATCTTCTTTCATTCCTAAATCCATATGTTCTTGTGCTGGATTGAGCTCATCTCGAGAATATACTTCATATTCATCCCATATTTCTTCCAGCATTCCAAGTGTCTGAATAACTTCGTTCTGCTTTTTCATGCACAGTGCAACCACCAATGCATTAATGACACTTAGCGGAGCAACCAGTGAATCTACAATCGCTGCCATATCACTTCTAGCAATCAAATTGCAGGACGAATATAAATTCATAGGAGAATGAATACTGTCTGTAAGCGTAATAACCTTAGCTTTCCGATTGCTGGCAAACTCCAGCGCTTTCAACGTTCTCATCGAATATCTTGGAAAACTGATTCCTATGATTACATCGTCTTCATTGATACGAATTAACTGTTCGAATATCTCAGTAGCTCCATTTGTATTAACACAAATAACTTCTTCACAAATCAAATTTAAATAATATGCAAGAAAATTAGCCAGTGGTGCACAACTGCGAATGCCAACAACATAAATCTTCCTAGCTTCCATTATCGTCTCCACCGCCAGTTCAAATGCCTGCTGATCGATGGTTTCCATTGTCATTTTAATCTTATTGATATCTGAATGAAGGACATTCGTGAGGATCTCACTTTGTTCCATTCGCTCATAGGTCACTTCCATACGCTGAATCGAAGTTAGCTTTGTCCTTACTAACTCACCTAATTCTTTCTGAAATTCCGGATATCCCTTATATCCAAGCTGGGTCGCAAACCTCACAACGGTGGATTCACTCACACCGACTGCTTCCCCTAACTTAACGGCCGTTAAGAAAGCCGCCTTGTCATAATTTTGACGGATATAATCCGAAAGTCTCTTTTGCCCTTTGCTTAATTTTTCATATTTTTCATCTATTTTTGCTAGTAATTCATTCTGTGTACTCACAATAGCCTCCACCTTAGTTATGCTTTTTTTATTGTAAAACGGAAGTTGAAACTTGACAAGTGTGATTTTTGTTGTTTTAAAGAATTCTAAAAGGAAAACAGATCTAGTATCTTTCGATTGATTCTAGACCTGTATTTTTACACATTATTCGACTAATTCTATCTTTAAACTAAACCGGATAACTTCCATTCTCCGTGTCCGCAATTGTTGCATCAACTTTTTTCTTCTGTGCATCACGATATTTAAAAAATTCTGTCGCTACTTGTGGGAATAAGGCATAACTAAGAACATCTTCATCTTGTTCCTTGTACTGAGCCATTTCCTTTTCCAAAGTTTCCAGTTCTGCCGGAATCAAATCTGCCGGGCGGCAAGTAATAACTTCTGGATGTTCGCCGAGTACTTTTTTCTTTACCTCTTCATCAAAAGGCTTTACTGTACTTCCATACTTTCCGCTCAAAACATCTTTTGTTTCCTTGGTAGCCATCTTATACCGTTCTCCCATCAACACGTTAAATACAGCCTGTGTACCTACGATTTGCGAAGACGGTGTAACAAGCGGTGGTTCCCCTAAATCTTTTCTCACTCTTGGCACTTCTTCCAACACTTCATAAAATTTGTCTTCTGCGCCTTGTTCTTTCAGTTGAGAGGTAAGATTTGACAACATTCCACCTGGCACTTGATACAACAAAGTTTTAATATTTACACCAAGATTTTTTGGATTCAGAAGTCCGCTATCTAGTGCTTCATCACGGATTGGGCGGAAATAATCTGCTATTTCAGCCAAAAGATTCTGATCCAATCCTGTGTCGTACGGCGTGCCTTTGAATGTTTCAACCATAACTTCCGTAGCTGGCTGTGATGTTCCAAGTGCAAATGGAGACATTGCTGTGTCAATGATATCCACGCCTGCCTCTACCGCTTTCAAATAGGTCATTGAAGCAACACCCGAAGTGTAATGAGTATGAAGCTGTATCGGAAGACTCGTCGCTTCTTTCAGCGCACTTACAAGTTCAGTTGCTTTATACGGAAGCAACAGCCCTGCCATATCTTTAATGCAGATAGAGCTTGCTCCCATATCTTCAATTCTCTTAGCAATCTCAACCCAGTATTCTAATGTGTAGGCATCACCCAAAGTATATGAAAGGGCAACCTGTGCCTCTGCCTTTTCTTTATTTGCTGCATCTACCGCTGTCTGCAAGTTGCGCAAATCGTTCAGGCAATCAAAGATACGAATAATATCTATTCCATTTGCCACAGATTTCTGTACAAAATATTCTACTACATCATCTGCATATGGGCGATATCCCAGAATATTCTGTCCACGAAAAAGCATCTGTAATTTTGTGTTTTTGAAGCCATCGCGAAACTTGCGAAGTCGTTCCCACGGATCTTCTTTCAAAAAGCGAAGAGATGCATCAAATGTAGCACCACCCCAGCACTCTACTGCATGGTATCCAACCTGATCCATTTTATCAATGATCGGAAGCATCTGTTCTGTTGTCATACGCGTTGCAATCAATGACTGGTGGGCATCTCGAAGGACTGTCTCCATGATTTTAATCGGTTTTTTTTCTATATTTGCCATTAAGGTTTTCCTCCTAATACTTTTTCAAAACATTTGATTACATTACTCCAAAAATTGCCATAAATGTTCCGGCTACAACTGCAGTTCCGATAACACCAGCTACATTAGGTCCCATAGCATGCATCAACAAGAAGTTCGTTGGATCTGCCTCTGCACCAACTTTCTGAGAAACGCGCGCAGCCATAGGTACTGCTGATACACCAGCCGAACCGATCAGTGGATTAACCTTTCCACCAGTTGCCCAGCACATGATTTTACCAAATATTACACCTGCTGCCGTTCCAAACGCAAATGCCACTAATCCAAGTGCTACAATTTTCAATGTATCCATATTCAAGAATGCTTCTGCGCTAGTTGTTGCACCCACAGATGTGCCAAGCAAAATGACAACGATATACATCATCGCGTTTGACGCTGTTTCTGTAAGCTGACGTACCACGCCCGACTCTTTGAATAAATTTCCCAACATAAGCATGCCAACTAATGGTGCTGTAGTAGGAAGGATGAGTGAAACCACAATGGTTACGATGATTGGGAACAAAATCTTCTCCAACTTCGTGACTGGTCTAAGCTGACCCATTTTAATCTTTCGCTCTTTCTCAGTCGTAAGTGCTTTCATAATCGGTGGCTGAATAATTGGCACCAAGGACATATAAGAGTACGCTGCCACAGCAATAGGCCCCATGAGCGCTGTCTGCTGTAACTTGCTGGCCAAGAAAATAGATGTTGGTCCATCTGCCCCACCGATGATAGAAATTGCTGCCGCCGCTTTATCTGAAAAGCCCATCATCATAGCTCCAAAATATGCAGCGAAAATACCAAACTGCGCTGCTGCTCCAAGAAGGAAACTCTTAGGATTGGCAATCAACGGACCAAAATCCGTCATAGCTCCGACTCCCATAAAGATCAGCGATGGAAGAATTGCCCACTCATCCAACAAGAAAAAGTAGTGCAGAAGACCGCCTACTCCATTAGACGCCTCCTCTGGTGCAATCATGATATCTGGATAAATATTTACCAGCAACATACCAAAGGCAATCGGAACTAAAAGAAGTGGTTCAAACTCATGTCTTATCGCAAGATACAGGAAAAAGCACGCTACAGCAATCATCACAAAATTTCCCCATGTGAGGTTAAAAAATGCTGTCTGATGCACAAGATTTCCTAGCGTTGTTGTTATATATTCCATTTCAAACCCTCCAGTTTCTCACAAGGATTTCTCCTTAATTCAATGTTGCAAGTATTTGACCGGCTTCAATCATATCACCGATTGAAACATCAATACTTACAATCGTTCCTGCTTCTGGCGCAACTACTGGAATTTCCATTTTCATAGCTTCAATAATAATGACGGTATCACCTTTCGCAACTTTCTGCCCTTCACTTGCTTCAATCTTGAATACCTTTCCCGCTGCTCCTGCTTCCACTTTGATATTTCCAGCTCCGACAGAAGTAGATTTTACTGGCGCTGTCTTTGGCATAGCCTTTGGTGCTGCAGCTCTAGGTGCATGACCAACTCCGTCAACATTCTCTTCTACTACTACATCATATACATTTCCATTCACTGTAATTGTATAACTTTTCATCTCAAAATCCTCCCAACTATACATTCCATTTATTTGAGTTTCTTCTCTTGATTGAGCGAACAACAAATCCATCTGTAGTTGTGCCCTCATACGCTGCTATAGCTGCAGCGATCACTGCAACAAGCTCTGTGTCTTCTATCTCCGTGTTCTCGTTTCTCGTCTCTTTCTTATCGTCCTTCTCATGTGATGTGCTCTCCACATGTCTGTCCTTTTTCTCGAGCAATATCGGAATATATTTGAAAAGTGAAATCACAAAACTCATAAAAATCAACATTGCAAACACAGTTCCCATACCAAGAAGGGTATTAAGTCCTGCTTTACTTAAAATCTCACCCATACTGAAATTAGCATTTATTGTAAAAGATTCCATCTCTAAATCTTCGTCAAATGCAAATTCTAAGTTGGCTGTTCTCTCTGAAAATACAGCTTCTGTTGACACTACAAGTCCTGTTGTCTTCGCTTCGATTCTATATTCTCCGTGTTCTATATATGTTCCACATTCATCTTCTGATGCTTTCCATGCCTGAATGGCCGTCATAAAATTCTCTGCAGAAATCTGAATACCTGTCTGACTCTCAATCTGAGCCATTAAATATCCCTGCTGCCAATCTGACAATGCCGCAATCTGTTCTATTGTGATTGTATCACTACTAATCATTTCAAACATTTGCTCGCAAGCATATGTCACGGCTTCCTCTTGATAAGAAACCTTGGTTTGTTCACCGCATCCTGCCAAACAAAACACCAGCATCAACACGCCAAGAAGATAACTGATTTTCCTTTTCACTGTGCTTCACCTCACTAAACTGTTCCATGCTTCTTTGAAGGGCGTCCTTCTCTCTTTGTAAACAGCATTTCAAATGCGCCAATCAAATATTTTCTCGTATTCTCAGGCTCAATCAACGTATCTACATATCCCCTTCTGGCTGCCGAAATTGGGCTAGACTGCAAGTCACTGTACAATTCTGCCTTTTCCTTTATCACATCAGCACTCTCTTCGGCATACATAATCTTTGCTGCCATACCAGAATCCATCATGCCAATCTTCGCAGTTGGCCAAGCATATACCATATCAGCTCCGATTGCTTTACTATTCATAACCACATAGGCACTTCCATATGCCTCACCAGTTATGACATTCACCTTAGGAACCGTCGCATCTGCAAAAGCATAAGTCAAAGAAGCCATCGCTTTGGCAAGATTCTTTTCCGAGCACATGGTCGCACGGAGCCCCTTCACATTGGTAAGCGTAAGAACTGGGATTCCAAAAGCATCACAAAATCTCACAAAATCTGCCGCTTTATGACAGCCTCTTGCGCTGAGTGAACCATCAAATTCTTCTACAACCGCACCTTCTTCATCGTATATTAAAGTCCTATTGGCGACTGCTCCCACAGTCATACCGTTCAGCCGCACAAACCCTGTCACCATGTCTTTGGCGAAGTTGCGCTTCGTCTCAAAAAACACATGTTCATCTGCCAGTACTGACAGTACAATCGATGGATCGTCTGCCGCATCTAGCAAATGATTGCAGACACGGTTCAAACTGTCTTTGCCTGCTTCGTATGCATGATGATCTGCATTGTTCGCAGGGAGCAGACATACCAACGTTCGAATCTCTTCAAGGATCTCACCCTCTGTTCCGACCACATCGATTACACCACTTTCTTCACTTTGGAACAATGCACTTGATGTGTCGCATTTTCGAGTATCATTATGAGCAATTGTATTCGGCGCATTCACAAAAAATTTACCAGTCTGTGCAATAAATGTAAAATCCGTCATCGCTGCTGCCGCCGATAAGCCACCTCCGCAATTTCCGAAAATTGCTGTAATTTGCGGAATAACACCTGAAGCCATTACTTGTTTATAATAAAGTTCACCGAGAGCCTGTAATGCATCTGTCGCTTCTTGCAAACGAAGTCCCGCACAATCCACCATACCTATAACTGGTGCCCCCATTTTCATTGCCATATCATAAATATTGGCAATCTTCTTTGCATGCATCTCTCCAATAGATCCTTTTAAAACTGTCACATCCTGACTATACACATAGACTAAATTGCCTTCAATCACACCATATCCTGTAATCACGCCATCAGCCGGAGTTTCCTTCTTCTGCAGATTGAAATCAGTGGCACGTGCTGTGACAGCTCCGCCAATCTCAACAAAACTTCCTGCGTCCAGTAAGGCATCAATTCTCACCATTGCCGGATTTGATGTCTTTTTACTACTCATAACCTATCCCTCCATATCCTCTATTTTAGAATCGGCAGAGACCTCTGCCAGTATCTAATTTTCAATACAATCTGATCTGTTTATTATACTTTTTTTTAACAAAGTGTGCAATACTTTTCACAAACTATGTGAATTTTTTCACATTTTATTGTGGGACATAAAATAAATTATTCAAACTCCTCGGCGGATAGTGTGAACTAGCTATTTTTCTATGCTTTTTCGT
>CAZYCT010000045.1:0-17217 GCA_964646135.1 uncultured Coprococcus sp. | reverse complement strand
GCGAAAGGATGATCATATGTCAAAAAATCAAATTACCAAAGAGGCGTTTGCAACAGCATTAAAAGAACTTTTGTGTGAACAGCCGTTGGAAAAAATTTCAGTAATCGATATCACTGAGCGTTGCAACCTGAGCAGAAATAGTTTTTATTATCATTTTAAAGACAAGTATGAGTTAATAAACTGGATTTTCCATTCGGATATCTCGGAAGAGGTGGAAGCTTTTGGGTCGCCGTCTAAATTTTTAGAAAATAGTTTTAAGAATGTGTGCAGACGACTTTATCAGAACAGGGAGTTTTATTTATCCTGTTTTAAATATGTGGGACAAAATTCTCTTTTTGATTCACTATATGAATTATATTATGACCTATGGAAAGAAAATTTGCGTAAGATGTATTCGAGTTCAACGGCTTCACTGGGAGAAGAAGAATTAGAATTTATGGCTAAGATTAATACACAGGCGATAGTCGGTGTGATTGCTGACTGGGTAAAAAATGGTATGTATGAGGATTATGCAGACTACTATGAAGAACATCGTTCCATTCTTGCGAAGGAATTCTTTGTAGTGGCTGGAAAGTATATAATGATCTCGTAAAATATATGCAGAACATAAATATCAATAGGTCAAATAAACTAGACTTATAAGATGAAAAAATCCTAATTACTATAGCGTTGACAGCGCATAAACAGAGTGCAAAAACATAATAAATAGTTCGCGAGACCTACACAAATTACACTCGGAAAATATATGATTCATATACAATGAAAACACAAGTAATGTGTAAAAATATTTTTTGAAAGGAAGAATGAGAAATGGCTAACGAAGAAAACAAGCAGGTAGAAGAAATTGTAAATGACGGTACTTATAATGATACTCTCAAAAACAATGGTGGAAATCCATCAGATGCCCTCAATACAATAGATGAAGACATTATTGTGATGGAAAAGCATTATGATGGAACTGAATGTGAAGTATTGTTCCGTCCAGATCCAGGCGCAAGAGCAGGTAAAGATTTTGGTGGACGTGAAAGCTTTAAGAAAAAGACAAATCCAAAAACTTACATAGCGAACAATATGCTTATTGAACAGGACGTTGCAATTCCACTTCGTGATGGCTCAATCATTTATGCGGATATTTTCCGCCCGGTAAATGCAGATGAGAAAGTCCCGGTAATTCTTGCATGGGGATTCTATGGAAAAGGTGACTGTGAAACAGCATCAGACTGGAACGTAATGGGTGTACCATCAGGAACAATTTCAGGATATGCTAAGTTTGAATCAGCTGATCCATCTTACTGGACAAAAGTTGGTTATGCAGTAGCTAACGTGGATGGACGAGGATGCGGTCTGTCAGAAGGAAACTGTATCATTTGGGGTGAACAAGACGGACGTGACGGATATGACTGTATTGAATGGTTTGCACAGCAGCATTGGTGTAACGGAAAAGTAGGTCTGTTTGGTAACTCAGCACTTGCTATGTGCCAGTGGTGGATTGCAGCAGAACAGCCACCACATCTTGCTTGTATTGCTCCTTGGGAAGGAACAAGTGACGTGTATCGTGAATTTATCATGGAAGGTGGTATTCCATGGCCAAGATTTACAAACATGGTATTTAGTAAATGTAGATCAACAGGATATATTGAAGACTTGGCTCATATGATCGAAAAATACCCTCTGATGAATTCTTATTGGGAAGCTAAGATCCCTGATTTTAAGAAGATCACTTGCCCTGCATATGTTGCAGCAGGATGGCTTCATTTACATCTTCGTGGAACAATCAATGGTTTCCGCAAGATTAAATCGGCTAAGAAATGGTTGCGTGTACACCGTGATTATGAATGGCCAGATACATATTCATGGTGGAATATCGAAGACTTAAAACGCTTCTTCGATCGCTATATGAAGGAGATCAATAATGGTTGGGAAATGACTCCAAAGGTTCGTTTGGAAGTTATGGATGCATATGACTATGATTATCAGGTAAATCGTCCAGAGACATCATTCCCATTGAAACGTACTCAGTATAAGAAGTTGTATCTGAATGCTGCTGATGGAAGCCTTGATTGGAATCCAGTTGCCAAGGAAAGCAGTGTAAGTTATGATGGAAATACAGGAACAGCAACATTTGATATCGAATTTAAAGAAGATATTGAATTAACAGGTTACATGAGCTTACATATGAATGTAGCAGCAGAAAGTCATGATGACATGGATCTCTTCATCACAGTTCAGAAACTTGATGAAAATGATGAAATGCTTCCACTTAGCATCATCGGAGAACCACATCCAGGTGCTTGGGGTAAGATGAGAGTATCACATCGTGAACTTGATCCAGAATTGTCAACAAGCTACAATCCAGTTATGGCTCATAAGAGAGAACTGAAATTACAGCCAGGTGAAATTGTTCCGGTTGACATTGAAATTTATCCACACAGTCGTATCTGGCATAAAGGTCAGAAACTCCGTGTTGAAATCGCTGGTAGATACATTCGTGATGAAAACTGGTTTACAAACTTCCCATATGAAACAGATAATAAGGGCAATCATATTATCTACACTGGTGGACAGTATGAATCATGGTTACAGATTCCAGTGGTTCCACCTAAATATGTAGCTGGAGATTATGTATATAGATAATGAAAGCACGCTTAAACTCCTCAGAGCTTCGGTTCTGGGGAGTTTTTTAGTATTCGAATAGCAACATACGACGTACAGTGTGGTGTGTTGAAAAGATTGGACTTTTGGGACTTCATGTAGTATTATTATAAGTACTGTATGAAGATTCTTTTCTTTACAAAAGAGATGAAAAATCATGAAAAAAAGCTTGAAAATAGAGGATTTTTAAGGAGGAAAATAAATTATGAAACTAGGTATCGTAGGTCTTCCGAACGTTGGAAAGAGTACACTTTTTAATTCACTTACAAAGGCTGGGGCAGAGTCAGCCAACTATCCGTTTTGTACGATTGACCCGAACGTGGGAGTGGTAACTGTTCCGGATGAACGTTTGAATGTACTTGGAAAGATGTATAATACGAAGAAAATTGTACCGGCAGTGATTGAATTTGTGGACATTGCAGGACTTGTGAAGGGGGCGTCGAAGGGAGAAGGACTTGGAAATCAGTTCCTTGCAAATATTCGAGAAGTAGATGCAATCGTACATGTTGTAAGATGTTTTGAGGACAGTAATATTGTGCACGTAGATGGAAGCATCAATCCACTTCGCGATATTGAGACGATTAATTTTGAATTGATTTTCTCTGATATCGAGATTTTGGAGAGAAGAATTGCAAAAGCAGCCCGCGCTGCAAGAAATGACAAGGCAATTGCGAAAGAATTGGCACTTATGGAGAGAATAAAAGCACATCTAGAAGATGGAAAGATGGCAAAGAGCTTTAGTGATATCAATGACGAAGATGAACAAGCATGGATTGAAAGCTATAATTTACTCACATATAAACCGGTGATTTTTGCAGCCAATGTCACAGAAGATGATCTGGCAAATGATGGCGCAGATAATGAAGGCGTGCAGGCGGTTCGCGAGTATGCCGAACGTGAAGGATGCGAAGTGTTTGTAGTTTGTGCACAGATTGAACAGGAAATTGCAGAATTGGAAGACGATGAGAAGAAGATGTTCCTGGAAGATCTTGGACTTGCAGAATCTGGACTTGAGAAGCTTATTAAAGCTAGTTACAGCCTTTTGGGATTGATCAGCTATCTGACAGCAGGAGAGCCGGAATGCCGTGCATGGACGATTAAGAAAAATACAAAGGCACCACAGGCAGCTGGAAAGATCCATTCGGATTTTGAGCGTGGATTTATCCGTGCGGAGATTGTATCTTATGATGATCTGATGAAATGTGGTACTTATGTGGCTGCAAAAGAAAAAGGTTTGGTTCGATTAGAGGGAAAAGAATATGTTGTTCAGGATGGGGATATCATCCATTTCCGCTTCAATGTATAAATAAAGAAAAGTGAAAAGAAATGAAAGAAATGATTTTGTTTCCTAACATGGGGCTTACATTTGAACATGTAAAGACTGGTATTCCTTTTTGGGGATTTGAGATTTCCTTTTTTGGTATACTTCTTGGTGTGGCACTTCTTCTTGGAATAGGAGTGGTGCTTCTAGAGGTTTATAACACCAGGCAAAATTTGGATGAATATTTAAATCTTTCCATCATGACCGTGATAACTGCTTTGGTGGGCGCTAGGTTGTATTATGTGATTTTTTCTTGGGAGAACTACAGAGAATCAGTTTTTGATATTGTTTTGCTGAGAAAGGGTGGAATGTCCTTTTATGGTGCAATGTTTACTGGCTTATGTATGGTGCTTATTTATGCGAGCATACATAAGACATCTGCAGGACGTATTTTGGATACGAGTTGTGTGGGAATTGCAGCTGGGCAGATTGTGTGCAGTTTTTGTGGCTTTTTCAGCCGAGAAGGATTTGGCGATTATACAGAAGGACTGTTTGCTATGCAAATCTCATTAGAGTCAATCTCATATCAGACAGTGACAGAGAATATGCGAAAACACATTGAACTTATTGACGGGGAACGATTTGTGCAAGTAGAACCATTGTTCCTCGTAGGGTTCATTTGGAGCATCGCGGTATTGATGAGTATTCTCCTATATAAATATAGGAAGAAATTTGAAGGTGAATTATTTCTTATATATTTGCTCATCTATAGTTTTGGAAATTTCTGGATGGAAAGTGTCAGGGCGGATGCCCTTATGATACAAGGACTGAATTGGAAAGTGGATCAAGTAGTGTCGGGAATTGTATTTCTCGTGGCATTGAGTTCTATCCTGTATATGTGGACGCAGAATGACAAGGCTCGCATGCGCCGCGTGCGGGAAAAAGAGGCCCGTCGAATGAGTCGAAAAAAACAGAAAAAAATATATTCACGGTAGTGGGAAAGACAGAAAGATTTGCTGGACTTTTGAAAATAGACAGACTATAATGAAATACGAGCGAAAGAGATATCTATTTAAGGAGGAAAAGACATGGCAAGAATTATGAAGACCATGGATGGAAATCATGCGGCAGCACACGCATCTTACGCATACACAGAAGTTGCTGCAATCTATCCAATCACACCATCATCAGTAATGGCGGAAGCTACAGATGAATGGTCAACACAGGGGAGAAAGAACATTTTTGGACAGACTGTACAGGTTACAGAATTACAGTCTGAAGCAGGAGCTGCAGGTACAGTGCATGGATCTTTGGCAGCAGGTGCTTTGACAACAACGTATACAGCTTCTCAGGGTCTGCTTCTTATGATTCCTAATTTATATAAAATAGCAGGAGAACAGCTTCCAGGTGTATTTAACGTGTCAGCGCGTACAATCGCAAGTCATGCGTTAAGTATTTTCGGGGATCACTCAGATGTGCTTGCATGTCGTCAGACAGGATGTGCGATGCTTTGCGAATCAAGTGTACAGGAAGTTATGGACTTGACACCAGTGGCACACTGTGCAGCACTGGAAGGACGTATGCCATTTATCAATTTCTTTGATGGATTCCGTACATCTCATGAGATTCAGAAGATTGAGACATGGGATTATGAAGATTTGAAAGATATGGTAGATATGGATGCAATTGATGCGTTCCGTAAGCATGCACTGAATCCAAATCATCCATGCCAGAGAGGTTCTGCACAGAATGGAGATATCTTCTTCCAGGCACGTGAAGCATGTAACCCATATTATACAGCTATGCCTGCAATTGTTCAGAAATACATGGACAAAGTAAATGAAAAAATAGGTACAAATTATAAATTGTTTAACTACTACGGTGCGGAAGATGCAGAGAGCGTAATCATCGCAATGGGTTCTGTCTGTGATACGATTGACGAGACAATTGACTTCTTAATGAAAGAAGGAAAGAAAGTCGGCGTTGTTAAGGTACGTCTCTACAGACCATTCTCAGCACAGGCATTGATCGATGCAATTCCTGACACTGTAAAATACATCAACGTATTAGACAGAACAAAAGAGCCAGGTGCAATGGGTGAACCATTATACTTGGATGTTGTTGCGGCACTTAGAGGAAGCAAGTTTGAAGGCGTTCAGATCAACACAGGACGTTATGGTCTTGCTTCAAAAGACACAACACCAGCTCAGATTGTTGCAGTGTTCAATAATAAAGACAAGCAGCAGTTTACAGTTGGTATCGTAGATGATGTGACAGGTCTTTCTCTGGAAGTTGGTGCACCAATTTACACAACACCAGAAGGCACGATCAACTGTAAGTTCTGGGGACTTGGCGCAGACGGAACAGTTGGTGCAAACAAGAACTCTATCAAGATTATCGGTGATAACACAGATATGTATGCACAGGCATACTTTGACTATGACTCTAAGAAGTCAGGCGGTGTTACAATGTCGCATTTGCGCTTCGGTAAGAAACCAATCAAGTCAACTTACCTGATTAAGACTGCGAACTTTGTAGCATGCCACAATCCATCTTATGTGAATAAATATAACATGGTACAGGAACTTGTAGATGGAGGAACATTCCTTTTGAACTGCTCATGGAATGCAGAAGAATTGGATAAACACCTTCCAGGACAGGTAAAGGCATTTATTGCAAACCATGGAATTAAGTTCTACACAATTGATGGAATCAAGATTGGTAAAGAAATCGGACTTGGTGGACGTATCAACACTGTTCTTCAGTCAGCATTCTTTAAACTGGCAAACATTATTCCAGAAGAAGAAGCCATCGACCTTATGAAGAAGGCTGCTAAGGCTACATATGGCAAGAAGGGCGATGCTATCGTTCAGATGAATTACGATGCCATTGATGCAGGCGCAAAACAGATTGTTGAAGTTCAGGTTCCAGAAAGCTGGAAGACATGTGAAGACGAAGGACTCTTTACACCAGAAGTAAAAGGTGGAAAAGATGAAGTCATAGCATTTGTAAAGAATGTTCAGGCTAAGGTAAATGCGCAGGAAGGTAATTCATTGCCAGTTTCAGCGTTTGTAGATTATGTAGATGGAACAACACCATCAGGAACAGCTGCTTACGAAAGACGTGGTATTGCAGTAGATATTCCAGTTTGGAAAGAAGAAAACTGTATCCAGTGTAACCGTTGTGCATATGTTTGTCCACACGCTGTTATCCGCCCAGTTGCGCTTACAGAAGAAGATATTGCGAATGCGCCAGAAGGAATGAAAGTCATTCCGATGACTGGAATGCCAGAATACAAGTTCACAATGACAGTGTCAGCTTATGACTGTACAGGATGTGGTTCTTGTGTGAATGTATGTCCAGGAAAGAAAGGCGAAAAAGCACTTGTTATGGCAAATATGGAAGAAAATGCAGGAGAACAGGTATACTTTGACTATTGCAAAGAACTTCCAACAAAGACAGAAGTCATTGATAAGTTTAGAGAAAATACAGTAAAAGGAAGTCAGTTCAAACAGCCTCTCCTTGAATTCTCAGGAGCATGTGCTGGTTGTGGAGAGACTCCATATGCGAAACTGGTAACACAGTTGTTTGGTGATAGAATGTATATTGCGAATGCAACAGGATGTTCTTCTATTTGGGCAAACTCTGCACCATCTACACCATACACAGCAAATCAGAAAGGACAGGGACCTGCATGGTCTAACTCACTGTTCGAAGATGCTGCTGAGTTTGGTTATGGTATGTTCCTTGCACAGAAAGCAATCCGCGAAGGACTGAAAGAGAAGGTAGAATGCATTTCTACAGCCGCATGTGCGCCAGAAGCAGCGAAAGAAGCAGCAAAAGAATGGTTAGAAACATACGGATGTGGAGCAACAAATGGTGTTGCAACAGATAAGTTGGTTGCAGCAATCGAAGGTGTTGACTGCGATACATGTAGAGAAGTTCTTAAGAAGAAAGATTTCCTTGCTAAGAAGTCTCAGTGGATCTTTGGTGGAGACGGATGGGCTTACGATATCGGATTTGGTGGATTGGATCACGTATTGGCAAGTGGAAAAGATATCAATATTATGGTATTTGACACAGAAGTTTATTCAAATACAGGTGGACAGTCTTCAAAAGCTACAAAGACAGGTGCTGTTGCACAGTTCGCAGCTGGTGGAAAAGAAATTAAGAAGAAAGATCTTGCAGGTATTGCAATGAGTTATGGCTATGTATATGTTGCACAGATTGCTATGGGTGCTGATTTCAACCAGACAATCAAGGCAATTTCTGAAGCAGAAGCATATCCAGGACCATCACTTATTATTGCTTACGCTCCATGTATCAACCATGGAATCAAGAAAGGTATGAGCAAAGCGCAGACAGAAGAAGCACTTGCAGTAGAATGTGGATATTGGAACAACTTCCGCTACAACCCAGCAGCAGAAGGAAACAAATTCACTCTTGACAGCAAAGAACCAAAATTAGAAAACTACAAAGATTTCTTAAATGGGGAAGTTCGTTACAATGCGTTAGCAAGATCAAATCCAGAAAAGGCAGAAGCAATGTTTGCTCAGAATGAGGCAGAAGCAAAAGATAGATACGAATATCTGAAGAAACTCATCACTCTTTATAGTGCAGACGAAGCAGAAGAAAAATAAATATTGTAGGTTACAATAGAGAAGCCCTTCCAGTCGAGGTAGATTGGAAGGGTTTTTCAAAATTATGTAGCAAAAATTGCATTTTGGGTTGACGCTTCTAGGTTTGCGTGGTAGAATACAGGAAATTGAATCGCTGGATAGAGGCGCGGTACACATGAGTAGCATTCAGCAAGGTCAGGCAACCGCTGATTGTGAAAGGGAAGATCGCCGAAGTTATGAAAGTGGCCTGCACTTTTGTAGCTGGGTCGTCAGAGAATATCTGCCGGACTGTCACAAGTATTTTTGTGAAGCGCTATCGTTGGCTGTTATTTTCTTGTCGGTATGTTTATACATATTTTGGCGAGTATTTGACAATGAACAATCATGGATCGCTTGACAAAGCGGTTCTTTTTTATTTTATATTATCTTAATAAAAGAAAGGTGTGTATGCAAAATGAAAAGAAGAGTATTAGGAGTGATTCTCGCATTGACAATGGCAGCAGGATTGACAGCATGTGGAGGAAATGGGACAGAAGATGTGAAAGAGACAAAAGAAAATTTGCTCAGCATTCCAGGGACAGAAGATGGCGTTCTGACAGTTGGAATGGAATGTCAGTATGCTCCATATAACTGGACTCAGTTGACAGATGACAACGGAGCAGTGCCAATCGCGAATAATCCAGGTTCTTATGCAAATGGGTACGATGTAATGATCGCAAAGGAAATCTGCGATACATATGGCTGGGAATTGGAAATTATGGCTCTGGAATGGGGCGGACTTACACCAGCTTTGAATGCAGGGACAATCGATGTGGCTATTGCAGGTCAGTCAATGACTGCGGAACGTATGGCAGAAGTGGATATGGCTGGCCCATACTATTACGCAACAATCGTATGTATGACAACAAAGAACAGTGATAATGCAAAAGCAACTTCTATTCAGGATTTGAAGGGTAACTGTACAGCACAGACAGGAACAATTTGGTATAACTCATGTCTGCCACAGATCGAAGGTGCAGTGATTCAGGCAGCAGCAGAGACAGCGCCTGCAATGACAATGGCTTTGGAAAGTGGAACAGTAGATTTCGTATGTACAGACCTTCCAACAGCTACAGCAGCATCAACAAAGAATCCAGAACTTGTTGTATTGAACTTTTCTGGAACAGACGGTGACTTCCAGTTTGCAGACGAGACAGAACGTGCTGAAAATGTAAATATTGGTGTCTCTGTGAAAAAAGGAAATACAGAATTACAAGAAGCAATGAATGATGTTTTATCTAAAATGGGTGAAGCTAAATTTAACGAAATGATGGATAAAGCAATTTCAATTCAGCCAGAGATTTAATTAAGGAAGGAATTTTGCTGAAATGGACAAACTGACAAAGCTGATGAATGATATGGTCATTCTCTGGGAAAATTATAATCCGGCATATTTAACCGGAATTC
Organism: uncultured Coprococcus sp.; assembly: GCA_964646135.1. GTDB lineage: Bacteria > Bacillota > Clostridia > Lachnospirales > Lachnospiraceae > Allocoprococcus. The sequence continues at coordinate 7,239 of CAZYCT010000045.1, read as the reverse complement.
GCAATACACTGATTTTGGCAATCATAGCTACGTTGATCGGATGTGTGATTGGTCTTGTATGTGGTATTTTGAATACCATACCATATACAAAACGTGACCATGCATTGAAACGATTTTTCTTAAAATTGATTCGTGTGATTGTGCGAATTTATGTTGAAGTATTTCGCGGAACGCCAATGGTACTTCAGGCAGTATTTATTTATTTTGGTCTTCCGTATTTTACAGATGCGCAGATGCAGTTCAAGGGCTACAGCGGTATGTGGATGGCAGCGATTATAGTCGTTTCTATTAACACGGGTGCTTATATGGCAGAATCTGTGCGCGGTGGAATTATGTCGGTAGATTCAGGTCAGACGGAGGGTGCCAAGGCAATCGGAATGACGCATGTGCAGACCATGTTGTATGTAATCTTACCACAGGCAATCCGCAATATCATTCCACAGATTGGCAATAACTTCATTATCAATATCAAAGATACTTCTGTTATGTTTGTCATCGGATTTATGGATTTCTTTGCACAGCATAGAAATATAATCGGAGTAAATAATATGAATTTCCCGTCGGCAGCAATTGAGATGATTGGATATCTGTGCTTGACATTGATTGCGTCAGTTTTACTTCGAGCATTGGAGAAACGGATGGACGGTGCAGACAGTTATGAACTAGTGCAGGTAGATCCGCTGGTGATGACAGCAGGAACATACAGCCATCCAAATCGTGGAAATCTGTTTGAAGAGAACAGCCGCGAATACAACGGAAAGGAGAGAGATTAATTATGGAAAATGCAATTTTGCAGATTAATCATTTGTCGAAAGCTTTTGGAAGCAACGTTGTATTACGTGATATTGATTTTACAGTAAATAAAGGGGATGTGATTTCCATTATCGGGGCATCCGGTTCTGGAAAATCGACGTTGCTTCGCTGTGTCAATTTATTAGAGACGCCAACTTCAGGTGAGGTTCTTTATCATGGGACTGATGTGGCAGGCCGTAAAGTAAATGTTGCTGAGTATCGCTCACATGTGGGAATGGTATTCCAGTCATTTAATCTTTTTAACAATATGACAGTGTTAGAAAACTGTATGGTTGGTCAGATTAAAGTGTTGAAAAAGGATAAAGAGGAAGCACGAAAAACTGCAATGTACTATTTACAGAAAGTAGGAATGGCACCGTATATAAACGCGAAGCCAAAACAGATTTCTGGAGGACAGAAACAGAGAGTTGCGATTGCCCGAGCGTTGGCAATGAATCCAGAAGTTCTGCTGTTTGATGAACCGACCTCTGCACTTGATCCAGAGATGGTAGGCGAAGTATTAAATGTTATGAAGACACTGGCAACAGAGGGTATGACAATGCTTGTTGTTACGCATGAAATGGCATTTGCACGAGATGTCAGCAATCGTGTGGTGTACATGAAGGAAGGCGTTATCTGTGAACAGGGATCTCCAAAACAGATTTTTGAGGAACCTAAGCGTCAGGAAACGAAGGATTTCTTAGCAAGATTTCATAATGCATAAAGATAAAAACGGATTGCACTTGTGGGTGTAATCTGTTTTTTTCGTTGGGCGAAGCATATAACAAACCCTTGTGCTGGAAGATAATACGGTGTAAAATAATAAACACGAGATTTACATGAGCAATAATGGAGGAAATATAAATGAATGTAACCAAACTTCATGCATATGAATTGATTATGCAGAAAGAACTGACAGATTTGAAATCCCAGGGAATGTTGTTAAAACATAAGAAGAGTGGGGCGAGAATCGTGCTAGTGTCGAATGAGGATGATAATAAAGTTTTTTCGATTGCTTTTCGTACACCGACTACCAATAGTACAGGCGTACCGCATATTATAGAACACAGCGTGCTCTGTGGATCAGAGAAGTTCCCGGCGAAAGATCCGTTTGTAGAATTGGTAAAAGGATCGTTGAATACATTTTTAAATGCCATGACATATCCGGATAAAACCGTTTATCCAATCGCAAGTTGTAATGACAAAGACTTTCAGAATTTGATGAATGTGTATATGGACGCGGTTCTCCATCCGAATATTTACAAACATGAAGAGATATTCCAGCAGGAAGGCTGGCATTATCATTTGGAATCAAAGGAAGATGAGCTGACCTATAATGGAGTGGTTTATAATGAAATGAAGGGGGCATTTTCGTCGCCGGACGGAGTCCTTGACCGAATGATTTTGAATTCGTTGTTCCCAGACACTACTTATGCCAATGAGTCGGGCGGAGATCCAGATGTCATTCCAGAACTTTCCTATGAAGATTTTCTGGCATTTCATCAAACATACTATCATCCATCCAACAGCTATATTTATCTCTATGGTGATATGGATATGGAAGAAAAATTGGAGTGGCTGGATGCGGAATATTTGTCCAAATATGATGTGAAAAAGGTGGATTCTGCAATAGGACATCAGAAGGCATTTGAGAAGATGCGTGAAGTGACAGCAGAATATTCTATTTCAAGTGGTGAGACAGAGGAAGATAACACATATTTGTCCTACAATAAGGTGATTGGGACAAGCCTTGACAAGGAACTTTGTATGGCGTTTGATGTGCTGGATTACGCGCTTCTGTCTGCGCCTGGAGCTCCGCTGAAAAAGGTTCTTTTGGATGCGGGAATTGGAAAAGATATCACAGGGTCTTATGACAGCTCTACGTATCAGCCGATATTCTCAATTGTAGCCAAGAATGCAAATGCAGATCAAAAAGAAGCTTTTGTACAAACGATTGAAGATACATTAAGAGGGATTGTTGAAAATGGTATCGACAAAAAATCTCTAGAAGCGGGCATTAATTATCACGAATTCCGTTATCGCGAAGCGGATTTTGGAGGTTATCCGAAGGGGCTGATTTATGGCCTGTCTATGATGGATAGCTGGCTATATGATGAGAATGAGCCATTTATGCATGTGGAAGAATTGGAAACATTTAAGTTTCTAAAAGAACAGATTAACAACGGATATTTTGAAAAATTAATTCAGACCTATCTGCTTGACAATCAACACGGTACGATTGTGACTGTCCTTCCTCAGAAGGGTCGCACAGACCGGATGGATGCAGAGCTTAGAAAGAAATTACAAGATTACAAAGCTTCGCTTACCGATGGAGAGGTAGAGGCACTTGTGGAAAGAACGCAGCATTTATTAGAATATCAAGAAGAACCATCGAGTCAAGAAGATATCGAAAAGATTCCGATGCTGGGAAGGGAAGATATTTCAGATGAAGTTGCACCTATTTATAATGAAGAGATGACACTTGCTGGCGTACCAGTTGTCTTCCACGAAGTGGAGACGAATGGAATCGGGTATTTGGATCTTATGTTTGATTTGTCTGAGGTTCCAGAAGAGTTACTCCCATATGTAGGAATTTTGCAGTCGGTGCTTGGAATTATTGATACGGAAAATTATGAATATAGTGAGTTGTTCAATGAGATCAATGTGCATACTGGTGGAATAGGAACTTCGCTGGAATTGTATGCCGATGTGACGAAGGTAAAAGAAAAAGCATTTAGAGCGACGATGGAAGTGAAGACGAAAGCATTGTATGATAAGATTCCGTTTGCGCTTCAGATGATGCAGGAGATCATACTCAGATCGAAGTTGAGTGATGAAAAGCGTCTGAAAGAGATTTTAGATATGACGGTTTCACGTTTGCAGATGAGATTTCTTTCTTCTGGCCATTCGGTGTCTGTTACTCGCGCCATGGCTTACAGCTCACCGCTTTCTAGGTTTAAAGATCTTACTGCGGGAGTAGAATATTATCGCTGTGTCAGCAACATTGCAGATCACTTTGATGAGGAAAAGCATGTTTTGGTGCAGAACTTGGAGAAGCTGATTCGTATCATTTGTCGAAAAGGAAATATGCTGGTTAGTTATACGGCAGCTAAAGAAGGGTTGCAGGCTTTGGAAGAAGATTTGGGGGAACTTCATCAATCATTGTTTGATGAAACAAGTACAGGAAGTCACTGCGTTCTTTTCTGTGATAATAAAAATGAAGGATTTAAGACTTCGTCTAAAGTGCAGTTTGTTGCGCAGGCAGGAAATTTCATTGATGCGGGAGAAACTTATAATGGAGCACTTCAGATTTTGAAGGTCATTATGAGCTATGAGTATCTGTGGATCAATGTCCGTGTAAAAGGCGGAGCTTATGGCTGCATGTGTAATTTTAATCGTATTGGAGAAGGATATTTCGTATCCTACCGAGACCCAAATTTGGAGAAAACTTTGGACATTTATGCAGGGGTACCGAAGTATCTGCAGGAATTTACGGTGAGTGACCGAGATATGACTAAATACATCATAGGAACGATCAGCAATATTGATCAGCCAATGTCGCCGTCAGCGAAGGGCGATCGCTCTATGAATCTGTATATGAATCATGTGACAGAAGAGATGATTCGACAAGAGCGAAAAGAAATCTTAAGTGCAACACAAGAAGAGATACGGAAGCTGGCAGGAGTTGCCGAAGCGATATTGTCGCAGAAACAAATTTGTGTCATTGGAAATGAAAGTAAGGTTGAAGAGGCAGAAGCTGTATTTGGCGAAGTAGTATCGTTGTTTTAGAGAATGAGAGGAATATATGAGAGCAGATTATAAATCAGGATTTGTGACATTAATTGGAAGGCCAAATGTAGGAAAGTCTACGTTGATGAATTATTTGATCGGACAGAAGATTGCGATTACGTCGAACAAACCGCAGACGACGCGCAACCGTATTCAGACGGTGTTGACGACAGAGGAAGGCCAGATTATCTTTGTGGATACGCCGGGAATCCATAAAGCGAAGAACAAACTGGGAGAATATATGGTAAATGTCGCAGAGCGTACCTTGAACGAAGTGGATGTGGTGCTCTGGCTTGTGGAGCCTACGACATTTATAGGAGCGGGAGAGCAACATATTATCAATCAGTTGAAGAAAGCGAAGACACCGGTGGTTCTTGTAATTAACAAGGAAGACACAGTGAAAAAGGAAGATATTTTGCCATGTATCTTGAAATATAGTGAGGCATATGAATTCGCAGATATTGTGCCGGTATCGGCGAAGACGGGAAAGAACACGGATGAGTTGTTGAAGGTCATTATGAAGTATCTCCCGTATGGTCCACAATTTTATGATGAAGACACCATTACGGATCAGCCAGAGCGACAGATTGTGGCAGAGATTATCCGAGAAAAAGCATTACATTCATTGAATGAGGAAATTCCACATGGAATTGCAGTTTCGATTGAACAGATGAAGAGCCGCAAGAATAAAGTGGTTGATATTGATGCTACGATCATCTGTGAGCGGGAGTCCCACAAAGGAATTATCATCGGCAAACAGGGTGTTATGCTGAAAAAGATTGGAAGTACGGCTCGTTTTGAGATAGAACGCCTTTTGGACTGCAAAGTGAATTTACAATTGTGGGTGAAGGTAAAGAAAGACTGGAGAGACAGTGATTTCTTGATTAAAAACTTCGGCTATCACGAAGATGATGAATTTTAAAGAGTGTATTTGGAGACCCTATCTTGTATAGAAAATGAGTGATCATTTGAATGCAGAAGAAAAGGTAGGGTTTAAAATGGAAGAAACATATTGGAAGCAGTTTGCTAAGACGGGGAAAGTGGAAGATTATCTTTCGTATAAAGGAATCAAAACTTGTCGGGAAATTATGGAGAAGTACGAGGATAAGCAGTGTGAGTCAGTTAATCACAGTGACAGGAATGGTGATTTTTGCGTCACCGATAGGAGAATATGATAAGCGGGTTGTCATATTGACAAAGGAGAGAGGGAAAATTTCGGCCTTTGCAAAAGGAGCGAGAAGACCGCAAAGTCATCTTGCCGGGGCAACGGCACCTGGTTCCTTTGGAACTTTTCAGTTGTATGAAGGACGTTCTTCTTATACGATTCATTCGGCAGACATTTCGCATTACTTTGCAGAACTGCGCACAGATGTGGAGGCGGCATATTATGCATTTTATTTTTTCGAATTTGCAGATTATTATGCCAAAGAAGGAAACGATGAGAGGGAACTCTTACGTTTAATGTTTCAGACATTGAGAGTATTAGTGAAACGTGCCTTACCGTTGAAATTGGTGAAGAATATTTTTGTCTTAAAAGCTATTACAATCAACGGAGAAGGTCCGCAAGTATTTCAGTGTGTCAGCTGTGGGTGCAAAGATAAACCTTGCGTGTTTAGTGTAAAGCGAGGGGGATTAATCTGCAATGAATGTGGGAAGGGAACGATTGACGGGCGAAAGCTCAATACATCTACACTGTATGCAATGCAGTATATCATCTCTGCGCCTGTGGAGAAGTTGTATTCCTTTCAGCTGACAGATGAAGTGCTGCAAGAGTTGGATCAAGTGGTTGAACGATACAGAGAAATCTATGTAGATAAGCAGTTTAAATCGTTGGAAGTTTTGCAACAATTGATAGAGCTTAATTAAAGAAATAAGAAGTACAGAAGATAGATTTTTCGAAAGTCATCAAAGGGCAAAAAAACGGACTATGATGCCAAATATGACAAGATGTGCCGTAGTACTTGCAAAATGTGTAAATTGTCAGTATAATAGAGGAAATAGGCAGAAAGTTATGACTAAGAACTTTCGAGAAATGAAGAGAAATGAGGATTGGTATTATGGTAGAAAAGACAATGGACAAAATTGTAGCTTTGGCGAAAAGTAGAGGTTTTGTGTATCCAGGTTCTGAAATCTACGGTGGGCTTGCCAATACATGGGACTACGGAAATCTTGGTGTAGAGCTGAAGAACAATGTAAAGAGAGCTTGGTGGAAGAAATTTATTCAGGAGAATCCATATAATGTGGGCGTGGATTGCGCGATTCTTATGAATCCACAGACATGGGTAGCTTCTGGTCATCTTGGTGGATTCAGTGATCCACTGATGGACTGTAAAGAATGTCATGAACGTTTCCGCGCAGATAAATTGATTGAAGAATATGCCTTTGAACATGGTATTGAGTTCAGCGAGAGCGTGGATGCATGGTCTCATGAAGAGATGGAAAAATACATTGCTGAACACGATATTGTTTGTCCAAGCTGTGGAAAGAAGAATTTTACAGAGATTCGTGAATTCAACCTTATGTTCAAGACATTCCAGGGCGTAACAGAAGATGCTAAGAATGTTGTTTATTTAAGACCAGAAACAGCGCAGGGTATTTTTGTAAACTTCAAGAATGTACAGCGTTCATCAAGAAAGAAGGTTCCATTCGGTATTGGAC
>CAZYCT010000044.1:0-17415 GCA_964646135.1 uncultured Coprococcus sp. | reverse complement strand
TCCGAAAACTCTTCCATTAAAGCATCTCCCATCACAGTCATTATTTTGACATTCCCTCCGTCAAACGCCTAATGACAGGCTTTTGACTTCAGTAGCTTCATAAAATCTTCCATCTCCTCAAAGCTTTGGAAACGAAGTGCCTCATCTGGTTGAAGCCGGTGACTCAAGCAATGAGCGACTTAAGGCCGACTGCTGCAACTAGGCAGCGTACGCTAAATTATCGTTTGCGTTTATTTTTAAAATAGAACTTTTAACGTAGTGTCCCGCTACGGATGGCTTCCTTAACTTCCGTGTCCCCGTCGAAACCAGTACAAGCCCTGGTGGGTCTGTGTTCAACAGTTCACAGACATGTTTTATAATTCAGCATTCTAATTATAATGCAATTCTTCTATTTCTGTCAAGAAACTTGTAGTTTAATCCAACCCGAGAATCTCTGCAAGAACCTCTACAAGGATTTCGTTTGTACAAGACTTTACATAGGCCATCATATGAAGAGAAATCTCGTCTTCCTTCTGCTTGTCGGTAAGATCTGTGCGCTTCTTTGTCATGTCAATCATCTGAATCAACTGAGGCGCCAATTCTTCATATGTCTCGATGGTCTGTTGTGACACCATCTTATTTAATTCTTCTTTCGATCTTGGTACCATGTCATTCTCCTATCCCAGATTGCGGACTTTAAATTCTCGCTCTGCCTCTCGTTTTTGATCCTTCTTGGCTATATCATCTCGCTTGTCATACAGCTTCTTTCCTTTTGCTAAACCGATCTCCACCTTCACAAGACTTCCACTTAAATATACTTTGAGTGGGACAATTGCCATACCTTTTTCCTTGGTCTTAGCCAGTAATTTGTAGATTTCCGAGCGGTGAAGCAAAAGCTTTCTCACGCGCAACGGATCTTTATTAAAAATATTACCCTTCTCATACGGACTAATGTTCATTCCATAGATGAATACTTCTCCATTTTCAATTCGAATGAAAGCCTCCTTGATACTGCACTTTCCCATGCGAAGTGACTTCACTTCTGTACCAGCCAGAGAAATGCCTGCTTCATAAGTGTCCAATATGAAGAAATCATGATATGCTTTTTTATTATTCGCTATCAGTTTTTCCTGCTTTTTAGCCATTTAATCACGACCTTTCTGCACAATTTCAAAATCTATCGTTCGTGCTATTGTATCACAATCCATCACCCGAACGCAAACTTTCTGTCCAAGGACATAGGTTTTTCTTGTTCTCTCTCCAATCAATTGAAATCTGGTTTCATCATAGTCATAGTGATCGTCTTTCATATTTGCTACATGAACCAGTCCTTCTACCGTATTGGGAAGTTCCACATAGATTCCCCATTTGGTAACTCCTGAGACAACGCCTTCGAATGTTTCTCCAATAAATTTTCTCATGTATTGCACTTTTTTCAGTTTGACGGTTTCTCGCTCTGCTTCTTCTGCTCGTCGCTCCAATGTGCTTGCATTCATCGTTACTTCTGGAAGAATATTCGTATAGTGTTCCCGCTTGTTCTCATTCATTCTTCCTCTTAGATTATCCTTGATAATCCTATGAATCTGCAAATCCGGGTATCGTCTGATTGGCGATGTAAAATGGGTATAATACTGCGTTGCAAGTCCAAAATGTCCTTGGTTATCCGGTGTATACCTTGCCTGCTTCATAGACCTAAGTGTGAGTCTTGAAATCATAGCCTCTTCCTGCGTCCCCTCAATTCGGTCAATCAACTTCTGAATCTCTTTTGGCCTTATCTCCTGTCCCTTTGACACATGAATGGTATATCCAAAATTTTGAATAAAGGTCAGCAGTTTCTTCATTTTCTCTTCATCTGGTGCCTCGTGTACACGATACACAAACGGAAGTTCCTGCCAAAAATAATCCTCAGCCACTGTCTCATTGGCAAGCAGCATAAAATCTTCGATAATCTTCGTTGCCACATTTCTTTCATATGGTCGAATCTCTTTCGGTATTCCATTCTCGTCTAAAATCATCTTTGCCTCAGGAAAATCAAAGTCAATCGCCCCTCGTTTGTGACGTTTTGCACGCAAGATACCAGATAGTTCTTCCATCCGTTCGAACATCGGAACCAACTCCTGATAACGTGCCATCTCCTCTGGATCTTTGTCTTCCAAAATTTTCTTCACACTTGTGTAACTCATTCTTTCATCCACACGGACAACTGTTTCTGCAATGATGTGATTTTTTACATTTCCTTTCGCATCCACTGTCATGATACAGCTAAGTGCCAGTCGATCTTCCCCTGCATTCAAAGAGCACATGCCATTGGACAACACATGCGGCAGCATCGGTATCACACGGTCTGCCAAATATACACTGGTTCCTCTTTTCAGTGCCTCTCGGTCCAGTGCGCTATTTTCCTGCACATAGTTTGTCACATCCGCAATATGCACCCCTAATACATAGTCTTCACCGTCTTTGGTAAGCGTGATTGCATCATCCAAATCCTTGGCATCTTCTCCGTCAATCGTCACTGTCTGCCACTGGCGAATGTCCTTTCTTCCAGCCATATCTGCACTGCTCACTGGACTAGCCACTCGCTCTGCTTGATTTAAAACTTTTTCCGGAAACTCAATCGGAAGATCATATCCTTTTACAATCGAGAGAATATCCACTCCTGGGTCATTCACATGCCCCAGAATTTCCACAATCTTTCCCTCTGGTTTTTTATTTTCATTTCCATAAGAAGTCAATTCCACAACTACTTTATGTCCTGTCACTGCCCCCTTTGCGCGCTCCGCCGGAACGTAGATATCCTGAAGATATCTTGCGTTATCTGGCACCACAAAACCATAGCCTTTTCTAGCCTGATAATAGCCAACTAATCTCTGGGTTCCCCGCTGAAGGATTTTCAAAATTTTGCCTTCTTTGCGCTTCCCTTTTGGGGATTTGACAATGGCGATTTCCACTTCATCTCCCTGCATCGCCCCGTTCATATCATCTTCCGAGATAAAAATGTCTTCCGCTTCGCCCTCAATAGATACAAATCCAAATCCTTTCGCATGTGCCTGAAAAAGACCTACTAATCTCTTTCCTTCGCCTTTCACATACTTTCCCTTCTGGGTAATGTGCACTTTGCCTTCCATCTCAAGACTATCCATGACCATTTTAAATTCATCCCGCTGATCCTTCGGAACTTGAAGAAGCATGGCGAGTTCTTTAAACTTCATTGGAACATAGAATTCATCACAGATAAATTCATATATAATCTTTTTTCTCTTTTCAAATATTTCGTTCATAACTCCTCCTGGCAGAATCTTTTTTAACAAAAAAGACACCCTAATCATAGAGTGCCTCTCATCATCTTAAATCATTTACTAAGCAAAAACTTTCAGGTTCAATACCACTGCTAATACGATAAAAAGAAGTGCTAAAAACTTTGTAGACTTTACAAGTGCGCCTTCCATTGAACGTCCTTTATTCTTTCCCCAAAAACTATCTGCTGCTCCAGCAATCGAACCAAGTCCTGCTGATTTACCTTCCTGAAGTAATACGATTGTTGTTAATGCGATACAATCTATTGCAAAAATTATTAAAAGTACTGTTTTCAAAATTTCCATCGACTTACACCTCCTGACAAATAAGCATATTAATTCTAGCACATCCATTTTTTATAATCAAGCCATTTTTCCAAACTTTTCAAACTACTTTTTAAATTCCAGTTGTTGAATCTTCCAGAAAATGATAAAGTAACTTTATAAAACAATTGGAGGAATTATTATGAATTTCTTGAGTATTTTTGATGTTATCGGCCCGAACATGATTGGTCCGTCCAGCTCACATACAGCCGGTGCCGTTTCCATGGCTCTTGTAGCCCGGAAGATGTTTCCAGAACCAATCTGCAAAGTAAAATTTATACTCTATGGTTCTTTTGCCAAGACTTACCATGGACATGGAACTGACCGCGCACTTCTTGGCGGAATCCTCGGCTTTTCTACAGATGATTCCCGCATTCGTGACGCTTTTACACACGCCAAAAGATCTGGTGTAGAATTTGAATATGTTGCTGACGAAGTAACTTTGACTGATCATCCCAACACTGCAGATATCTATATGACTGGCGTGAATGGCTATGAAATGATGGTTCGAGGAGAATCCATCGGTGGCGGAAAGATTAAAATCGTCCGCATCAATGATATTCACGTGGAATTCACTGGCGAATATTGCACGCTGATTGTAAAGCAGATAGACACACCTGGTGTGGTTGCCCACATCACACAATGCCTCAGTCATCAAGGTGTGAATATCGCCTTCATGCGTCTGTTCCGCGAGGACAAAGGTGCAACTGCTTTCACCATCGTCGAATCGGATGAAAGCATTCCAGAACAGATTTTGGACGAAATCAAAGCGAACCCAAATGTGCATGAATTAATGCTCATTCAGATGTAGGAGGTACTCTATGGATTTTAGAAATGGAAAAGAATTGCTGGATTTGTGCCATGCCACTTCGCTGCCTATCTCTGCTGTCATGAGGCAAAGAGAACTCACCTGCGGCACACTTTCTGAAGAAGAGATTCAGACACGTTTACAAAATATTTTATCTATTATGAAAAATGCTGCCCATACACCACTTTCTCAGCCTGTTCGTTCTATGGGTGGTTTGATTGGCGGTGAGGCCAAGAAAGTACACGATTTCAGCCAGACATCTAAGAATCTCTGTGGCACATTGCTCGGCAAAGCCATCGCCTATAGTATGGCAGTTCTGGAAGTAAATGCTTCCATGGGACTCATCGTGGCCGCCCCTACTGCTGGTTCTGCCGGCGTACTTCCTGGTGTGCTTCTTGCACTTCAAGAAGAATATGAGTTCAGCGATACCCAGATTTATGATGCGATTGTACACGCCTCTGCAATCGGATATATTTTGATGAGAAATGCTTCTGTGTCAGGTGCAGAAGCTGGCTGTCAAGCAGAAGTTGGAGCCGCCTCAGCCATGGCTGCAAGTGCCACCGTGGAATTAATGGGCGGCACGCCAGAAATGTCTCTTCACGCTGCCAGCCTTGCTTTATCGAATTTACTCGGTATGGTCTGCGATCCAATCGCCGGCCTTGTAGAAGCACCTTGCCAGAGCCGCAACTCTATCGGTTCCGCCAATGCAATCACTTCTGCACAACTAGCTTTAGCTGGTGTCACACATCCGATTCCTTTTGATGAGATGGTCGAAGCAATGTACCGTGTTGGAAAGAGCATTCCTTTCGAACTGCGCGAAACTGCCATGGGCGGATGCGCCGGGACACCGACTGGATGTGCGCTATGCGGAAAATGCCAATAAAAAATAGGGGTCACCTTGAGGTGACCCCCATCATTCTTCTATTCATTCTGATATTCCTTCTCTAAGGAGAATCCCCTGCCCCTCACTTCATTGACAAATCCCATGATAATAAAGGCCTTTGGATCAATTTTTTCTACTTCCTGCTTTAAGATAACAAGTTCTCGATTGGAAATAGCGGTAACAACCATCTTCTGATTTTTCTTCAAATATCCGGTCTCCACATATAAGAGCGTCACACCTCTGTCCAATTTCTCCTGAATCATCTTCGTTATCTCTTCATACTTATCGGATACGATCTTAACTTCCGTCTTTTTCGTTCCCACAAACATCGTTTTATCCAACACAACCGTATAGATCAATACCAGCAAAATTCCGTAGACACAATCCTCTTTGACTGTAAACAACATCTGAACCAACAAAATAGAAAAATCGAACACATACAAAGAAACGGATACTGGAATTCCCCACTTCTTATTCAATACCAACGGTGGGATATCCATTCCTCCAGTAGATGCTCCGGCGCGTATGACAATTCCAATTCCCACGCCAATCAGAACACCCGAACAGACCGTAGCAAGCATCTTATCTGTCGTTATATTTTGAAGTGCAGGCACTTGCTGAAGGATTTCTAATATAAAGGGATAATAAAAAGTACTCACCAAGGTAGTTAGCGCAAACTGCTTTCCAAGTATCCAAAAACCGATAAGAAACATTACTACATTAAAAATCATAACAAAAAATGGAATATGAATTCCAAAATAATGTTCCATCGCAATGCCAAGTCCAGTCGTCCCACCAGTGATCAAACCATTCGGCAGCAGAAATGCCGCAACTCCCAAGCTATAGATTGTATTTCCAAGCAAAATCAAAAACAAATGTTTTATATTAAACTTTTTCATCTTGTGCCTCCACATTTCTTCGAAATCTATCGTGAGCGCAATTCACCGCTCGCTTTGAACATGCTACGCTTTCTCCAACTCGCTAACGCTCATTATAGCATATTTTTTCTGTTGAACAAATATATTTTCTGCTATAATAATACTAATTATTTCACGCAATTTGCAGAAAGGAGCTCTTTATGACCCAGATTGAACAACTACAACAAATGATCACTGAAAGCAAAAAAATTGTCTTTTTCGGCGGTGCCGGTGTTTCTACCGAAAGTGACATTCCCGATTTTCGAAGTGCCGATGGTCTTTATCAGCAAAAATACAAATATTCTCCGGAACAAATTGTAAGTCACAGCTTCTTTATGCGCCAGCCAGAAGCTTTCTATGAATTTTACAAAGATAAAATGATGTTTCTTGATGCCAAGCCGAACGCGGCACACTTAAAAATAGCCGAATTGGAAAAAGCAGGAAAACTCACCGCTGTCGTCACCCAGAATATTGATGGCCTTCACCAAGCTGCAGGAAGCCAGAATGTTCTGGAACTTCACGGAAGCATCCTGCGAAATTATTGCATGAAATGTAAAAAAACATACGACGCACATTTCGTAAAAAATGCGCCCGGCGTTCCACGATGTACCTGCGGAGGAATGATTCGCCCTGACGTCGTTCTATATGAAGAAGGATTAGATTCCGGCGTCATCACCCAAAGTATCCGGGCGATTTCTGAGGCAGACATGCTGATCATCGGTGGAACTTCTCTAGTCGTCTATCCTGCTGCCAGCTTCATCGATTATTTTCAAGGTAAGTATGTAGTTGTTATCAACATCGGCGAAACAGGAAAAGATTCGATGGCTGACCTTGTAATCAGAGAACCAATCGGGCATGTTCTCTCACAGATAAAATGCTAAGATAATTTTGCCCCAAGAGAAAAAAAATAGCGAGGAACGCTGATCTCTCAACGTTCCCCACTACTCAAACACATGCGGAAGAAGGGACTTGAACCCTCACGAGGTAACCCTCACTAGAACCTGAATCTAGCTCGTCTGCCATTCCGACACTTCCGCGCTTGCCTAATAATATTATCACTCTCCCCGTCAAATGTCAACGTTTTCTTTTTTCACAATTATTACAAAATTCTTAAATTCGATATTTTTTCAAGGGAGAGTTTCATACGCGTGGAATTGTAGGTTAAAAAGAACTGTCAACGACAGTATGTGAGATACCCTCATTGACAGTTTCGACAATCCTTTGTAAACTTTCAATAGTACTTTAGGAAGGAGGCATGCTGTATGGCAAATTCAAATTGTTGTGATACTTGTACATTTTTCATCTACGACGAAGACTACGAATGCTATGTGTGCGACCGCAGTCTGGACGAAGACGAAATGAGTCGTTTTCTCTCTGACCAACATTTCGAATGTCCCTATTATCGCTGTGGCGATGAATACAAGGTCGTCCGCAAGCAAATGTAATTACTTCTGTTCCCAGATTGCAACCAGTCGTTTACTCAATCCGTCCCATGAGATTTTCTGAAGTTCTGCCTCTTTAAGAACATTGGTATTTCTTGCCTCGGCGATTGCCTTAGCTAGTCTTCGTTCAAAGTCCGGCAGTTCTTCTTCTCTTGGCTCATCTTCATTCAACATCTGCGGTGGCTTAACAAAGACCACCTCATTATTCGGAAGATTCTCTCTCAACCAGTTTTGTATTCCAGGAAGGTCCGTACAAACGACTTTCACTCCACATGCCATTGCTTCGATAACCACAAGGGGAAGTCCCTCATAGAAGGAAGGCAGCACGAATAGATCACTTTTACTTAATTCTTCTGCAAGCTCATAATGGTTGAGCTTTCCAAGAAAATGCACCTCGCAGGCACATTGCTCTGCAAGTTCTCGTATTTCTTCATACTCTTTCTGGTTTCCTGCACCTCCAGCGAGAACCAGCTCCATCTCTTCCTTGGCATTTGGCAAGTACTTTATAGACCGAATCAGACTTTTGACGCCTTTCTTTTCTGAAATCTTTCCCGCGAAAATGATTCTCAGCTTTTCGTTTTGCTTTTTCTCTTTCCGATAAAACACATCACTATTATAGCCAGTTCCTATCACAGTGACATTCTGAGGATTACATTGATAGAACGCACATATTTCTTCCTTCTGTTTCTCGTGAAGCGCCAGGATTCCATCCAAATTCCTTATCCTGTCCTTGATAAATTCTCGTTTCCACGGGTTCTTTTTAATCTGGCGTATATCAGAGCCATGGGACAATCCATACACTTTGTGTTTCGGACAAAGTTCTCTGACCAGCGCAGTCACAAAATAAAGATGATGACACAAGATAACATCCGGTTGAAATTCACTCACTGCCTGTTCAATCTTCTTCTGAAATGCCTTCACATACTGCTCTGTCATTATTTCTGTCATTTCTGAATACTTTGTGCTTTCGTACGGCATCTCATCTGACATCCCTGTGATTGGAAACGGCAGCGCTTCTGTTTTATAATAAATCGCATAATAGTCCACACCTTTCGGAAGGTCCACTTCATCCTCAAGATATGCACCTGCTAAGATTGCCTGCTCATGCCCCATCTTGGCAAAACTTTTCACAAGTTCCGTCAAATAGACTCCACTTCCCGTACTATTTGCCTTCTGCGCTGTAACACTTAATATTCTCATCTAGTTTCCCTCTTATCTTCTCTTTCGTCTGATATATTTTGCAAGGAAGAAAATAATGCTTGCAAGCAGAATAATCACAAACAAAATAATCCCCACAATCAGGAAGAAAAATTTATTTGGATTTTTCAGCAAATCCCCTATCTTTTTGCTGTCCTCTACTACTTTTCTTCCCTCCAATGTGTCGTATTTATTTGGTACGTTCGAAATTCCATCACCATCTGTATCTTCAAATGATTCCATATACGTTGCGATTGCGACCCAAGCCTTTAGTTCTTGCCCCTCTACTTTAATGATTGCATCAGAATAGTTTTCAATTGGGGTTCCATCTGCAAATTTCGGCACAAGAGAAAGTAGACCATAAGAAAGATCTGTCACACTGCCAAGCATCTGAGAAGTATACAGATCCGTCACTACTCGATAAAGCTTGTCATCTTCCAACTCCACCCGTTCTTCCTGTCCATTACACAAATAAACGTCTGTCACCTTATTCAAAATCATTCGATTAGGATTATAGTTCCAATAAAGCCCATCCGTGTACAATCTTGCTGCTGTCATAAAATCAGATATACTCGCGTCAATCTCTGCCGCTGTCTTTAATTCTTTTCCTGTTAAATACACACTGATCAATGGATACCCCGGAACTCCATCTTCCCCAATTCCAAGTGAAAAAGTGTGATATACATTTTCCGTTGTGATTTCTCCCAAACCAAATGTATCGCGTATAACTCCCGACGGCACAACAGCCACATCTACAGGATTTCCATCATAATCAGAGGCATGCTCTACTGCATAAGTGTAGGCATCAGACATGATGTTTCCGAGATTCAGTTCTGTATGCAACTCCGAAGTATCTCCACTTGCTGCAAACGCAATTTCGTTGGTACACAATACTTGATCTTTCGTGTATCCAAACTGATACAAATATTTACTGTCCACCATGGACATAAAGCTGTCAATTTTCTCCTGCGTCGCTTCATCCTTCGCAATAGACTCATCTATTGTATGCAGAGTATAGGAAGACATTTCCCAGCGTCCTTTTTCATTTTGTGACAATGACGCTTCTCCTAAATACTTTCCATATTCTCCTACCGAAACGATCCATGTATTTTCATGAACAATCGGCTCTTCTAATTTCGTATGGGTATGACCACTGATGATCAAATCTATCTCTGGAACTTCTTTCGCCAGAATCTCATCTTCCGACTGTTCTGGATTTTCCCATGTTCCACTGTGTGACACGCACACAATCATGTCTGCATCTTCTTTTTCCTTAATTTCAGCCACCACTTCTTTGGTTGCTTCTACCGGATCTTTAAATAAAAGCGTACAAGTTGGTGCGCACTCCAGACAGTCTTTTCCGAATAACCCGGTCACAGCAATTCGCACACCGTCTTTTTCTATCATCACATAGTCTTTTACACCGTAAGTTTTAAATGCGCTTAAAATGCATGCTTGTTCTTCCGAAAGTCCTGCCGCTTCCATCGTCTCCCAATCCACGTTACACACCACCATAGCTGGAATATTCTCCTGACTTCTTGCGGCGGTGGTCAGCATATTAGCCAGACCTTCTGAACCATAGTCAAATTCATGATTTCCAAATGTCGTCGCCTCGATTCCAAGCTCCCCTAACATGCGCAGCTCTGATGCCTCTTCTTCAAACAACACTTGCACTAAAGTTCCCATCGAAAAATCTCCAGCATCCAACAAGAGTGTATCTGGATTTTCCGCTTTCTTTTCATTGATCAAGGTCTTAATCTTGGAAAAACCTCCCATAGTCTGCGTCTTTCCATCTTCCACTGTCACAAACTCGTTCAGATGAGAATGTGTATCGTGCAAAAACATTACATCCAATTGCTTTTTCTCTCCCGCCTTTGCTTCATTTACTAACACGGTCGCTGTCAGCGCCAAAGCAAGCACTGCCGCAACGATTTTCCATTTTTTCATTTCAAACAGCTCCTTAGATTCTTCTATTCATCATACGCTATATTCTAACCGAATTTTTTACACTTGTAAACTAAAGAGCACCTCAAAATGAGGTGCCCTGTCCTTTTCATACTAATCTGCAGCTTTTTTCAAAATTTCTGCTTCCGAATCTGCTATATAAAGATATGTTCGCTCTACTCTATTATCGATCTGCACTTCTGCATGTGCATACTGCGAATTTCCTATCCTATCCACATATCCATAACCATACAGACTTGCAATTGCCATTTTGCCTTTTGCCCGATTGATTGCTTCTGAATCACTGATGACATATAATGGCTCTCCTGACTCATCGCGCTCTTCCTCCAACTGAATGGAAAGAATCTCACACTGATCTAACGGATTGCCAACGGAAATGCCATGTTCTTCTAAAAACTTAATCGTCTCATCAAAATTTTCATAAATGAAGCAATTGTCCTCCCAAGTAGCTGCACCATACTCATATTCATATTTCATGCTTATCTGTGCACAGCGAAGCTCCTGTTTCATCTCTGTGAAGGTCAATTCCGCTAGTTCTTTTCGGTAGATATTCAAAAATTCTGTCTTTTCTTCATCAGACAGCCACAATTTTTCTGAATCAAATGAATTCCCTATCTCTATCTCCCGAACGACATCATCTGGCACTTCATAGATAGAAAAATAGTCATCTTTAAAATCTTCGGTCCCGATAATTTGATCCAAAAGTTTTCTGTTTTCCACATCGCTCGTACAAACTTTATAGCAGCGTCCTTTTGCTTTTCCATTCGTCATCTTGTATTTCACATACATCGTTCCGATGGTGTAATCCTCCGGTTCTGTTCCTTGTTCTAACTCTTCCGGATCTCGAATCACGATTCGCTCCGCCAAAGCAAGTAGCGCTTGTACTTGTTCATCATGAAACCCTTCTACATTTCCAATATCATAGAGACGCACGCTGTCCTCGAACAAAACAATCTGGGCAGATGCTACTTCTTCAGCATTTGGCACATACGCATCATAAATATCTGCCGTAAAATAAAAGCCACCTAAGATTCCCAAACACACAGCCGTCGTTGCAAGCCATTGTTTCTTCTTCGTCACCATATGCTTCAGATCAAATTCAAAGATACTTTCCATTACACCATGCAGAAGTGCCGATCCCACAATCGTCCCTACGAGCAGCCAGATCTTAGATTCCGTCATTGACATTGCTTCTAGGAAATATCCACAATATAATGCCAATGGAATCACAATCAGAACTCGAATAACTGCATTTGCCTTTTCAAATGCCATGGCTCTTCCTGCCGCCTCTGCAAAGCGATGCAGATAAAGGCGCCAAGCTGCCACTCCTACAACACCAATAAACAGCACTGTCGCAATCAAATAGCAACGAAATTCTCCCATATGCAGATCATAGTGGTCGCACATACTGCCTAACAGACTAATTGGAGAGAAGAAATACCATGGCATTTCTTCATAGCCTATGCGATAGAAGTTCTCATAAAAGAGTGTCGCAAATGTTGGATATAATTCATACAAAATCAATGGTACATATGCACAGAAAGCAACAAATCCCATCACTGCCACCACGAAATGTCCCGTTACAACTACAGATAATGTCATCGTCACCCAAGTAGCAGCAAATGCCAGACATTTAAAAAGGAACATCCACATCATATGCCTTAAAAATTGTCCAGTAATATACCCTGTAGACAGCACAATTCCTATTTCCATCACAGTCTCTATCGCACACGAAATAAGAAATATCAAGATCCCTGATACCATTCCCAGCGCAAAACGTGTGTTTCTCTTAACTGGAAGTGACATATAAAAATCTGTTTTCTTTCGCGAATGTAAGTAGGAAAATGAATTCGCCGCCAGAATTATCGCCAAAGCTATACTTGGTAAAAGATCATTAAAATCTGGACTAGCCATCCCCTCAATCATACTCGTTGCATAGCCATCATTTACAAAAATATGACTCTGCACATCGAAATAGAAAAAAAGCAGATCCGATACGAACACGAAAATGACTACAAAAATAGAGACCATTTGATGTTTCATTTCTTCCTTCAACAAATCAGAAAATGATATTCTTGATGTCATATCCTACTACCTCCATTTCACTAATAAATATTTCTTCCAATGTCAGTGGTAAAGCTTCGCAGTAAATCGGTTCCATAATTTCAATAATTGGCAATATGTCTTCCTCTTTTCCCTGCACCGTCATCGTAAGCAGACGTCCATGCCTGCTCATCTTGACAATCCTAAGTCGCTCTTTCAGCACCGCATCACATTCCGATGGCAGCACACACTGGATTTTCAAGAATGTATCCTTCAGTTCCCCCATATCCTTCGACAACAGGATGCCCCCTCGATGCAGTACACCGATACCGTCACAAATATCTTCCAGTTCTCTCAAATTATGTGACGCAATGATTGGTGTGAACTTTCGCGCTTCTATTTCCTGTGCAAAGATACTCTTAATTCCCTGACGCATCACCGGATCCAGCCCATCGAAAGTCTCATCACACAATAAATATTTCACATTTGAGCAAATGCCAAGCAAAATAGAAACTTGCTTTTTCATTCCTTTCGAAAATGTTTTGATCTTCCTTGTGCGTTCCAATTCAAAACGTTCTAGATAATCATAAAATTTTCCTTCTTGAAAATCTAAATAATATTTTTTATAAAAATTGACCATATCTTCAACGGTTCCATTCGGGAAATAGAACTGCTCGTCTGAGATGTAGAAAATCTTTTCCAAAGCTATCGGATTATCCCATATTGGTTCTTGATCTATGAGAATCTCCCCTGAATCCAGTTGCACAACCCCAGCAAGCATACGCAATAGCGTACTCTTTCCTGCGCCATTGGTTCCCAACAAACCGAAAACCGTTCCTTCTTGAATCTCCAAATCTACTTTATTCACGGCAACAATGTCATCAAATACTTTCTTGGCCTCTTTTATTAAAATCATAGGTTCACCTCCCCGAAAACTGTAGTCACACGGCGCATCACTTCTGCTGCTGTAATTCCAGCCTCCTTATATGCTCGAAACTGTTCTTCTAATGTCTGAAGCATCTTTTCCTTCTCTTTTTCTACTGCCATCTGATCTGCACACACGAAACTGCCTTTTCCTTTCACAGAATAGACAAATCCTTCTCGCTCCAACTCCGCATATGCTCGCTGAATGGTGTTCGGATTGATAGACAGCTCTACTGCCAATTCCCGCACCGAAGGAAGTTTCTCTCCTGCTTCTAGCACTCCATTTAAAATCAACGTTCGAAAACGCTCTACAATCTGCTCGTAGATTGGACGTTTGTCACTATAATCAATAAGAATCACGTTTATCCTCCTTTCCGAACAAAATCAAAAAAATGCAAGTGTATTACTCGTATTAATACACTTGCATTATAAAATCCTTTTATGCTTCTGTCAACCTCTCGCTCGTATTATCTACTTCTCTCTTCTGACATTCTCTGTAAAATGTAAAATAAAATATAATTCCTTTACATATACTCGAAATTGTAAGCGCCCACCAGAGGCCATCTACTTTCAGCGCTGTCTCGCAGAGTACCAATGCCAACGGAATACGCATAACAGTCAAAGAAATACTGATCTGACTGCAAAGCTTGGTATTCCCAAGTCCAGAAATTGCTCCCACTGAAAGAAGTTCCACGCACATGAATACTTCTCCCACACCAATAACAAGCAGGTATCTTGCAGAAACTGCAATTTCTTCCGCTGTATGGAAGAAGATTCCTGAGATTTCTTTCGGGAAAATAAAGAATAGCGCCGTCATAAGAAGGCTCCACACCACCACAATCCAAAAGGAAATCTTGTATCCCTCTTTCACACGCTCCATTTTTCTTGCGCCATAATTCTGTGCTGCAAATGCGTTCATTGCAGATGAAAATCCATTTGCTATATTCCATGTCACGGACTCAATCTGTCCACCTACACGCAATACCGCAATTGCTGTGTCTCCAAATTTTCCTGCCATACGTGACAATACCATAGAGATGGCACAGTATACGGTCCCTTGAATTGCACTTGGTCCTCCCATCTTAAGAATCATTTTCCAATAGGACACCTCCGTCTTTTGCCACAACTTCATTTTCTTCATAATGTTATCGCAATATTTATCACTATGAATTCCCTGTATCAGAACAACTACAACAATCACCTGTGCCAGCACTGTCGCAACTGCGGCCCCTACTGTTTCCATCCTCGGAATTGGCCCAATTCCAAACATGAAAATCGGGTCCAAAATCATGTTTAACACTAGACCAGTAAAACTAGCTTTCAATGGTGTCCGCGAATCTCCCTGTGCAGTATATATACCAGTAAGTACTTGCCCTAGGTAAGAAAATACAATCAGACCGCAGGTGATTTTCATATAAACTCCAGCTGCCTCTATCGCGACTTTCCCTTCTAAAGCAAAGAACGCCACAAGCGGATCTGTAAACACTAAACATATCGCACCAAAAAGCAAGCCAAACAAGATTGTCATCTTAATTGATGCCGCCGCATACTCTCTGGCGCCTTCTTCATTTCCTCTTCCTAATTCCTGACCAATCAATACCTGACCGCCCATTTTAGCCAGCGTAGCAAGCCCTTGCGACAGCCATACATACATACTTCCAACGCCTACTCCTGCCAGAATCTCTCCGCCTAGCAAGCCCATCCACGCCATATCCGTGATGCTGTATGCCGTAGACAAAAATGCGGCTGCCACAATCGGCACGGATAAATTCGTTAACACCCTCGGTATGGAACCAGTTGTAAGCTTTCCTTCTATCTCTGCCATCTTCTTCTCCTTCTTTACTATTCTGTCCGTTTGTAAACAAATCTTCCCATTAACTCCTCTGTCTTCACTGCATTGACAAAGGCATTCTCATCCACTTCACGAATACCGCGAATGACTTTTCCACTTTCTTCTTTCGACACAACTGAGTAAACCACGCTGCGCTCCCTGCCTTCATAAAAACCTTCTCCAGACATAACTGTCGCCCCATGGCCACTCAACTCATTAATCTTACTACAGACTTCTGTCGCCTTATTTGTGACAATGAACAATGTTTCCTTCTGATATCTCTTGTACATCATATGAAGCACTTGCGTTGATGCAAACTGAAAAATAATTGAATACAACGCCTTATCCCATCCAAACAAAACGCCTGCCGCTGATAAAATCACAAAATTAATCCCGAAGATCAAATTCCACGAATCCATCCCTTTCTTCTCGGACATATAGATGGAAATGAAATCTGTTCCACCAGTTGTCGCATTCATCATCAAACACAAACTGATTACAGTTCCATTGATAATACCACCAAAAATACTAATCAGCAAAATATCATAGGTAATAATATACCCTGGAATAATGTCTGTCAGCACACTTGTCAGCACAATCATTAAACATGAATACAGCGTAAACTTCTTGCCGATAAAACGAAACCCTATATAAACAGGACCTGCATTAATCAGCAAATTGACCAACGTGTATGGAAGTTCTACCCGAAAAAAGATTTTTCCAACTTCTTGAACCAGTATCGTAAGTCCAGTTGCCCCTCCTGGATACAGACCACCAGTTCGCACGAAAGTCTTAATATTTGTCGCCATCATCAGTGCCGCAATACAAATCACAAGGATTCTCTTCCCATCTTTTTTTACATCAAATGTCATCTCATACCCTCACTCATCTTAACGTACAAAGGAGACTGTACCTCTACAATCTCCATTCATCACTTTTCCACTATTGATACTAACAATAATTGCCTTCCAAATCAAGCAAATCTTCGCAATTTTTCGTCAATTCCGCCCACCAGCTTTCCCTCTGCCTTATCTCTTCGTCCAACTCCCATTCCTCTTTCAAGCCATACTTTTCCCGTTCAAGTTCCTTTTCAAACTGCCCAGAAAATTCAGTCCAGATTCTTTTGTTATATTCCCAGAATTCCAATCTTCTTGTCAGATAATCAAAGCGAATAAATTCTGAACATGTCATTCGCACTTTTCCTTGCAACAAGTTCCGATCTCTTTTTTTACACAAATAAAAAAATGCCAGCATTTCAAGTTTTTCTTTCTTCATACCTATTCGCCTCTCTTTTTGTCTCACTTTTACAACCGATTTTACCTTTATGCATTAGTAAAATCAATAAAAAGTGCAAAAAATGATACAAAATCTACCTAATTGAAGAAAGGATTTCACCATGCCAAAACCACGTACTGCTTCTGGCGAGAAGAATCTAATCAGCCAACGACTAATTGACCTTCGCACCTCAAACAACTTATCTCAGCGCGATTTAGCGTATAAATTACAACTTGCCGGATATGATATCGACAAAAATGTGATCACGCGAATTGAAACAAATAAGCGCTATGTCACCGACATTGAAATACAGGCTTTTTCTGAAATCTTTACCGTTTCTTGTGATTACCTAATTACTGGGCGCAAAGAAGACAAATAATAACTATCTACTCCCAAATTCCCAAAATAAAAAAATAGCGGGAAACATTGATCATACAACATTTCCCGCCATCATTCATATGCAGGTGAAGGGACTCGAACCCCCACGGTCTCCCACCAGAACCTAAATCTGGCGCGTCTGCCAATTCCGCC
>CAZYCT010000043.1:0-17501 GCA_964646135.1 uncultured Coprococcus sp. | reverse complement strand
TAACGTTTGCCATGGTAAAAGTCTTACCAGAGCCCGTAACTCCGAGTAGTGTCTGGCATTGATTGCCTTCTTTGAAGCCCTGCACCAGCTGCTCGATTGCCTGGGGCTGGTCACCGGTCGGAGCGTATTCGGAATGAAGTTTAAAGATATTTTGTTCGTTTTGCATAAAAGCGCCTCCAAAATTCGTAACAAAAACGGTTCTATCAACCTATTGTTTACTTTCAATTGCTTTTAATACTTTATCAAAATCAGATTCAATCGGCTGAGTTTTGTTATATATTTCATATTCACGATATGTCTTTTCGCATATATTCTTTTAATACATTCGTTGCCCAAATACGGAATTGAGTTGCCTGTTTAGAATTCACTCTTTAACCAACAGAAATAATTGCATCTAAATTGTAATAATTTGTTGGAGAATTTTGCGTTTTCCCTGGAATTGCGCCATGCGGAGTGTCTATTTCCATTTTGGAAATAACCACTTGTTCATCAAGTTCTCCGTCCTCAAATATATTTTTTAAATGCTTACTGATTGCCGGAACTTTCACACCAAACAATCCAGCCATAGCTTTCTGTGTAATCCAAATTGTTCTATCCAACTAACTCTTTTTTCAGTATTAAATAGTATATCACAATTGGCAAAAAAAATATAGAGGTCGCAAGGACCTCTATATCTCGAATTGTATTCCAACAGCTCTTTGATGTATGCTCATCAATCATTTTAATTTGTATTTGTAGCTTCTGGTGTTTTAATGTTCATGATCAGCATCTGTAAACGATTTTCCACATTTGCAAAACTCACATCTGGATCATAGTCTAAAGGAAGAATTTGTGCATCTGGATACAATTCCTTAAGCTTCTTGGAAATCCCACGTCCCACAATATGATTTGGCAAACATCCGAACGGTTGAAGGATAATAAAGGATCTGCATCCATGTTTTGCATGATGTAATATTTCACCGGGAATCAACACCCCTTCTCCAGCATCGAATGTGTGGTGAATAATCGAATCACTGTCTTTTACCAAATCCTGCATACGGCAAGCTGGTTTATACAATGGATGTGCCGTTGCTATACTGTCTGTCAGATCATGTGCCATATTGAATGCCTTATTGGCGATTCGATACCATGCCTTATTATACAGTGATGTACTGATATGATATTCCTTTATCTGTGCATCTTGATAAAAATACGTCTTTCTTATGACGTCGGTCATTCGAGCTTCAATGATTTCAAAACCATTCTTTTCCAAATACGCTTCTACATCATGGTTCGCTCCCGGATGGAAATTCAACAGATACTCTCCTACGATCAGCACCTGTGGACGCGGATTTGAGCGATCAAACTTCACATTCTTCATAATATCGATAGCTTCTTTAAATCCTTTTTTCGCCCCTCTGATTCCGTATTGTTCCAGTCCATTTACCAAGCAATCCAACGCTTTTTCAAAGGCTTGATCCGTACTTCCTTTTACCAACTCATATGGTCGAATCTTTCTGAGAAGTTCTTCCAAAACGTCAATCATCGGTAATGCAAATGCTATGCGAACTGCTGACAACATATTGAGTTTAAACCCAGGATGCATATTGTGATAGTCCGCATCATCGTTGGTCAGAATTGGAACATCCTCATATCCAGCGTCATCCAATGCTTTGCGCAACAGCGCTCCGTAATGAGTCAACCTACAATCTCCGACATATTTTGCCATTCCTACCGCAACTTCCTCATTCTTGTATTTTCCGCTCTGCAATTCCGCCAGCACTTCACCAATTACAATCTGTGCCGGGAAACAAATGTCATTATGTACATAACGTTTTCCAAGCTGTATCGCTTTTTCACGTCCTATTTCAAGCGGCACTGCTATGAGTCCTTGCGCACTCATAGCTGCCGACATTATTCGGCTGAACGCATGAGAAGTATTTGGCACCAGCACATATCTTTCTTTTTTACATTTCTTTGTAAATTTCACTGGATATGGATCTTGCAACTGCTTTACTTCAAGTTTCTGTTTTTGTTCTCTCTTCATGGATACCGTCTCCACAAATGAACGGACACGAATTCCCAATGGACCTTGCACATCACTTTCGTCCACTTTTAATATTAGTGGAACCTTCTCCGATATTTCTTTCATCATTCTGACAATTTCGTCAGAGAGATACGCGTCATGACCACAACCAAAACTTACCAGCTGAACATATTCTAGATGGTCAGACTGTGCTGCTATAATAGCTGTAGAAAGCATTCTTGCGTGGTAATTATTTACAATATCCAAACGACTATTTTTCAGTTCCACATCCTTGGCCCCAGGAACTGAGTCTGCTGTAAGTACTGGAATGCCCAGTCTTGTAAACATTTCTGGCAATTCATGATTGACAAGTGTATCATTCTGATATGGTCTGGAAGCCAAAATCACTGCAAATGTACCTTTTGTCGTAACATCATCCAGAATTTTCTGTCCTTGTTTTTCCAATTCTGTTTGAAATTCATTCTGTGCCCGATCTCCATATTCAATTGCCTTCACCACGCTCTTCTCAGAAATATTGAAGTTTTCTTTCATATATTGGACAAGCTGACGCTTGCGGTCTTCGTTTTGGTACCAATGAAATAATGGTGAATCAAATGGTATATGAAAATACTTTTCTGGATTATCCGAATTATGTATTACGATTGGATACCCCTTCACAACGGCACACATAGACTGACTTGTCTTTTCCGTATTTTCCGAAGGCACAGTAGTGATAGATGGCATAAAAATGCGATCCACTTTCTTTTCCACCAAATTTCTCAAATGACCATGTACAAGCTTTGCCGGAAAACATACTGTATCGGATGTCACTGCAGATAATCCGCTTTCATAAAGTTTACGTGTACTAAAATCCGATAACTTCACCTTAAATCCAAGCGCTCTCCAGAATGTCTGCCAAAATGGCATCGTCTCCCAATAAGAAAGCACTCTTGGAAGTCCGATGGTAATCTCTTTTTCCGGTTCAACTATTTCATACGAATAATCTTGAAACAGTAAGCGTTCCCTTATCCGGAACATATTAGGCACCTCGCCCATCTTCTCGTTCTTGCTCTTCACTTGCTCCTGCACGTTTTTATCTTTTGGATCACCGATGACTTCGCCGCGTTCACATCGGTTATTTGTAATCCAGGTTTTTCCATTTGAGAACGTAACAATTGTACGTTTGCAATGATTGGTGCAAAATGGACATGGCGAATTCGACTCTTGAGTGAATGAGAATTCATCCAGCGCATCCAAACCGATGAATGTCTTCTTATATTCCTCTTTTTTCGCTCCTTCCTTGGCCATTAAAGCCACACCAATCGCTCCCATAATTCCCGGATAAGGTGCACGAATCACTTCACGCCCTATATACTGCTCCAAAGCACAAAGCACTGCATCATTATAGAATGTTCCACCTTGCACAACAATTTTATCTCCAAGACTATCCAAATTCGATACTCTTATTACTTTGGTAAATACATTTTCGATAATCGATCGACATAAACCAGCCATAATATCCTCTGGTAATTTACCATTTCGCTGCTCGGTTATAATACTGCTATTCATAAATACTGTACAACGGCTTCCCAACACTGCCGGATTTTTCGAAGAAAATGCTTCTTGAGCAATATCACTCGCATTAATATTTAATGTTGATGCAAAATTTTCTAAGAAAGAGCCACAACCGGAAGAACAAGCCTCGTTTACCACGATATTCTTGATAATTCCATTTTCAATCCAGATGGCCTTCATATCCTGTCCGCCAATGTCCAAAACAAAGGTTGCATCATCCACATATTTCGCTGCTGCTCGTGCATGAGACACAGTTTCCACCACATGACACTCTGCACCAAAGGCATTGGCAAACAATAACTCCCCATACCCTGTCGTTCCAGTAGCGATAATATCTAATGTAACGCCTTGCTTCTTATATCTCTCCCTCATATCAATGAGTGCTTTTTTCGCTACATTCAAAGGACTCCCTTCGTTTGGTGCGTAGAATGAATCCAGAATATTCTCCTCTTCATCTATAAGTACAAACTTCGTTGTTGTACTTCCGGAATCAATACCAAGATAAACATGTAATGTCTGCCCTGGCTCTACTTTTATCTTTTCATTCTTTGGAAGTGCATGACGCTTCATAAATGCCTCTTTTTCATCTGATGAAGAAAAGAATGGCTTCGCGACTTCCGACGTTACATCCTCTTGTTCGACTTCTCTTTTCTCAATAAGCGCTTCTAGCTCTTCTGGTGTGTATTCTTTCTTCTCATCTTGAAACATTTCCTGCAAAGCTAGTGCTGCTCCATATGCAATCATCAACTCAGGATGTTCTGGAATCAGCACGTCTTCTTCAGACAAGTTAAGGCGTTCTGAGAAAACTCGAATCAAAGTTGGATTGAATGTAAGCGGACCCCCTTCAAACACTACCGGTTTCTCGATGTCAAGCCCTTGTGCAAGTCCACCAATTGTCTGCTTTGCAATCGCGTGAAACGTAGACAATGCTAAATTTTCTCTGGACACTCCCTGATTCATCAACGGCTGAATATCCGTCTTTGCATATACACCACACCTTCCGGAAATATCGTATACGCACTCACCTTTTGCTGCAAGTGAATCAAACTCTTCTATCGGTGTTTTCAGCACAGATGCAATCTCATCTATAAACGCACCTGTTCCCCCCGCACAACTTCCATTCATACGCATGTCTGATACATCCAAAGCACCTGTTTCTTGATTTTCATGAAAAAAGATAATCTTCGCATCCTGTCCCCCAAGCTCAATTGCGGTCCCCACCTTTCGATATTTGTTACGAATCGCGATGGCATTTGCTACAACTTCTTGAACAAATGGAAGACTCAGGCTCTCCGCTAATAGCTTTGAACCTGAGCCAGTCATACACAATTGCATTTTCGTGTTTGGATACTTTTCCTTTAATGTTTGTATTACTTCCTTTACACTCTGCAACTGCTCCGCATTATGTCTTTTATAATTCGCATACAGAATATCATTCTTATTTGAATTTGTAACAACAACCTTCGTTGTAGTAGAGCCAATATCAATTCCCACGTATATCTTTCGTTCTTTTTTCAAATCCATAAAATGTATTCCTTCAACTTTCCATAGAATTGATTTTAAGACGCTTCTTCAAACTGGCTATTGTACAATTCTGCATAAAAACCACCTTTTGCAAGAAGATCTTCGTGATTGCCACTTTCGATGATATCTCCCTCTTTCATGACAAGAATCAAATCAGAATTTTTAATCGTAGAAAGACGATGTGCGATGACAAAAGAAGTCCGTCCATGCATCAGCTTATCCATTGCTTCTTGAATCTTCAATTCGGTGCGGGTATCAACTGAAGATGTCGCTTCATCAAGAATCAACATAGGTTTGTCAGCAATCATCGCACGAGCAATCGTAAGCTGCTGCTTCTGTCCCTGTGATAAATTCACCTGATCAGAGAGCACTGTATCATATCCCTTAGACAAGGTTTTGATGAAATGGTGTAAGCCTACAGCCTTACATGCCTCTTCAATTTTTTCATCCGTTACATTCGGTGTCGAATACACAAGATTTTCTCTCACCGTTCCTTCAAACAACCATGTATCCTGTAATACCATACAGAACTGATTGTGAATATCTTCTCGCTTTACATCTTTTGTAGAAACACCATCTATGCGTATCTCTCCACTTTGTATTTCATGAAAACGCATCAACAGATTAACAATCGTTGTCTTTCCTGCGCCCGTCGGTCCGACAATCGCAATTTTCTGCCCTGGCTTTGCAACAGCAGAGAAATCATGAATAACTGTTTTATCTGTGTCCTCATAACCAAACTTAACATGATCGAATTCTACAGAACCTTTTACATTTTCAAGTTTTTGGCTCTTGGCACTTTCATCTTCCATCTCTTCTGCTTCAAGAAATTCGAATACTCGCTCTCCCGCCGCTGCCGCTGACTGAAGTGTCTGCATAGACTGCGCAATCTGTGAAAGTGGCTGTGTAAAATAACGTACATATAACACAAACGCTACTATAACAGAGAAATCAATAGTTCCGTTTAATGCCAATGTTCCTCCGACAATGCATACTGCAACATAAGCAAAGTTTCCGATAAATGTCATAAATGGCATCATCAAGCCAGAAAGGCAGTGTGCCTTGAATGCACTGTCTCTTAGACTACTGTTCAGCTCATCAAAGGTTTTAATTGCCTGTGCCTCTCCATTATATGCTTTCACAACTGTATGTCCTGCATAAATCTCTTCAATATGACCATTGATTGCCCCAAGACATCTCTGCTGACGCACAAAATATTTCTGGCTCTTTCCCATAATCGCCATCATAAAAACAAATCCAAAAACAGTAGCTAACACTGCTGTGATTGCCATAATCCAGTTTGTGATGAACATCATGATAAGGCTGCCTGCAAACAATACAATCTGTGAAATAAGATTTCCAACACTCTGGTTAAAAGACTGTCCAATCGTATCTACGTCATTGGTTACACGCGATAACACATCTCCTGTCGAATTACGGTTATAGTACCACATTGGAAGACGATTAATCTTGTGTGATATATCTTTACGCATATTTTTAGAAACACGCTGTGTAATAGTCGCCATAACCCAATGCTGCGTGGTAGAAAGGATCCAGCTTGCCGCATAGAAGCATACCAGGACAATTCCAACTTTGAAAATAGAATCCAGTGCAATGTCTCCCGTCACAAGCCCCTGCTCGATATACGTTGTAATTTCAGAAAGTTTGTCTGGTCCAAGTAACTGCAAAATAGTTCCGATAATCGCACAGCCAATTGCTATCACGAAGGCTGTCATATATTGTTTGCAGTATCCAAGCAGCTTTTTCCAAGTTCCAACTAAATCCTTGGCCTTTTCGCCGCCGCCCATTCTACCGCCGGGACCACCTGGTCCTCTGCGAACTCTTGTCTGTGCCTGTCCGAATTCATATTCTTTCTTTTCCATTATGCCAATTCCTCCTTTGAAAGCTGCGAAAGAGCAATCTGCTGATATACCTCACAGTTTTTCATCAGTTCTTCATGCTTACCTACACCTGCAATACGACCTTCTTCCAGAACAATGATCTTATCCGCATCGCGGATTGTTCCGATACGCTGTGCCACAATAAGTCTTGTCGTATCTCCACATTTCTCATCCAATGTCTTACGAAGTGTACGATCCGTCTTATAATCAAGTGCAGAAAAGGAATCATCAAAAATCATAATCTCAGCTTTTCTCGCAATTGCACGTGCAATAGACAATCGTTGTTTTTGTCCACCCGAGAAATTAGTACCGCCCTGAGCTACATAGCCTTCGTATGTGTCCTCTATACCTTCCACAAACTCTTTCGCCTGAGCCGTTTCTACCGCATCCATAACTTCCTCAGCTGTCGCTGCACTCTTTCCATTGTCGCCATAAGCTACATTGGAAGTAATTGAGCCCGAAAAAAGTGTTGCCTTCTGTGAGACATAGGCGATTTTATTGCGAAGTGCATGTTCATCATACGCTTTGACATTCACACCATCTACCAGAACTTCTCCCTCAGTAGCATCATAGAAACGAGGTACAAGATTGATCACTGTACTCTTTCCGCAACCAGTAGAGCCAATAAATGCAACTGTCTCTCCCTTTTTTGCCACAAAAGAGACATCGTGAATAACATCTTCTTCCGCATCCGGATATCGGAAAGAAACATGCTTAAATTCTACTTCACCCACAACACCTTCTTTGCCTTCTGTCACACTTCCATTATGAATAGATGGTTCTGTGTCAAACACTTCATTGACACGTTTTGCAGAGACAGAAGCTCTTGGGAGCATCATAAAAATCATAACCAACATCATAAACGACATAACGACCTGCATGCCGTACTGTGTAAATACCATCATATCGCCAAACATTCCAATTCTGCCTTCTACAGTATCTACTCTTGTCATCAGGTAAGCTCCAATCCAGTATACAGACAAAGAAAGTCCACTCATAACAAGCTGCATAGACGGCATCATAAATGCCATTGTTCTCTGCGTAAATAACTGAGTTCTGGCCAATGCGTCATTTGCCCCTTCAAACTTTTCTTCCTGATATTCTTCTGCATTATATGCACGGACAACTCTCAAACCATTAAGATTCTCTCGCGTCACACGGTTAATATCATCTGTAAGTTTCTGTACCCTGCGGAACTTCGGCATAGTCAATGCGATACAGATACCGACAACTGCAAGAAGAATCACCACTGCTATACCTACTGACATCGTCCACTGCCATTCTTTGTCCGCAATTTTATAAATTGCCCAAGCTGCTGTAATTGGCGCCTTAATCAACATCTGAAGGCCCATAACAACAAACATCAGCACCTGCTGAATATCATTAGTGGAACGTGTAATTAAACTAGCTGTCGAAAATCTTCCGATTTCTTCCATCGAAAAGCTCTGTACTTTATTGAACATTGTACTTCTCAATGTACTTGCAAGATTGCTTCCTATCCTTGACGAAAAAAGTGCCGTAATTACAGATGCTACAAGACTTCCGAATGCACAAAGCAGCATCATACCTCCTGCCTTCCACACCTCACTCATTTCACTGTTTGGCGTCTCTACAAGTACTGTAATCTTACTCATGTACTCTGGCATAGTCATGTCCAGCCATACCTGTGCCACGATAAAAGCGATACATATAGACACATATCCCCAATCGCGTCCTGTTAACTTTTTTAGTATTTTAAACATTGTCACTTCTCCTTTCAAAATCATTGTATTCGTCTACTGATAACTTTTATATCTAACCACTTTTGAACTTGAAAGTGAAGTGAATAAATGGTAACATTGTTGCAGAAAACGCAACAATGAGGTGACATATGAACACACAACAATTAGAAAGTTTTATACAAGTAGCTGAAAATCTCAACTTTGCAAGAGCCGCCGAAGCACTCAACGTAACAACATCTGCCGTTTCTCGTCAAATTAGTTCTCTAGAAGAAGAATTGAACACAAAACTCTTACATCGAACAACAAAAAGTGTACATCTAACTCCATCTGGTATCATTTTTTACAATGATGCAAAAGAAATTTTAGCAAAACTACAATTGACAACACAAAAAATCAAACACCGTGCTGAAGCTAATATCCAGCTTGTTTCTATTGGGTACACCGACAAAGCGGATACCTCTTTGATCGTACCGCTTCTTCAACAATGCCGGGAACAATTGCCGAACCTTCGTCCTCTACTCCACATTGCTTTGCCGCGCTTACTTCTGAATATGTTAATTCACGATGAAATCGATGTTCTTTTTAGTTTTAAAGATGACATCCCTATGCGCGAAAATTTTATTTACTACGAATTGGCTCAAATTCCAATCTGCTGTGTACTTTCAACGGGACATCCCCTATCGCAAAGAGAAATACTCACAGAAACCGAATTGTTATCTGAAAACATTGTCATTTGCAACTCACGTGAACTTCCTCTGCAAGTTGCAAGCGCACAAAATCTGCTCAGCAATCAATTTATGCCAGATTCTATTTATTATTGTGAAAATCGGCAATCTATGCTGACACTTATTAAGTCTGGATATGGGGTCGGCATAGCTCCTAAAATGCCATCTGCAGATACTGCCTTGGCATATGTGCCACTATCACAAGCACAATCCATATCTTATGGCATCTTCTACAAATCAGGATTCAAAAATCCTGCTCTCAAGAAATTTTTGTCCTTACTAAATGTAAAATAGAGGATTGCAGTTTTTTGTATTTTCCTTTGCGCAATACACCACTAAGGGCAAGGTTGCATTTTCTTGATGCACTCTTGCCCTTTCGTCTCTTATGCAGTTTTCCAACTGCTATTTTGTTTTCTTACCAGGATGCAATCAAACGCATCACTTGCTCAACAGCTGCTGACAGGTTTTTCTTGGCACATTCTGGTTCCATCACCTCATCTAAAGTCTTCACTTCCCGAAGAATAGGGAAAAACGCATCGATTCCGTGCTCATTGCAAGCAGAAGCATCTTCTGATACACTCCCTGCAAATGCGATCACTTTCTTGCCATATTTTTGAGCTATTTTAGCAACACCCAACGGCACCTTTCCCATGACAGTCTGTCCGTCCAGCCTTCCTTCTCCTGTTATCACAAGGTCTGCTTCTTTGATGTATTCCTCTAATTTTGTTTCTTCCAAAACGATATCTATTCCCGACTCAAGCTTCGCGTTTGTAAAGCTTGCAAATGCATACCCAAGTCCACCAGCTGCACCAGCCCCCGGCATCTGTTCTAAATCAGATATCTGTTTTTCTCTCATCAGATCACTAAAAGCCTTAATCCATCGATCCATTTCTGGAATACTCTCTTCTTTCGCACCTTTTTGCCGAGCATACACATAACTGCATCCAGCTTCTCCACACAACGGGTTGTTCACATCGCACGCCACACGAAAAAAGCATTCTTTTAATTCTGGGATCACCTTATCTACTTGAACATCAACAATATCTCTGACACCTACTGCGCCAAAAGGAACTTCATTTCCTTCTGCATTTTTAAACTGGTATCCCAATGCCTGCAAAAGTCCAATTCCCACATCATTTGTTGCACTTCCACCGATTCCTACTATAAAACGACGATACCCTTTTTGGATAGCATCTTTAATCATCTCTCCGACACCGTAAGTGGTCGTATACAAAGGATTACGTTCTTCTTTTCTAAGAAGCGGTAAGCCTGCCGCTTCTGCCATCTCCACAACTGCAATGCCCTCCTGTGGAATCACACCGTACTGGCAAAACATCGCTTTTCCATTTGGTCCTGTAACTAGCACTGTTTCATAGTTTCCCTGCATACCTCTGATCAGTGCATCGACCGTTCCCTCACCGCCGTCAGCAATGGGACGCACTGTAACGTTAGCCTCTGGTATCGCTTTTATAATTCCTTGTCTTACTGCATTTCCTGCTTCCAGAGAAGTTAAACTCCCCTTAAACGAATCAATTGCAACAACTATGTTCATGTTTTAACCTCTAATCCCCAAAATACTTAGCTAATCTTTCTACTGCTAGTTTAACATTTTCAAGAGATGTAGCAAGATTAATTCTGATAAATCCAGAAATTTTTTTACCGCCAAACCAATCTCCAAAGTCCACTGCCAACTTACAATCTCGTCATGCAATTATGAATTTCTGCCAGGATTCATTTCGCAGACCACATCTGCCAGGTTCATCGTAGACTTTCTGTGGGAAACTATCACTACTGTTTGATCTTTACATGCCTCTCGCAAGGATTTTAGGATGATCCCCTCATTCAGGGAGTCCAGATTGCTGGTTGGCTCATCGAGAAGGAGAAACGGTGCATCATGCAAAAATGCTCGTGCTACTCCAATTCTCTGCTTTTCTCCTCCAGACAATGTATCTCCTAGTTCTCCAACTTCTGTGTCATATCCGTTCGGAAGTGTCATGATAAATTCATGAATCGATGCTTTCTTGGCTGCTTCAACGATTTCTTCTCTTGTGGCATCCGACTTTCCGATTGCAATATTATTAGCAATTGAATCATGAAATAAATGAGTCTCTTGGGTCACATAGGATTCCATATCCCGCAGATTTGCAGTGTTGATGTCTTGAATATTTTGTCCGGACACCTGAATCCGTCCATGATTCACATCCCAAAAGCGCATCAAAAGTTTCAGCAGCGTAGATTTTCCAGAGCCACTGGCTCCGTGAAGCCCCACGATGGTTCCTTTTTTCAGTGAGATGGAATAATCTTTTAAAATTTGTTCCTCTTCGTATGCAAAATCCACATGTTCTACCGATGCACCTTCAAACTCAAGATTATCGCTTCCCTCCACTTCCTTAATCTGTGGCTCTTCTTCCAGAAGAGACAGTACACGTTCCCCGCTTGCAAGGGTCTGATTCAGATTGTTGGACAGATTCGATAACGCCACCACTGGTCCAAAAGATCCCATCATAGCAAACGTTGCTAGTAGCATCTGTGCGTAAGTAACTACTCCATTTTGGAACTGGAACAACATAAAAAATAACATACCAAAAGAAAAGAATAAAATGACCATATTGGTGAGTGAATTCTGCGCCGCTTCCTGTCGATTCAATTTCTTTTGTATCTGCCCTAACTTTGCGGAGCGCTCTTCTATTTGACGCATGCGTACCTTCCCATTGTCATACTGAATGGTCTCGTCCAATCCGCGCAGCGAATCTAGCATAAAACTATTCAGTTCTCCAAATAACTGGCGAAACATCATCCCTTCCTCGGCGCCCCTTCTCCCATTCCAAATTGGAATGCCTGCCCCCACCATCAGATAGCCAAGCAGTGCAATCACGCCTGCCATCGGATATTGTCTTCCTATAAATAATACCATGAATAGAGAGGTCAAAAAGGCAATCGCAATCGGCGAAATCGTATGGGCGTAAAAGACTTCCAAAAGTTCAATGTCCGAAGTAATGATAGCAATCAGATTTCCCTTATCCCGTCCTTCTAACTTTGCCGGGCACAATTTTCGAAGCGTCACAAACACTTTATGGCGAATAATCGCAAGAAGTTTGAACGCAATAAAGTGATTACAGTACTGCTCCCCATAATGCAGCAGCCCTCTAAGTACCGCCATGCTAATCAAAAGTGCCGCCAGTACACCAGGCGTGCAAGATATAAGAATTCCCGCCTGCTTGGCTCCTATGTCCGCTTCCATTAAAATCAGCAAGTTAGATAGCAACCCATATCCAGCGAAGATGGTCAGAAAGATAGCGCACAAGTACCCAAGCACGCCAAGAATGACAGCCAGGCACATTAGTGGAAGGAGTGGTTTTACCAAACCAATCAACGCGCCCATAATAGCAATCCCTTTTCGTCTATGTCTCGATTCCATTATGCCATCGCCTCCTTTCTTGCACCGTTCCCGTAGGACTCCAACTCGCTTTGGTGCTGATAAAGTCTTGCATAAAGACCGTCCTTCTCCATAAGTTCGCTGTGTGTTCCCCGCTCGGCCACCATTCCATCTTTCAGCATATAGATTCGATCTGCGTTCACTACATTCGCCAATCGGTGTGAAATCAGAAGAACCGTCTTGGTCTTTGCCAGTTCACGGATGACTTCCATAATCATTTCTTCACTTTCTACATCTATATTCGAAGTTGCTTCATCAAAAATGTAAACCTTCGCATCATGGAGAAGGGCTCTTGCAAGTGCCAGTCTCTGACACTGTCCACCAGAAAAATTTCCACCTTTTTCTGCGACTTTCGTGTCCAGTCCATTTTGTTCCTGCAAAAATCCAAGAAGATTCACTTTCTGAAGTGCCTCCCACATTTCATTCTCTGTCGCATCTTTCTTTCCAAGAAGCAGATTCTCTCTTACTGTCCCTTTGAAAAGATAACTATTATGGCTCACCAAAGTCACCTGCTGCATCAAGCTCTTTTCTGACAGTTCGGACAACTCTTTTCCTTGTACCTTGATGTGCCCTTGATACCCTTTATTTCTCCCCATCAAAATGCCTGCAATCGTACTTTTACCGCATCCAGAAGTACCGACTAGAGAGGTAAAACTTCCAGCCTCCAATTCCACGGAAATTCCTTTTAAGATTTTCCTGTCCTCTTCGTAGGCAAATCTCACCTGTTCCATCTTGATTTCGATTTTTCCTTCTCCAAGCCTAATCTGCTTTTCTTCTGGCTCTTCCAGGTCTAATAGAGCAAAAATCTTATCACTTGCCGCCATTCCATTCATCGCAATGTGGAAAAATGATCCCAGAAGCCGAAGTGGGATAAAGAATTCGGATGCCAGCAATAGAATCATAACCGCGCCGGCAAAGGTCACTCTTCCTTTGGAAAATTCTGAGAGTGTCACAATCATTCCCACCGAAGCGCCTCCGTAGGCGATGATGTCCATCACACTGGTTGAATTTAACTGCATGGTCAGTACTTTCATCGTAATCTGGCGAAATTTCTGTGATTCTGCATCCATCTCCTCCGCTTTTTTCGCATCTGCCTGGTAAATCTTGAGCGTGGTCAAGCCTTGCAGATTTTCGAGAAACGAATCTCCAAGTTCTGTGTAAATCCCCCAGTATTTATGCAATAATTTTTTTGCAATCTTCTGAACTGCCACAATCGAAATCGGAATCAGTGGCACGCACACCAGAAGCACCGCGCTGGCTTTTAGATTCACGAAAGATAGAATAACAAACAATGTAATCGGGGCAAGCAAGCTGTAAAATAGCTGAGATAAATACCTTCCAAAGTATGTTTCCAGTTGTTCTACTCCTTCTGCTGCCATCTGCACAACTTCTGATGTGGCTGTGTTCTCCTTGTAGGAGGCTCCTAGTTTCAATAATTTCCCATAAATCTTCTCGCGCAATATCCGCTTCACATCGACGCTTGCTTCATAGGAAGCGTAAGATGCCTGCCGGTCGCACATAAACCGAAGTAGCATTACGGCAAGTACCATTCCGCCGTAAAACCAGAGCTGGTTTTTTTCCAAATTCCCAAGCAATGCTCTCTCAAGCAACGTGGAAGCGGCATAAATCATCACTACCTGGCACAGCAGTGAAAGCCACTTCCACAGAACCTGAAAAGCTATATATTTCTTTGCGTGAGACAGCAATTTCACAAGTCTCGTTTTAATCATCGTTCGCCCCTCACTATCCGAATTGTTCTTTTTCTGGTTTGACCGTTTTCACGCGCAGAGAAAAGTACAGCAAATGACATATCCACACCACAAAAATGCACATTCTTCCCGCAGGCGCATTTTTCATGCACAGAAAGCCGATTGCCATAACAGCTGTCACCATTCCGATGATGCGAAGTTTGGTGTTCATCGTCATCGCCCTCTTCTGTACAAAACTGTCCAAATGTTTCTTGTACAAATTGGTTCCTAAAAACCAATCGTGTAACTTCTTAGAACTTTGGGCAAAGCAAAATAGTGTCACCATGTAAAATGGAACTGTCGGCAAAATCGGCAGTATGATTCCCAAAGTTCCCAGTCCCATGCAAACAAATCCTAGTATGATCCATAGTATCTTAAATGGCTGTTTCATTCTTTACGTCCTCCATTGTTTTATGAAACACTCATATTTTTCGTGTTAGTCTCAACTAACCATTGATTATACTACACTATTTTTTCATGCATTTCAACACTTTTTTTCTACTATCTCACTACCAGAACATTTCTACTATCTCCGGCTCATAAGTTCATTTCCATGTTCCTTCAGCCACAATTTGTGCTTCTTATAATCTGGCATCACACGCTCCACCTGCATCCAAAATTCCTTCGAATGATTCATTTCAATCAAATGGCAGAGTTCATGAACCACTACATAATCAACTACTTCGTCCGGTGCAAGCATCAACAGACAATTAAAATTCAAATTTCCTTTTCCACTGCAACTCCCCCACCTGGTCTTCTGATTGCGAATCGTGATTCGCCCGTAGTTCACATTCATCTGCCGCGCATAAAATCCTACACGCTCTGGAATCACTTTTAATGCGCGGTTAGCTAGCTGCTGCATTTCTTCCCTTGTCAGCTTTGGCATATTCTCTGCATTTTGCTTCCTCTCCTGCACCTTTTGCAAGTGTTCCTGAATCCACTTATCCTTTTCTCTCACAAATTTAAGGATTTCTTCCTCCTTCATGAAAAATGGTGCCCGGATAAGGATGGTCGCATCTGACCGGATTTCAAGCGTGATCGTTTTACGGTTGCTCTTTATAATTTCCATTTTCACGTTCTTCGTATCCATCGTTCTTTCCCGTCTCTTTACACAACCTCAAACACTAGAATCTTTTCCCGCTGGTTCTCACCTGCAAACAGGTCCATGCAATCAATTTCATCGGAAAACATCAATTGCTTCTGTGTCATCAGATAACTGACATACTCATCTGAAGGATAATAGAAAAACAGCAAAATTTCCCGTGGATTTTCATAAAAAGACTCGTAAATCCTTGCCAATGTTTTTTGTAATATTTCTACGGAAAATGGGTTGAAAAAGTAGCATCTGTCTATCTCTTTTGGGATTGAATATGCTTCTGCTTGTGTCATATAAAAAGTGGTTCTGTTTCTCGATACTGCTGTCTCTTGATTTTCCAGTGCCTGTCCGAAGATTCTCTCATCGTATTCTATCCCCACAGACTGGCATCTTGTCTGATAAGACAAGTAAAAGCACACTCTTCCTTTGCCTGTTCCGTAGTCCAACATCACATTCTTTTTTCCGATCCATCCGCTATTTGCGAGCCGTTCCAACACGCAGTAAGGCGTTGGCTCATACGGGTAGTGATATTGATCCGAATTCGAATCGTCTCTGCCACTTGTCTTAATCTTCAGCAACTTATCCCACTGCATTTCCATCCCCATTTTCACTCCAACTCTTATTTTTCTTCACTCAAATATTGCCGAGCCAATCTTCTAGTTTCTTCCTTCATCTGCTCTACAACATCCTCTGGTCCAACAATCTTTGCCATCTCTCCAAGTGAGAACACCCAGCCCAAGAACTGTCTGCTGACATGAACCCCTATATTCACACTGAAATGTTCTTGATCCACTGGAATCATCATCACATTTTTTCCAAAACGGTCGATGATCACTCCAGCCAAACTATTGTGCACCAACAGTTTGACTTTCTGCTCTTCCCCGCCAAACATTCCAAAACTCTTCTTCGCATAATCTGCCATGTCTAATTTTTTGAAATATTCTTTTCCTTCCCTATTTTCCTCAGACATGCTGATGTGAAGCATCTTATCCACGCGGTAATGCTTGATCTGATCCGCCTTTCCATCGTATCCTACCAGGTAGTAATTTTCGTCATCCCAAGACAATCCCCACGGGCTGATATCGTACCACGCACCATTATGGCGCAGTTCCATTTCTTTCTTCACATTCCACTGGAAGTATTGGAATTTTATCTTTTTATTTTCTGAAATTGCGTTGTGAATCGTATCAACTGCATAGTAAATGCTCTCGTTCATTGTTTTGATACGCCCTGACACATATACCTGTCTCTGCAGTTTCTGCGCGTCATATTTGCTGACCAGCCTTTCTAACTTTCTGATCAGCGCATTGGATTTCTTCTCTGTGATAAATTTGGAAGACTGAATTGCATCCACCAGCAATTTCAATTCTGGCAGTTCAAAATCGCGGCTCACTACGTGATAATGATAGCGATTCCCTACCGGCTCTCCTTCCACCTCAATTCCTAGTTTTTCTAGATCTCTCAAGTCTTGATAAATGCTTTTTCGATCTGCGGTAACCTCGTATGCTGCAAGTTTTTCTATAATCTCTGGCATCGTAATGTAGTGATCTTCATCTGTATTTCTCAGCATAATCTCCGCCAATCGATAAAGCTTGAATTTCTGGTTTGTTCCTTTTGCCATTGCATTACCACCTCTTCGTACACATATTTAGATACCAAGAGTATATCACATCTCCCATGCACAAAGCCAGCACTCT
This sequence comes from uncultured Coprococcus sp., assembly GCA_964646135.1. Taxonomy (GTDB): domain Bacteria; phylum Bacillota; class Clostridia; order Lachnospirales; family Lachnospiraceae; genus Allocoprococcus. The sequence continues at coordinate 73 of CAZYCT010000043.1, read as the reverse complement.
TATACTAGATAGAGTTGGAGGATTGTAGTTGAAGAATTGTAACAAAGATAATGGGGCGACGGATGAAATCTTG
>CAZYCT010000042.1:0-17542 GCA_964646135.1 uncultured Coprococcus sp. | reverse complement strand
GTAAATGAAATCTCAGGTGCACTACTCGGAGCAAAACCAACAAACAGTCCATGGTTAGCATGTACCGTACTCTGCTGTGCAGTACCTGTTTTTCCAGACATTTCAAAATCACCTAATGAGCGATATGTACTGCTGCCACTTACTACAGCCCTCATACCTTGATGCACTGCATTCCACGTACTATTTGAAATACCAGTAATTTCTCTTGTTGCTTCTGTAGCAAACTCTTTTACTGTATTACCTTCCACATCAGTTACTTTATTTAACAACGTTAGTTCATATAATGTTCCTTTATTCGCAACTGCTGAAATATATCTGGTCAATTGTACTGTTGTATAGTTATTGGTTCCTTGGCCAATAGAAGAACGAACTGCATCTTCATCAGAAATCTGTGACTTTGACTCTGGAATTTCGATTCCCGTCTTTTCACCAAGCCCAAACATCATCGCATATTTCTGCAATTTTTCTAATCCTTGCGCATCCGAACGAATCTCAGTAGACTGCCCTGTTTCACTGTTTGTTATATACTCTCCAGTCAGTCCCAGGCGGTAGCCTATATCATAAAAAAATTCATTACAAGAATTTTGCAGCGCTCCTGATACACTTAGACTACCGTGTGATCTCGGATAAACCCAGCATTTAGCAGTTGGATAAATCTTATCATAAACCCCGTCACAAATAATTTCGCTCTGTGTGTTAATCACATTTTCCGTTAAACCTGCGATGGCTACCAGTGGCTTATAAGTTGAACCTGGCGCAGTTTTCTCCTGTGTTGCTGCATTGTATAGCGGTGTTGCCTTATCATTTAGCAGTTTACTATAATAAGCTGAATCCATTGTATTAGCCAAACGATTATTATCATATCCTGGATAGGAAACACATGCCAACACTTCACCTGTGTTTACATCGGTGACTACGGCTGAACCTGTGCACGGTTCTAGCCCCAACTGCCCTGGAGTAATCTCAAGTGTACGAATTTTTTCTTTCACAAAGTCATATGCTGTAATAGCACCACTTGCTAAATTTTGATATTGGGTTGCATTGTAATCTAAAATACCTTGTTCAAAGAGCATCTTGCCGATGGCTTGTCCTGAAATCTCTCCCTTTTGAATCATATATTTATAAATCAGTTTATCAAACTCAGAATCTAAGGAAAGTTTTGTCATCACAAAATTGACCAAACCTTGATATGTCTGATTTAAATCAGAATATTTATCATCATGTTCAATGTAATCTTTTAACGTTGAGGTATCAATCCATCCTTTTGAAATACAATAATTCAAATAAGTATATGCACTGATACTCTCTTCGTTTTCCCATTGAATATATGTATCATCTGTCTTGTCAATTTTGTCGCTGACAAGCATTTTTTGCTTTGAAGTCAAAAGTGTTGCAACTATGTAACTTTGATAAGCCTGCATTTCTTTCGAACATTCCTTGTAAACTACTGCATCGGCACTTCCAAGTTGTCCTTGAAGTTCATTCAAAACAGATTCTTTTCGTGCAAGAAATGTATGATATACACTCACTTCTGTCTGACCAGCATCTGCTTCTTCAAAATGACTTACATCCAAAATTTCATTCGAGAAAAATGCATTATACACATCGCCGATTGCCACAATAATATCACTGTCATTCCCCTGATTAGAGCGGTCATACACCAATACATTTTCCAGATTATCTAGAAGAATCCCTGCCAATTTTTCCTCTAATAAGTCATAGGTTACTTTCTGAAGATTTGCATCGATTGTAGTGTACACATCACTTCCAGCACTGCTCTCTTTTGTCTGTCTGGATTCAATTACTTTACCAACGTTATTTACGTAAAGTTTGATTTCACCTTTTTCCCCCTGCAGATATTCGTCCATAACCTGTTCTAATCCAGCTTTTCCTATAACATCAGTCAATGAGTATTTTTCTTTTATATTTTCCTCTAAATTATTGTATTCATCCTGGGAAATCTGTCCTGTATATCCAATCAAAGAAGCAAAATATTTGCTGTCGTTATAAACACGAACAGAATCTTCTGCAATATTCACTCCCTGCAGAGAATCAATATTTTCCATAACAGCTGCTCTTGTCTTCTCTGAGACATCGCTTGCAATTGTAGTTGCCACATATTTTTGAAAACGATTTAAACTCATAGCATAGCGAATATTGATATATTTCAAGACTTCTTCTTTTGGCATAGACTCCTGATCAATACCATATCCGTACTTCTTGTCTGTGCATAAATAATCAATCAGATCTTCTGCACTGCACGACTGCTGCTCTGGTGTTAATTTATCAATTGTCGCATATCCAAAGATATCCGCAAGGAAACGTAACCTGGAAGTCCCCTCACCCATGGTATACTCATACTCATTATTGTCGTTTAAAACAACCTTGAAATTACTGATAATAGAATCTCCGTTTGACTCTACAATTTCAATCACTTTTTGGATTGTCTCGTTGATAATCGTATTTTTTTCTAGCAAATCTTCATAATCACCATTGTCCTCGATGGTGACTGCATATGCGAGTTTATTATCAGCAAGAACGACTCCATTCCTGTCAAGAATGCGACCTCGGGTTCCCTGTACTTCTTTTGTCTTTTGAATCTTTAGTGTGTAATCTTCCAAGTATTCCTGTCCATTTACAATCTGTAGAATAAATACTCTTTGAATTAAAACAGCAGACAGAATGCAAAAAACTACACCAAGAACAAATTCTCTTGATTTAAATACTCCTACAATCCACTCTTTGAATCGCTCCAATAAATTATACAAATTTACTTGCACTCCTTTTTTCTTCTTCTTCCAATGCACGATTTATTTGAAGAATCACTTGATATAAAATAATTGTAATTAAAATCGTATACACCAGTTCCGGTAAGATAATAAGCTTTAAATAAGTTCCAAAATTGAAGTCACTTTTTAATACAAATAAGCACACATAAATAATTAGGCTGTATGAAAGCTCACTTCCTGCAATAAGTGCCAACGGAAGTTTAATATCTTCCACATAGAACACTCTTTTAAAAAAACCATTTCCATATCCAATCAACATATAAACTAGTGCATAAAATCCGAGAATACCTCCGCCCATCAAATCTTTCAGCAAACCACAGGCAAATCCGATAAGCAACCCTTCCTTTTTGCCACGCATAAAGCCAAAGGAAGACGTTACAATAATCAATGTGTTTGGAATGACCGAAGCAAGTTCCAATTTTCGCAAAATAGTTGTCTCAAGAAGAAAACAAACGAATATGATAATGGTGCAGCATGAAACACGTTTAAATTTCTGCATAATTAATCCTCATTTTTTATTAAGTCATCCTTCGTCACAGTGATGACTAATACTTCTTGCAAATCCTTAAAATCAGTAGCTGGAATGATATAGCCCGAACGAGTCAGATTATTCGAGTCCACGCGAACTTCAGATATATATCCAATCAAAAGCCCTTGTAAATATTTGTCGCTGATATTTGACGTCACCACCTGCTCACCGACTGGAACTTCGTTTTCATTATTCTCGAGCTGCTTGAACTGGATTACCCCGTCATTAATGAGGGCAAGATCGCCACTGGCAATACATTTGTCAAATGTTGTCAATATCATAGCACTGACATTTTTATCATCGATGATGGAGCTTACAACAGAATAATTTTTTCCTACTTCCGTGACAATTCCTACTAATCCCGCACCAGAAAGCACATTCATATCTACTTTTATACCGTCATTGCTTCCCTTGTCAATCGTAAATCTAGTAAACCAATTACTGTTCTCACTCGCAATAACATTGGCTCCTATTTTAGGATAATCCGCTGTATTTTGATCCATTTTATACAATTCCTGCAGCCGTTCAAGTGTCGCCGAATTTTGTTTTAATTGATTATTTTCAATTGTCATTTCTGCCAATTTTTCCTTTAATTCACGGTTTTCCTTCTTCAGTTCCTGAAGGGTAGAAAAATTATCTGTCACATCACTTAACCACATGCCTGCTGTATTGATTCCCTTCTGCATAGGGACAATCGTATATCCAGCCACCCAGGAAAGTGGTCCTTTCTTTGTCTCAGCAAAACCAGATAAGCCCATTAAAATAATGCAGATGATCGCCAAAGTCAATAGCCAATATTTACTTGAAAATGATGTTTGATTCTTTGTCTTCATTTATCTCATCCACCTATATCTACTGTCTAACATTGAATAACTCAGACTTTTTAGTTCTTTTGAATTCACAATCTTGCTAAGTCCTTCTACTGTACATATATCTGGTTTTCTCGCAGTATGTACACTATAACCCGTAGCCTCCTCCACATATCTGGAAAGCCCCGGCAAATAAGAAAGACCACCAACAAGATAAATTCCATTTTGTTGAATCATTCGTACAACCTCCGGCGGTGTTCGCTCCAACAGAACATTAATACTTGAAATACATTCCGTGAGGGGATCCCTCATTGCTGCTCGCACAACACTAATTGGAATATCCATCTGTGCTGGAACACCAGTCATAAGATTTCTTCCTGCAACTTTCATGGAGGAGTTACTGTCTCCACCAAACACCCCAAAACGTCTTCGAAGCATCTCGGCTGTTGTCTGTCCTATCAGGAAATCATAGTTTCGCCGTACTAAATTCATGATTGCATTATCAAAAGTCACCCCGCCGATTTTTAACATTTTATTTAGTACAAGACCTCCCGTTGCAACCACAGAAATCTCTGTTGTCTCAGCTCCAAGATCTACAATCATAATGCCACGAGTATTTCGTACATCAATACCAAGCCCGACTGCTTGTGCTAATGCACGCTCTACAATATTTACAGCTTTCGCTTTCGCTGAGGAATGTATGACAAGATCGTAGAAAGCTCTCTTTTCTACTTCTGTAACATCTGTCGGCACTGCAATGATATATTCTGCCCCTCTTGCCAGTCTGCGCTTATTTTTTAAAATACTTTCCAATAAGTACTGCATATCATTGAAACGGCTAATTACGCCTTCTTTCATAGGAAAAACTACTTGAATATTCCCAGGCGCACGTTCAAACATCTCATATGCTTCATCGCCGACAGCCATGATACTTTTATTATCAACAATAGCGACCACATTCTTCTCTTTCCATATTGAATTCTGCTTTTTATCGTAGACCTTTATTTCATATGTACCAAGATCCAGGCCATAAATATTTCGTGCCATGTTACTCTATCCTTTCAACGTTACGCTTCTTTCATAAGATTTTCTTGTGCAAAGCTCACGTAACAATTATCTCCAATGATAATGTGATCTAACAATTCAATTCCAAGTATACTTCCCGATTCTCGAATTCTTTTCGTGATTAAGATATCCTCCCGACTAGGCGTTGGATCGCCGCTTGGATGATTGTGTAGAACAATAATATAGACTGCTCCCTTTTGCAGCGCTTCTAAAAATATTTCTCTCGGGGAAATAACAGACATGTTGATCGTCCCTTTTGATATTTCACTCTCACTCAGCAAACGAAGCCTGCCATTGAGCATCAAAAGCTTGATATGCTCCTGATTTCTATGACGCATATCTTCCATGTAATATTCAGCGATTGTATCCGGTTTGGAAAAATCCAGTTCTGATCTGGCAGAAAGCTTGGACAGACGTTTGGACAACTCACAAAGGCAAAGAATCTGAATGGCTTTCACCTTTCCAATTCCATGTACTTTCATTAACTCTTCTTTCGTCCAACTTTGTAGATGTGTTTCCCCATTATTTTGTATACCTCTATCTGGATATAAAAGCTTTCTGGACAAATCAAGCACACTTTCGCCCTTCGTACCAGTCCTCAATAATACTGCAAGAAGTTCAACATCTGTCAAACTCCCTGCACCAAATCGTTCACATTTCTCGTAAGGACGTTCTTCCTCGATCATGTTTTTCATATTATTTAAGCTCATTTCCTTATTAGAGTTTGATTCTCACAAACAAAACATATCCCCTATACTGAAAGATTCTAGCATATTTCAAAAAACGTGTATAGACTTTTTCATGATTATTTTTTTCTTAAAAATTATTTTTTGTCGAATGGACTATATTTTTTCCGAATTACTTCGGCTGTCTTTATACCATCTACAGCTGCAGACGTAATCCCGCCTGCATATCCTGCACCTTCCCCACAAGGGTATAAGCCTTGAACTGTACTCTCCATCTTTTCGTTTCGTAAAATACGAACAGGGGACGATGTTCTACTTTCAATTGCTGACAAAAGTGTATCTTTCGATGCGAATCCAGGAATCTTTTTCTCAAACTCTTCCATCCCCATCACCAAGGAATCTTCCAGTTCCTTTGGCAAAATATTTTTTAACGAAGTAAAATGATAGCTTCCTTTCATAGAAGGCTGAATATTTTCCATGCTTAGATTTTCTGCTTTTTCTTTTTGTGTTACTTCTTGATAAAAATCACCATATTTTTGAACTGGAATTTTTCCATTTCCAGCTTTATACGCTTTCGTTTCAAGGTCTCGCTGAAAGGCTATTCCTGAAAGAGGATGTCCATTTCCGTAATCCTCGGGATTCACTGTAACAATAATCGCACTGTTCGCATTCCGGCTATCACGCGCATGATAACTCATACCATTCACTGCCAATTTACCTTCCTCCGAAGAAGCATTAACCACATACCCGCCTGGACACATACAAAAAGAATATACCCCTCGTCCATTCGGGAGTTTTGCCGTAACCTTGTAGGCGGCCGCTGGAAGGATATCGGGATATTCTGTTCCGTATTGAGATACGTTCATTAAGCTCTGTAAATGTTCTGCACGAAAACCTACTGCAAATGATTTGGCTTCTAAAGGAATTTGCAAATCAAATAACATTTGAAAAGTATCCCTTGCACTGTGCCCTGGCGCAAGAATCAAAAGTTCTGTATCAATGTCATAACGCTCCTTCGACCTTACATTATACAGTGTAATTCCTTGAATTCTTTTCTTCTTATCATCTAAAAGCACGCGCTCCATTTTAGTATGAAATCGAACCTCGCCACCCCAATCTAGAATCGCCTGTCTCATATTTCGAATAACATTACACAAAATATCCGTTCCAATATGCGGCTTATTTACATACAAAATATCCTGTGGAGCTCCATGTTCCACAAAAATTTCTAGCACTTTATGAATCCGGTTATTCGGATCCTTTACAAGTGTATTCAACTTTCCATCTGAAAAAGTTCCTGCGCCGCCTTCACCAAATTGCACATTCGAATTCGGATTTAGCACTCCTGTCTTCCAAAAATTCTCCACATCTTCCTGACGTTCATCTACTGGTGCCCCCTGTTCGATCACAATAGGGCGATACCCATATTTTGCCAAAAAATACGCGCAAAATATACCAGCTGGTCCGCATCCTACAATAATAGGACGCTGTGATAATCCTTCTATTCCCATCTCTGGAAATTCATACATTTTTTTTACACAGCGCTCTATATTCTTATCTTGCTTTTTCTTTTGCAATTTATGAAAAACCTTCGTTTCATCCGCAACTTCTACTTCCACTGTATACACATAAAAAAGTTCTGGCTTACGTCTTGCATCAAGGGACTGCTTGCAAATAAAATACTGTTTCAATTCCGTTGCAGGAATTTGAAGCATTTTTAAAATTTTATTTTTCAGTTCTTCTTCCGAATGGTCTATTTTAAGCTTTAATTGACTGATTCTAAGCATGTGCTGCTCCTTTCCCTGCCAGATAACCGCTTGACCATGCCCATTGCAGATTGTAGCCACCGCAGATTCCATCCACATCTACTATTTCACCAGCAAAATAGAATCCACTTACCTTCCGCGACTCCATGTTGTCTGGATTAATTTCTTTTGTCTGAATTCCACCTGCACAAATCTGCGCCTGTTCAAATGGGTTGGTTCCTATAACAACGGTCTGAAATTGCTTTACTGTCTTTACGATTCGAGTTAATTCTGTCTCATTCAGGCTGCCTGCTTTTCGATCATTTGAAATTTTTCCAATTTTCAATACTACTTGCGAAACTTTCTTATTCAACAACCCTGTAAAAAAATCTTCCATACATTTTTCTGGTCTTAAGCCCATTCTTTCCTTCAAGAAATTTCGAAATTGTAATTCTGTAAAATCTGGCATGAAATCCAAAACTGCTGTCACTTTTCGTTTTTCATAGATAGCTCTAGACGCAAACCGGCTAACTTGAAAAACTGGAATCCCTGAGATTCCATAATCGGTAAGCTGAATCTCACCCATATCTTCTGCTGCTTTGTTCCCGTCTATATACAAGCTCACCTTTCCTTGAAGTCGAACTCCCGCTAATGCTTTATAGAACTTTTCTGCACAGCGCAATTGCACTAGAGCAGGAACCACTGGCACCACGGTATGTCCCATTTGTTTTGCAAGCAAATAACCACTGCCGTCACTTCCTAATTTGGCGGCAGCTTTGGAACCTGCAGCCAAAACCACTGCATCAGCTGTGTAGCTGTGCTGTCCTAAAATCTGGAAACCGTTCTTGCTTTTTTTTATCTCTTTAATATGTTCACCTGTAATCACCTGTATTTTGCAGTGTTCCAATTCCATACGCAAAACATCCAGTATTGCAGCAGCTTGTTCAGAGTATGGATATAAACCACCATTTTTATTACGTGCATAAATTCCAAGTTCCTCAAAAAAAGCAACCGTCGCCTCTACTGGAAATGCTTTGATTGCAGCCCAGGCAAACCCTTCATTGTCACTCCGATAATGCATCGGATCTTGATTCATATTTGTAAAATTACAGCGTCCATTTCCAGTGGACAAAATCTTTTTTCCAACTCTGTCATTGTGTTCCAAAAGTGTGACATTCGCGCCCTCTCTGGCAGCAGTAATTGCTGCCATCATTCCGGCAGGACCTGCCCCAACAACAAAGACTTTCTTTTTCATCGATTAAAGCTCCTTTACAATACCCGCTTCATATACCTTCTGCAGTGACATCAAAATACCTAATTTCGCATGTTCCCAAGTAAGTCCTCCCTGGAAATACACTGCATACGGTGGCTTAATCGGACCGTCCGCACTTAATTCAATGGAAGAACCCTGCACAAATGCTCCAGCTGCCATAATCACTTGACTGTCGTATCCTGGCATATCTCCTGGAACTGGTGTTGCATAACTATCCACAGGTGCAGCCGCCTGAATCCCTTCACAAAACGCGATCACACCTTCCGGTGTTCCAAATGTCACTGCCTGAATAATATCATGACGACTTTCACTTCCATTTGGAACTACAGAAAAACCTAATTTTTCATAAATATTAGCCGCAAAAATTGCTCCTTTTAAAGCACCCGCCACAACCGTTGGTGCGAGGAAGAATCCTTGATAAAAAGACTGCATAACACCAAGAGACGCCCCAACCTCTTTTCCAAGGCCAGGAGATGTAAGACGGCACGCACATTGTGCAATCAAATCTTTGCGACCGACCACATATCCACCAATTGGTGCCAATCCGCCGCCTGGATTTTTGATCAATGAACCCACAACCAAATCGGCTCCTACATCACTTGGTTCTTTTTCTTCTACAAATTCACCATAACAATTGTCGACCATAACAATAACTTCTGGCTTAATCTTCTTCACAAACGCAATAGCCTCTCCAATTTGATCAACCGAAAAACTAGGACGAGTCTGATAGCCCTTTGACCTTTGGATTGTGATCATTTTTGTTTTCGCCGAAATAACTTTTTCAATGGACGGAAAATCAAAACTGCCATCTGGGAGAAGATCTACTTGCTGATAAGTCACACCATATTCGGCAAGAGACCCCATAGATTCTCGGATTCCAATAACTTCTTCCAATGTATCGTAAGGTTTTCCGGCGATTGAAATCAGCTCATCACCTGGGCGGAGATTCGCCGAAAGAGTTAACGCAAGTGCATGCGTCCCACAAGTAATCTGAGGGCGCACAAGTGCATCTTCTGTGTGAAATACATTTGCATACACTTCTTCTAACGTATCTCTTCCGTAGTCGTTGTAACCATACCCAGAAGCGTAATTAAAACATTCTGCTCCAACTCTTGCTTTCTGCATTGCATTCACTACCTTCAACTGATTATATTCAGCCATTTTATCTATTTCCTCAAATCGTCCCTTCAGTCCCTCTAAAACGTCAGAGCCAAATCGGTATACCTCTTCTGAAATTCCCATCTCCTTATAAAGTGCTGCAGTTTTCTGTGCAAACAAATCCATAATTATATAATCTCCTTATCCTTTAGTATTCTCAACATTTCCTGTAAAATCTTTTCCTCATCATAGTCAAATGCATTTTTTTCTATCCAACAGACATCTCGTTCTCTTTTAAACCAGGTAATCTGCCGCTTGGCAAAATGACGCGTATCTCTTTTTAAAATATAAATAGCTTCCTCCAATGTACAATTCCCATCAAGATAATCTAGAATTTCTTTATATCCTAGTCCTTGCATTGAAACCATCTCTTTCGTGCATCCTTCATTTCGAAGCTTTTCGACTTCTTCTAGAAGTCCATCATCTAGCATACCATCTATTCGCTTCTCAATTCGATCATACAAGTGTTTTCTTTCATCCTGCAAAACAAAATATGCAAATTCATACGGCGATTCTTTCTGGCGTTCTGTTTCATTGTGTTCCGACATAAGCTGACCGGTCTGATGATAAAATTCAATTGCCCGAATCACTCGTTTTACATTATTCTCATGGATTACATCTGCTGATTTAGGATCAATTTCTCTCAACCGTTCATGGAGCTTTGTTGCACCATGAACCTGTGCAAATTCTTCCAATTCTTCTCGTATGGAAGTGTCTTCTTCTTCTGAAAAATCAATATCATACAAGAGCGCCTGTATATAAAATCCAGTTCCTCCTACTACAATTGGAATGTGACCATTTGTGTAGATTTTTTCCAAAGCTTCTTTTGCCATCGTTTGAAATTTTGCTACATGGAATTCTTCCCAAGGCTCTAATACATCGATTAAATAGTGTGGAATTCCTCCCATCTCTTCCTGCGATATTTTTGCAGATCCAATATCCATTCTTTTATAAACCTGCATAGAATCAGCAGAGATTATCTCACCGCCAATCGCTTTTGCAAGTCCAATCGATGCTTTTGTCTTTCCCACTGCCGTAGGACCTGTCAAAATAATAAGTGGTCTTTTTTCCATTCCTCACTCCTTATACAATACGTTTAAATTTCTTTTCCAACTCTCGTTTCGTCATGGATATGATAGTTGGTCTTCCATGTGGACAATGGTAGGGATTTTCAAGTGTAAGAAGTTCCCCAATTAAACTATCCATTTCCGCAAAAGACAATTTCGAATTACCCTTTACAGCTGCTTTACACGACATGGAAGCTATTTTTTCATCGATTAAAGTCGTTTCCATATTTGAGTGCAAGCCATCTGCTAAACTATCAATCATTTCTAATAAAAGCTCTTTTTTTGCAATAGTAAAAAGATTATCCGGCACTGCTCGAACCGAATACTCATCTCCTCCAAATGGTTCAATTTCAAAGCCTATTGAAGTGAATTTATCTTTATAAGTTTCTAAAATATCTGCTTCTTGCATTGAAAGTGTAAGTACGATTGGTGGGCTCAGATACTGAGAAGTATATTCTCTGTTTTTCATTCCGTTTATTGTGCGTTCGTACAATACGCGTTCGTGCGCGGCATGCTGGTCGATGATATACAAATTTTCCCTAAATTCAACCAACCAGTAAGTTTCAAATACTTGTCCAACAATTTTATATTCTTGTCGAATATCTTTTTTGATCATTTTTTCATCAAAAAGTGATATTTGTTCCGCTTTTTCCAGAGTGTGCTCTTCTTTTTTATCCCACTTTTGTGGAGTGCACTCTTCTTTTTGGAGATTTTGCTCTGTTTTTTCGTGTTCTTTTTTGTTTATAACTGCTTGCTTTAATTTTTCAGTGGAAATGGCTTTCGGTGAAATTTCTTCTCTGCTTCTTACTTCAGCTTGAGAATTCTGATTATGATAAGAAGCTACCCTCTCTCTCATCTTCCCCATAAAATAATCAAGTCGTTTCTCTTCTTCTGTTTTCGCTGTTTCTTGCGTTTTTTCGGTCTCTTTTCCATAGACAGCCTTTTCTTCGCGCACTATAATAGCTACTTTTTCTTCCTGCTCCGCTGGTTTTGATGTTATATTCTTCGGCTCTGGAACACTCACTTCTGGTATGAGAGGTTTTTCTTTTAATGTTTCTCGCACCGCTTCATAAACCAAATTATATATTTCCTGCTGATTACTAAAACGAAGCTCCATCTTTGTCGGATGTACATTAACATCGATTTTCTCTTGATCTATCGTAAGATGAAATACAACAAATGGATACTTATGCTGCATTGTATAATCATGGTACGCATCTTCAATTGCTTTGGATACAATTTTACTCTTGACATAACGACCATTTACAAAATAATTTTCATAATTACGATTTCCTCTAGAAATAGCTGGCTTTCCAAGATATCCCTTCATTCCGATTCCATTTTTCTGAAAATCTAATTCAATTAAATTGTTAGCAACATCTCTTCCGTAAATGTGATAAATCACATCCTTTAAATTACCGTTTCCTGATGTATGTAATTTCGATTGCTTATTGTTCAAAAACTGAATGGATATTTCTGGATGAGACAATGCAAGTCTTGTCAATAATTCTCCCACATGGCTTGCTTCGGTCATTGGTGTCTTCAAAAATTTTCTTCTTGCAGGTGTATTATAAAACAACTGTCGTACGAAGAAACTTGTTCCATTTGGTGCACCAATTTCTTCTATTCCACATTCCTTGCCACCTTCAATACGATATCTGGTACCAAATATTTCTTCGCGAGTTTTGGTAATCATCTCTACTTGCGCTACTGCTGAAATACTCGATAACGCCTCTCCTCGAAACCCTAAAGATGAAATCTTATTCAAGTCATCTGCACTTTTAATTTTGCTCGTAGAATGGCGCAAAAAAGCACTTTTTACTTCCTTTTGATCGATTCCACAGCCATTATCACTGATACGTATCAATGCAATTCCGCCATCTTCTATTTCCACAACAACTGCTGTCGCACCTGCGTCAATTGCATTTTCAACCAATTCTTTTACCACAGAAGCTGGACGTTCTACAACTTCGCCCGCAGCGATTTTATCAATTGTAATTTGATCTAATAATTCAATATGCGGCATACATTATCCTCTTTTACCATCTGTTTTTTAATTTATTTTGCAACTTATATAAGCAATTCATGGCATCCATAGGTGTCATATTGCTGATATCCAATTCTCGGAGTTCTTCTAATACATCATCATCTTTTACTGTATCAAAAAGTGACATCTGTGCACGGTCCACTTCATCTAACATCTTCACGCGTTTCTTCTTTGTCTCCGTCCCCTGCACAGCAATATCTCTCACGCGTCCTGCAATATCCGTGTCAATTAACTCTTGTACGATTTCCTTTGCACGTTGGATAACCGATTCCGGAACACCGGCAAGTTTCGCTACTTGAATACCATAGCTTTTATCCGCACCACCTTTTACAATCTTGCGTAAGAAAACAATATCATCACCTTTTTCCTTAACTGCTATACAATAATTATTTACATTATCAATTTTTCCTTCCAATTCTGTTAGCTCATGATAATGTGTAGCAAAAAGTGTCTTCGCTCCCAAAAGCTTGCTATTACTAATATGTTCTACAACAGCCCACGCAATACTAAGTCCATCAAATGTGCTCGTTCCACGACCGATTTCATCCAATATCAAGAGGCTTTTGTTTGTCGCATTTCGTAAAATATTTGCGACTTCATTCATCTCAACCATGAATGTACTTTGACCAGAAGCCAGATCATCCGACGCTCCAACTCTTGTAAAAATACGATCCACCATTCCGATATTAGCAGACGATGCCGGAACAAAAGAACCGATCTGCGCCATCAATACAATCTGTGCAACCTGACGCATATAAGTAGACTTTCCAGCCATATTAGGTCCAGTGATGATCGATATCCTATTTTTCTTATCATCAAGATATGTATCATTCGAAATAAACAAATCATTTGGAATCATTTTTTCTACAACTGGATGACGTCCCTCTTTGATATCAATCACACCTTTTTCGTTTATCTTCGGGCGGACATAATTGTTCTTTTCCGCAACTACTGCCAGAGATGCAATCACATCTAACTTAGAAATCGCATTGGCAGTCTGCTGAATTCTCATAATCTCTGTTGCAATTTTATTTCGTATTTCCGAATACAACTCATACTCCAAGGCATATAGCTTATCCTCAGCCCCGAGAATTGTATCCTCCAAATCTTTTAACTCTGGAATAATATAGCGTTCCGCATTCGCCAAAGTCTGTTTGCGGATATAGTAATCCGGAACCATATTTTTAAATGAATTGGTTACTTCAAGATAATATCCAAAGACTTTGTTATATCGAATCTTTAAATTCTTGATACCTGTCTTTTCACGTTCTGTAGTTTCTAGATTAATGAGCCAGTCTTTGCCTTCTGATTTTGCCCTGCGCAGACGGTCCACATCTTCATTGTACCCTTCTTTGATGATGCCTCCTTCTTTCATAGCAATAGGTGGTTCTTCCATAATTGCACTTTGCACTAACTGACAAAGATCCTCCATTGTATCTAACTCTTTGTAGATTTCTTGTAGGTAGTCTGAAGTCATTTCCTCTAGCAGGCACTTGATTGGCGGAAGCATAGAAAGGGATACTTGAAACGCAATCAAATCTCTCGGATTTGCTGATTGATATGTAATCTTCCCACCAATTCTCTCTAAATCGTACACTGGTCCTAAATATTCTCTAATTTCTTCTCGATTAATCGCATTATTTTTCAGCTCTTCTACAGCGTCCAAACGACGAAGTACTTCACTTTTGTCAATCAATGGCTGTTCTACAAATTTGCGAAGCATACGTGCCCCCATGGAAGTTTTCGTCTTATCAAGCACCCATAAAAGCGATCCCCGTTTTTGTTTTTCTCGCAGTGTCTCTGTCAGTTCCAGATTGCGTCTAGTTGAACTATCTAGAACCATATAATTTCCAGTTGTATATTTTGTAAGTTTACTTAAATGGCTCAGCGATGTTTTTTGCGTTTCCTCCAGATATTTCAGCAATGCTCCTGCCGAAATAACCCCACTGTCATAATCCGAAAGTCCTAATCCATCCAATGAGTTTACATGGAAATGTTCTTGCAGCGTTCTTCTGCATAAAACATCATCAAAATACCAGGCATCCAAAGAATAAATTACAATTCCCAAACGATCTTTTAAATCATCCAAACTCACGCCGCTGACATACAAAGATTCATTGCATATTATTTCCGACGGCATAAATCTCTGAATTTCATCCAATAATTTTGCAGATTGATCCAGTTCAGTTACCATGTACTCCCCAGTGGTCACATCTGCAATTGACAGTCCATAATTTTCTCCTGCATAGACAATACACATGATATAATTATTCTTTGATTCATCCAAAGCCTGTGTATCCAGGTTTGTGCCGGGTGTCACCACGCGAATTACTTCTCGTTTTACGATACCTTTTGCCTGCTTTGGATCCTCCACCTGTTCACAGATTGCAACCTTATATCCCTTTGACACTAAGCGATTCAAATAACCGTCTACCGCATGATAAGGGACACCACACATAGGCGCCCGTTCTTCTAAACCACATTGCTTTCCAGTCAAAGTAATCTCCAATTCACGGGACACTGTAATCGCATCATCAAAGAACATTTCGTAGAAATCGCCTAGTCTATAAAAAAGAATACATCCTGGATATTCTTCTTTTGTTTTCATATATTGCTGCATCATTGGAGTTAATTCTGCCATAGTTCTTCTCCGTTTCTTTTGTATTTCTCTAACACTTAATTATAACACATCTTAATCACTTCACAAAACAAAAAAATCTGGTTTTTCTTCTTTGTACAGCAAATTAGACAAATAACCACCTAATAAAATCGCGATAACCAAAAGTCCAGAAAATAATATCGTAAAAGGTACACATATCTGCCCCCAAAGTTGCAAAGGTTGATCCGAATAATCCCATATTTCTCTATGCAGCCACTTGTTAAAAATAATTCCAGTCATAAATTCCAACGATACTGTAAATAACATTGCTCTTAACACTTGAATCCAAAGTGCTTCTTTCCACTGCATCTGTACACCCTGAAAAACACAAAAACAAAATACCAGACCACCCACACAAAACATACTCCAATGTGAGAAACTACGAAATAACATTTCTATTCCATAATAAAGACAGCCACCCAAAGTCCAAAAAAACATACCTTCACTGACTTTCTTAGATATTTTTTTCATTACCATAAAAAATGCCCTCACTATGTTAACCTTTCACATAGTGTGAGCATCTTTCATGATTTTAAACCATATTTCCCATATAATAGAAGCCTTTTGCTTCGTCCAAATGCACATCTACAATCTTACCAATCAATTCGTCAGTTCCTGGAAAATGAACCAAAAGATTATTGCTCATTCTTCCAGTTACAAGCGATGGATCATGATCATTTATGCTTTCTACCAGTACAGACTGAACAGTTCCTTCATGCACCGAACAAACTTCTGCTGATATTTCCTGTACTTCTTTCAACAGACGATCAAATCTATCTTTTACTACATCGTCAGGAACCTGATTCTCCATCACAGCAGCTGGAGTACCTGTTCGTTTGGAATAAATAAATGTAAACGCACTGTCATATCTTACTTTTTTGACAATATCCATTGTTTCAAGAAAATCTTCTTCCGTTTCTCCTGGAAAACCTACAATGATATCTGTTGTCAATGAAATATCTGGAACTGCTGCACGAATCTTATTCACCAGCTCTAGGTACTGCTCTTTTGTATATCTACGGTTCATCTTTTTTAAGATTTCAGTACTTCCAGACTGTACCGGAAGATGGAGATGTTTGCAGATTTTTTTCGAATATTTCATCACTTCAATCAATTCGTCCGACAAATCTTTTGGATGCGATGTCATGAAACGAATTCGTTCAAGCCCTTCTATCTTCTCAACTTCTTTCAATAATTCAGCAAATGTCATCGGATTTTCAAGCGTTTTTCCATAAGAATTGACATTCTGTCCTAGCAGCATAACCTCTACAACACCATCCGCTACTAATTTTTCAATTTCACGAATAATATCCTTCGGATTACGGCTTCGCTCACGACCTCGTACATATGGAACAATACAATAGCTGCAGAAGTTATTGCACCCAAACATAATGTTAACCCCTGACTTGAATGGAAACTTTCGTTCACTTGGAAGGTCCTCAACAATCTTATCTGTATCCTGCCATATATCGATAACCATACGATCTGATTCAAAGCGTGTTGCAATCAGCTCTGCAAATTTGTAGATATTATGGGTTCCAAAA
The DNA here is from genome assembly GCA_964646135.1 of uncultured Coprococcus sp. Classification (GTDB taxonomy): domain Bacteria; phylum Bacillota; class Clostridia; order Lachnospirales; family Lachnospiraceae; genus Allocoprococcus. The sequence continues at coordinate 171 of CAZYCT010000042.1, read as the reverse complement.
ATGATATCAACAAAGCGATAGCTCTTCTTTAATTTTTCTACTACTTCTGGTTCTTGCATCATACAGCCACATAATCCGATAAACATATGTGGTCTTTCCTTCTTAACATGGTGAAGCTGTCCTAAACGTCCATACACTCTCTTATTCGCATTTTCTCGCACTGTACATGTA
>CAZYCT010000041.1:0-17998 GCA_964646135.1 uncultured Coprococcus sp. | reverse complement strand
AGGACCGCTTCTTATATGTACATACAGATCGAGAGCGACTTCCGGAGCCAAGTGCAGAAGGCGGAAAAAGAGGTGGAAGCAGTGTGCATGTAGGCTCGTCAGGAAGAAGCCACGGCGGTGGCGGTGGGAAATTCTGACAAAAATAGTGGAGAATCTTGATATTTGTAAATATGCCCAAAAGGGCTGTCCTATTTTTCGTTGACATATGCAAAAGAACCAATTATAATTAAGGTATGACTAAGTCCCTGCGTCGAGAAGAGGGACAACGTTTTTAAGGAGGAGATTCACATGAAAAAGAAACTTTTAAGCTTGTTACTCGTAGCAGGCATGACTCTTTCTCTCGTAGCCTGTGGTGGCGGAGATGGAGAGGCAAAGGACGATGGTGGAGAAGACAAAGTAAGCGTTTGTGTGGTTTATTCAGGAAATCTTGGAGACAAATCTTACAATGATTCATGTAACATCGGATCTAAGAAAGCCGAAGCTGAATTCGGAATTGAACTTAAGAACCTCGAAGGAACAACTGCAGAAGAATGGAAAGCGAACCTTCTTTCTGCTTGTGAAGACGGATATGATTTGGTTATCTGCTCTTCATCAAACTTTGAAGAATACTTGAAAGAATATGCACCGATGTATCCAGATACAAAGTTTGCTATCATCGATACAACTGTTGAGGGTGACAATGTCGTTTCTGTAAGCTTTGCACAGAACCAGGGATCATTCCTTGCTGGTGCAGCAGCAGCTCTTTTCACAGAACATTCAGAGATTGAAGGCGTGAATGATGAAGCTGTAATCGGATGGGTAGGTGGAATGGATATTCCAGTGCTTCAGGACTTCTATGTTGGATATGAACAGGGTGCTAAGTACATCAATCCAAACATCAAAGTACTTCAGGCATTTGCTGGAACATGGAATGACCCATTGAAGGGAAAAGAACTTACACTTGCTCAGTATGAACAGGGTGCAGATATTGTTATGAACGTTGCATCTGGAACAGGCCCTGGAATCCTTGAAGCAGCAAAAGAAGCAGGAAAGTATGCAATTGGCGTAGACCTTAATCAGGACAACGATCAGCCAGGACATATTCTGACATCTATGGTAAAACGTGTAGATACAGCTTGTTATGGTATCATCGCTTCTGTTGTTAACGGAACATTTGAAGGCGGAACAATTTCTTACCTCGATGTTGCAGGTGAGGGTGTTAGCTTGACAGACTTCTCTGTAATTAAAGATGCACTTGGAGATCAGTTCCCAGAAGAAATCTTAGAACAGATTGAGGAAATCGAACAGAAAATCATTTCTGGCGAAATCGTAGTAGAAAACTATGAAGGATTTGGCCCACAGAAATAGTTCGATGGAATGATATTTTATGATTGAATGGTGAAAAGGAGAGTTTGGATATGAGAATCACAATATTATCCAATCTCTCCTTTTATCATATATACTATATAGAAGGTATAGAAAGTAGGTGGTATGTTGAATACGAATTATGTCGTAGAAATGAGGGATATTAAGAAATCCTTTGGGAATGTGCATGCCGTAAAAGATGGTCAGTTCACCTTGGTAAAAGGGGAGATCCATTCCCTGATTGGAGAGAACGGAGCAGGAAAATCCACAATGATGAAATTACTTTATGGAATGTATCCGTTCGATGCAGGCGAAGTAAAGATTGGCGGCAAAGCATATGAAAGCATCACACCAAAGACAGCAATCGAAGCTGGGGTTGGAATGGTGCATCAGGAGTTCATGCTTGTAAATGAGCTCACAGTATTGGAAAATATTATTCTTGGATTTGAGCCAAAGAAAGGACTTACGATCGATTTTGATGCAGCCAGAAAGATGGCACAGCATTACATAGACCAGTATCATATGGATGTTCAGCTCGATAAGAAGATTTCCCAGATTTCAGTAGGAGAGGCACAGCGTGTGGAAATCATTAAGATTTTGGCCAGAGGTGCGGAGATTATTATTCTGGATGAACCAACAGCGGTACTTACTCCTCAGGAAACAAAGAGACTTTTTGAAATTCTGAATAATCTTAGAAAAGATGGAAAGTCTATCGTATTTATTTCACATAAGCTGAATGAAGTTATGGAAATTAGTGATAGAATTTCATGTATGCGTCAGGGTCAGTATACTGGAACTGTGAATAAGACTGAAACTTCTCCAACAGAACTTACGAAAATGATGATCGGACGTGAAGTTTTCCTTAATATTGAAAAGAAATCTGCTCACCAAGGAAAGCCTGTCCTTGAAGTGAAGGATGTGTGGACTTCTGGTGAAAAGGAAATCAGTAAAATCAGAGGAATCTCTTTTGATGTAAAAGCGGGAGAAATCTTGGGAATTGCAGGTATCGATGGCAATGGACAAAGTGAGCTTATCGAAGCAATCGCAGGACTTCGTAAGGTGGAAAAAGGAAACGTTATTCTTGACGGCGTGGACATTACAAATAAGACAGTGAAGAAGATTCGTGAAGCAGGTCTTACACATATTCCGGAAGATCGTAACACAAGAGGATTGAACCGCGTATTTACAATCGGGGAAAACCTGGTAGAAGTGGAACTTGACCAGGCACCGGTTAAGAAGAGCGGAATCATCAATTCAGCGGCTATCACAGAACGCGCTGAAAAGATGATTAAGAAATTTGATATCAGACCGGCGGATGGAAAACTGCCAACTTCATCTCTTTCAGGTGGAAATGCACAGAAAGTAGTTGTTGCCAGAGAAGTTAATCTTGGCGGTAAATTGTTGATTGCTTCACAGCCAACTCGAGGAGTAGATATCGGTGCGATTGAATCGATTCGAACGATTCTTCAAGAGGTAAAAGAAGATGGACTTGGAGTTTTACTAGTTTCAGCAGAATTGGAAGAAATTATGTCATTGTCAGATCGAATCATTGTAATGCATGAAGGTAAGATTACTGGACGAATGAATGCTGATGAAGCGGATGAAGAAAGCATTGGTCTTCTGATGATGGGTGGTCATAATGCGGAAGAGAAAGGAGAACAGCATGAAGAATAAAAAAATTGATTTCAAAAGTGTTGCGAATGTTCTTCTTCCATTAGTTTTGGCACTCCTTGTTGGAACCATCATTATTTTATGCATGGGAGAGAATCCTATCGTGGCATACCAGGCTTTGCTGGAAGGTGCATTTAAAGGAAAGTTAAAATTAGGGACAACGCTTGCAAGTTTCACACCATTACTTTTGACAACAACAGCGTTCATTATTGCGGCTAAGGCAGGCGCGTTCAACGTTGGTGTTGAAGGAGAAGTACTTCTTGGTGGAATTGTAGCAGCATATATTGGTATTAACTGGACATTCCTTCCAAAACCAATCCTTTTGATTGCATGTTTTGCAGGTGCGATCGTTGTAGCTGCATTGTGGGCATGGATTCCAGCGGCACTTAGAATGTACTATAATGTATCTGAAGTATGTACAACAATTTTGATGAACTCGGTAGCTCTTTATATTACCAACTACTTGGTAAGTGGACCAATGAGTGCGGGGGCAGCGAATGCGCAGTCAGACCCAGTAACAGTTACATTGCCACAGATTATGAAGCCAAGTTCATTGAACGTGGGTATTTTTATAGCAATTATTGTTACACTGTTCATTATTTTTGTATTGAATAAGACATCTTTGGGAATGAAGATTCGTATGGTTGGAACGAATCCAGCCAACGCAGAGTATGCAGGTATCAATCCAAAACATACATTTATCAAAGCAATGATGATTTCAGGTGCGCTTGGCGGTATCGCAGGAACAATTGAAGTTCTTGGTGTTCATGGATATTTCTTGAACAACTTCGCATCTGGACTTGGAAACAATGGTATGCTGGCAGCTCTTATCGCGAAGAATAATATCGTTACAGCTCCAGCAATCGCATTCTTCATTGCAGTGTTAAAATCTGGTGCAATGGGTATGCAGCAGGCAACTAGCGTTCCAAAGTCACTAGTAGATACAATTACGGCAGTATTCATTATCTTTGCATGTATGGAACTGATCGGTAACATCAGAAAGAATAAGAAAAAATCTGATGATAAGAAAGCATAGAAGGGAGGCAGAGATATGGAATTTGATAAAATTTTTAATGCGTCGTTGATTTATGCGACATTTCGCTCTGCTACACCTATTATTTATGCAGCACTTTGTGCCGCAATCACACAGCAGGCGGATATTTTGAACATCGGTACAGAAGGTATCATGTTGGTCGGAGCATTTATGGCAGTTGCAGTAAGTTACCTTACAGGAAGCTGGGTACTTGGTGTTATCGTAGCTATGGTTTCTGGTCTTGCGATTGCAATGGTAATGGCAGTAGGTAATATTAAATTCAAATCAGATATTTGTGCAATCGGTATGGGTATTAATATGTTTGCCCTTGCAATTACCAAATTCTTGTTGAATGCATGGCTTGGACAAAGTGGTACATTCATGAGCCCAGAGATTAAGTCTATTCCGAAAGTTAGTATTCCAGGATTAGATAATATTCCTGTAATCGGAGAAATCTTTAACAATTGGTATATTACAGAGTGGTTTGTTATCATCCTTATTATTGTTCTTTGGTTTGTGTTCTACAAGACTGTGTGGGGACTGAGACTTCGTGCAGTAGGACGTATGCCGATGGCTGCGCAGACAGCAGGTATCAATGTAAATGCAATGAAGTATCAGGCAATTGCAATTTCTGGTCTTGTTGGAGGACTTGCAGGAGCACATCTTTCACTTGGATATTCAACGATGTTCGTGGAAAACATGACAAGCTCTAGAGGTTTCATGGGTGTTGCAGCTATGTACTTTGGTGGCGCACATCCAGTATTTACAGCACTTGGATGTTTGGTGTTTGGTTTCGCGGATTCGGTAGGAGCAAGACTTCAGGCATATGGTGTGCCAAGTCAGTTAGTTCTCTTGATGCCTTATGTTGTAACAATTGCAATTCTTGCAATTTCTATGGCTACAAAATTGTCAGCAGAAAAGAAGAGAAAGAGTTCCTTGGTAACTCAATAAAATATAAGAAATCATATGGCACAGTAAGGTCGGTGGCTGGAGGAAACTTCGGTCACCGATATGTCTTTTAGGGGAATGAAGAAATTATGGTTGAATTGTTAAAAACAACGTTAGAAGCGCACAAGGAGGAATATCTTGATTGCTTGAAGGAACTTGTAGCTAGAGATACACAGGATTTGGGACACGGAATTGCAGGCGGAAGAGAAAAAGCGGGTCAAGAATATATGGAAATGATTTTTCAGAACATGGGCGCGACGGAGATTGTAAGAGATCAGATGTCGGAAGCTGTGATTCAAAGATGTTTTGAAGAATATGGTGAAGGAAATCTAGGACATAACTACGATGACAGATATAATTTGTACACAACATTTAAGGGGGAAGATTCTTCTAGAAGCTTGATGTTCAACGGACATATAGATACGATGCCGCCTGGGGATGAAGCAGAGTGGATGTTTCCACCGCACACACCGACCGTGAAAGATGGAAAACTTTACGGACTTGGGGCAGCTGACATGAAAGCAGGATTGATGGCAAGTGCCATGGGGGTTAAGCTTCTGCAGGATGCGGGCATTAAGATTCCATGTGATGTCAAGATTGTGTCTGTCTGCGACGAAGAAGGCGGCGGAAATGGTTCTATGCAGGCTGCTATGAATGGACAGAAGGCAGATGCGGTTGTTGTGTGTGAACCGACAGATGGCGGTCTGCTGATTGCACATATGGGATTCGTATTTTTTAAAGTAGAATTTGAAGGAAAGGCGAATCATTCAGGAGAAAAACGACTGGGCGTGTCTGCGATTGAGAAGGCAATCAAAGTCATACATGGATTAGAAGAATTAGAGCACAGTTGGCTTTTGAATTATAAACATCCTCTTTTGCCAGCGCCGAGCCTGAATGTGGGAACTATTCATGGAGGTACGGCCGGTTCCACTGTTGCGGGGAAATGTTATTTCGAGACTTGTATTCATTACCTGCCTCAAAGTTGTTACGCAAAGGTTTACGAAGAATTTACTTCGGTAGTCAATGATATTGCAAAGTCGGATCCATGGATGCGGGAACATATGCCGAAGATTACGATGTACCAAAGCGGAGGCGCATTTGAACAAGATGCAGAAGCACCGTTTATCAAAGTGGCACAGTCAGCCTTTTTAAGCGCGATGGGACGGAAAGCCAAAGTAGAAGGAGCGTCGTCCGGGTGTGATGCAAGAATTTGGAAAAATATTGCAGGAGCACAGGTCCTGCAGTATGGACCAGGGCGCGAGGAACAGTGCCATTCGGTTAATGAATACGTTGAAATTGAAGAATATTATGAAGCAATTTTATATTATGCACAGTTGATTCTTGAATGGGGACAGGCAAAATTTTAAGAAAGATTAGGAGAAAACACAAAATGAGCAAGAAAATATTGTTAGTCGGTGAATCGTGGATGAGTTTTACAACACATGTGAAAGGATTCGATACATTCTACACTTCTGTATATGAGACAGGAAAAGAATGGATTGAAAAAGCCATCAAGGAGGCAGGATATGAGTTCGTATTTATGCCAAATCACGAGGCGATGGATGGATTCCCATTTACATTAGAAGAGCTGCAGGAATACGCATGCATCGTGTTGTCTGATATCGGGGCGAACACATTGCTTCTGCCAACGGAAACATTCAATAAAAGTGTGAAAAAACCAAATCGATGCAATCTCCTCAGAGACTATGTCTTAGAAGGTGGATCACTTCTCATGGTGGGCGGTTACATGACATTTGCCGGAATTGACGGAAAAGGGAAATGGCATGACACAGCTGTGCAGGACGTTCTTCCAGTAGAAGTACTCACACTTGATGACCGCATGGAACATTGTGAAGGTGTCATTCCTGTGATCGTGAACAAAGAGCACGAAATTATGAATGGACTTCCAGTGGAATGGCCAAATGTACTTGGATATAATAAGACAATCGTAAAAGAAGGCACAGATGTAGTGGCAACAATCTGCGGCGATCCATTTATTGTGTTTGGAAACTATGGAAAGGGAAAATCAGGGGTATTTACAACAGACTGCGCGCCACACTGGGCACCACCAGAATTCTGTAACTGGGAATACTACAACAAAATGTTTGCAAATATTTTTGCATATCTGACAAAATAATAGGGCTTCATATGTGCTAGATGAATAAATTTTGTTTAAAGGAGCAAATAGAATTGATGAAAAATGAGGAACTGATCTTAGAGGCAAAAAAGGCGCGGGAACGCGCATATGCACCGTATTCACATTTTAAGGTGGGTGCTGCTTTACTTACAAAAAGTGGTAAGATTTATCAAGGCTGTAACATTGAAAATGCAGGTTACACACCGACAAATTGTGCGGAGAGAACGGCATTTTTTAAAGCTGTCTACGAGGGAGAAAGAGAGTTTGAGAAAATTGCTGTTGTGGGAGCAGTGGAAGGGAAAGAGCCAGATACTCTGTGTGCCCCATGTGGCGTTTGTCGTCAGGTTATGATGGAATTTTGCAATCCAGAAACCTTTAAAATTGTTATGGTGGATGGAGAAAATTCGTGTATCGAAGTGCTTTTAAAGGATTTGATGCCTTATGCATTTTCACCAAGTAATTTGGAATCGTGTTAATTTAGGAGGAAAGCAAATATGAGAATGTATGATTTAATTATGAAAAAGCGTAATGGAGGAAGCCTGAACAAAGAGGAAATCCATTATATGATTAGTGAGTATGTGGCTGGAAATATTCCAGATTACCAGATGTCGGCATTTCTTATGGCTGTATTTTTCCAGGGTATGACGGAGGAAGAAACAGTAGAAATGACAAGAGCAGTCGCTCATTCTGGAGATATGGTGGATTTATCTGCGATTGAGGGAATCAAGGTGGATAAGCACTCTACAGGAGGAGTTGGAGATAAGACTACTCTGATCATTGCGCCAATCGTGGCCGCATGTGGCGCGAAAGTTGCGAAAATGTCCGGAAGAGGACTTGGACATACAGGTGGAACGGTTGACAAGTTGGAAGCAATTCCAGGATTCCAGACAGCCCTTCCGCAGGAAAAGTTCTTTGAAATCGTAAATAAAACAGGGCTTAGTGTCATTGGTCAGTCAGGAAATCTGACTCCAGCAGATAAGAAACTCTACGCACTGCGCGATGTGACAGCAACCGTGGACAATATTCCATTGATTGCCATTTCTATCATGAGCAAGAAACTTGCAGCAGGAAGTGATGGAATTGTCTTAGATGTTAAGACTGGAAGCGGAGCATTTATGAAAACGGTAGATGACTCCATTGCCCTTGCAAAAGAGATGGTGAGCATTGGAGAAAATGCTGGAAGAAAAACAGTGGCATTGATTACTGATATGGATATACCGCTTGGAAATAATATCGGAAATAGTCTGGAAGTCATTGAAGCGGTGGAAACATTGCAGGGAAAAGGTCCAAAAGATTTGACAGAAGTAAGCCTTCAGCTTGCAGGTAATATGCTTTACCTTGCTGGAAAAGGAAGCATTGAAGCATGTATCGAGATGGCCCAAGGTGCCATCGCAGATGGAAGTGCACTGGAATGCCTCTGTGCAATGGTAGAAGCCCAGGGCGGAGATGTCAGTGTAATTCGAGATACAGATAAATTTGAAAAGGCGCCATATTCTTACGAAGTAGTGTCAGAAGAAAGTGGCTACATTGCACATATGGATACAGAAAATTGCGGAATTGCATCGTCTATGCTTGGTGCAGGCCGCGAGACCAAGGAAAGCAGTATCGATTATTCAGCAGGTATCATTTTACATAAGAAAGTCGGTGATTATGTAGAAAAAGGAGATGTCCTTGCTGTCCTTTATGCGTCAAAAGAAGAACTTTTTGATGCAGCTGCAAAACGTTATGTAAATGCATTGACATTTGCGAAGGAACGTCCGGCGGATGAGCCATTGGTTTATGCCCGTGTGACAAAAGATGAGGTGGAACGCTATGCTTAGCAATCGTGTGCTTCAGATGCCTAAATTAGATTTGCACTGTCATTTGGATGGCTCGCTTACGCAGACATGTTTGAGCGAATTGAGCGGGCGACAGGTGGCAATCTCAGAACTTCAGGTGAGTGAGGACTGTCAGAATCTGGCAGAATATCTGGAGAAGTTTGACTTGCCACTGCAGTATTTGCAGACTGCCGAAGGACTGCGAAAAGCAAGTAAAGCCTTTCTATTAAATCTAAAATCAGATAACATTGCCTATGTGGAAGTTCGATTTGCACCGCTTTTGTCCGTCAATGAACATTTGAACTGTAAGCAAGTGATGGAGGCAGTTCTTTCTGGATTAGAAGAGGCAGAGCGGGAGTGTCAGATACCATACAATGTGATTGCTTGTGCGATGCGTCATCACTCAACCGAAGAGAGCTTGCAGATGATGAAAGATTGTCGAGAATTTCTCGGTCAGGGACTGTGTGCACTAGATTTAGCTGGAAATGAGGCCGCATTCCCGATGGAAAATTTCCGGGAATTATTTGCAGAAGCGCGTCGGATGGAGTATCCATTTACACTTCACGCAGGCGAATGTGGAAGAGTTGAGAATGTGATTGAATCTGTGAAAGCAGGGGCAAGCCGTATCGGTCATGGGATTGCACTTCGAGGAAATGCAGAAGCAATTGCATATTGCAAAGCACAGAATGTTGCGATTGAAATGTGCCCAATTAGTAATATGCAGACCAAAGCAGTACAAGATCCGGCAGATTATCCAATCCGTGAATTTCTGGATGCAGGATTGAAAGTCACTTTAAATACAGATAATCGTATGGTAAGTAATTCTACGATTGTGAAAGAAATGGAATTTGTGCAAAGTAATTACGGAGTCAGTGACGATGAACTGTGGAAGATTACAGAAAATGCCATAGAGGCATCGTTTGCAAAGGACGAAGTGAAGCATAGTTTGTGGAAAAAACTGCAAGAATGTTAGAGATAAATGAAGGCAGATGGTGTAAGCCATCTGCCTTTTAAAGTGCTACTCTTCTTCTTCGAAGAATTCTTCATCCATTTCGTTCTCCAGAGCTTCGAATGCTTCAGCAACTTTCTCGTACTCTTCGTCAGATTCGATGTTGGAAAGCATAGGATTCTCTTCTTCATCTTCATCATAACGATAGACGAGTACTTCACCGTCTTCCTCTTCCTTGATTGGGTAGAGGAGAATGTATTCTTGTCCTTCTACTTCAAGGAAATCTAAGACTTCACACTCGAGAGAAGTTCCGTCATCCAAGTCTAAAGTAATAATATCTCTTACAAATTCATCAGCCATTTTGTTGTACCTCGCTTTTTCATGATTACTCTTATTATATATGAGATTGGCGAGATGCACAACGTATTTAGCTTTCGGATTTATCATTTTTTACTTGCATTTGCTGAAAAAAATTCTATAATAGACAAAAATAGGAAAAACAAATGAGAAGGAGAGAGTATGGAAAATTCAAATGGAGTCATTCGTGACGCGAGAAAGCTGGGGACAGCGAAAATGTTAATCTTGGGGATGCAGCATATGTTTGCTATGTTTGGTGCAACGATTTTAGTTCCAATTTTAGTGAATACGTATTTTGTAGACGCCTGTGGAGAAGGTTTGACGAGAGGTCTTACCGTGGCAGTGACATTGTTTTGTGCAGGGTTTGGAACATTATTGTTTCATGTATGTGCGAAATTTCAAGTTCCGGCATTTTTAGGTTCGTCATTCGCATTTTTAAGTGGATTTTCAACAGTTGCTCATCTGGATACAGGAATGTATGCAAATATGAGTGCCAATGATAAAGCTGCTTATGCGTGTGGAGGAATCGTGATTGCCGGACTTTTGTATTTGGTGCTGGCACTTATTATCCGCATTATTGGCGCGAAAAAGGTAATGCGTTATCTTCCACCGGTTGTTACAGGACCAGTGATTATTTGTATCGGACTGAGTCTTGCATCGTCTGCTATTGGAAATGCATCTACAAACTGGTTTTTGGCATTTATCGCATTGGCAGTTATCATTGTATTTAATATCTGGGGAAAAGGCATGTTCAAGATTATTCCAATTTTGATGGGGGTTCTGATTTCATATGGGGTAGCAGTGCTGATGCATGTGACAGGAATCACCAATCCAGATGGTTCTGCAATCTTGAATTTTGCGTCGGTAGCAGAGGCAAGCTGGGTAGGTGTGCCATCTTTTCAGATCTGTAAATTTGACATAACAGCGATCCTCGTAATGGCACCAATCGCAATTGCAACCATGATGGAACATGTTGGAGACATGTCGGCGATTTCAGCGACTACAGGTAGAAATTTTATTGCAGATCCAGGACTTCATAGAACTTTGATGGGGGATGGACTTGCAACAGCCATGGCTGGATTTATCGGGGGACCGGCAAACACTACTTATGGCGAAAATACAGGTGTGTTGGAATTGAGCCACGTGCATGACCCAAGAGTAATCCGAATTGCAGCAGTTTTTGCTATCATTATTAGTTTTATTCCAAAGGTTTCAGCAATCATCAGTACTATGCCGTCTGCAATCATTGGCGGTGTCAGCTTTATGCTTTATGGTATGATCTCGGCAATCGGAGTGCGCAATGTGGTGGAAAATAATGTAGATTTGACAAAATCTAGAAATCTGATTATTGTGGGCGTTATCTTTGTGTGTGGACTTGGTTTTGGAAATGGTCTTACATTTACAGTAGCAGGAACTCCGATTACATTGACTGCACTTGCAATCGCAGCGATTGCAGGCATCTTGTTGAATATGATTCTTCCTGGAAATGACTATGAGTTTGGTGTGAACGATGAGGGAGATCAGAATCGCGGAATCCACGCATAGGAAAAAGAAATGGGACATATAAATCAAATTTGTTTATTATATTTGCTCATCGTAAATCTAGTTGCATTTGGCATATTTGGCATTGACAAATACAAAGCGGTTAAAAGAAAGTTTAGAATCCCAGAAAAGACACTATTTTTGCTGGCGTTGCTTGGAGGCGCAGCTGGTGCCTGGATAGGAATGTTCACTTTTCATCACAAGACGACAAAGTGGAAATTCAGAATAGGAATTCCGGCAATTTTAGTGATAGAGATTTTCATGGTTTATCTTGCAAGAAGAGCGCTTCTTTAATTATGAAGAAGAGATTATATCTGATCAAGCGATGAAAATTTAATTTGAACAGAAAGCGGAATAAAGATTTTGAAAATTTTTATTTAACATAACGATACCGATGCCCCAAAAAGGAAGTAGTAGAAAAGAAAAATAGTTACTTGAATAAGTAAAGGTATTTTAAAAGGAAAAATTAAGATGACAAAAGCGGTAATGAAGGAAGACTTATCGTATCTGCTTGTGAATGTTGATTAGAAAAATTAATATAGGTGCTAAAATTATCAATAATATTGATTGAAATAGAAAATAGGTATAGAAGAGATAAATATATGTAAAATACCAATTAGACACTCAGTTATAAAAATGTTAAATTTAACGAGGTTACTTATTAATTAGTATCTTTTTTAGTGGAGGAAAAAAATGAAAAAGAAACTTTTATCTCTTCTTCTCGTTGCAGGAATGGTTTTTAGCCTTGCTGCATGTGGAGGGAACACAGAAGAAGGAAATGCTGAGGGAGAAAATAAAGTAAAAGATACATTTACTTACTCAACATTTTCAGACACAGGTACAACATTAAACTTTTTCACAGCAGACAGCCGTGAAGCTATGACATTTGTAAAACTCATTGACACACCATTGTTCTCAATGTTACCAGATGGAAGCTTACATTATTACATGGCAGAAAGCTTTGAGACTGAAGATGGAATTACTTACACATGTAAGTTAAATCCAAATGCAAAATGGTCAGATGGAGAAGTGCTTAACGCAGATGACGTTATCTTCACATTTGAACAGTATGCAGAACAGATGGACACAGAAGGTGGAGTATTCAAGACAGCAGAATTCAAAAAAGTAGATGATACGACAGTTGAATTCGTACTTGCTGAAGCAGCAGCTACATTCCCAGAAGATGTATCTGGTGTGTATTTATTACCACAGCATATATTCGAAGGAAAAGACTCTTTCGATTATGACTTGACAAGTGATGCAGTAGTTGGATGTGGTGCTTATATGTTTGATACGTATGAAGCAGAACAGTATATCAAGGCAGTTGCAAATCCTCATTATGCACAGGAAGCTGCTAAGATTCCTAACGTAATATTCCGCGTGATCCCAGACGATAACGTAGCAATCGCAGCTCTTAAAAAGGGAGAAGTAGATGCTTGGGTAGGTCTTGCATCATTGTTAGATGGACTGGAAGATTTCACAATTACACCATACAGTGAAGGCCGTGTTGCATATGTTCGTCTTAACAGAGTATCTGAAAATATGCAGGATGCAGATTACAGAAAAGGTGTGTTAAAAGCACTCAATAAGGAAGAAATCCTTACAGCAGCTTATAGTTCATTAGACTATGCAACACCAAGCTACTCATTCCTTCCAAAAACAAACGGATTCTACACAGATAATCTTGAAAAATTTGATCAGGATTTGGAAGCCGCTAAAGAATTAGTTGCTGGCGGAGCAACAAAATTGTCTATCTGCTATGTAGCAGAACCAGCGCAGACAGCACAGGCTCAGGTTATCCAGGCACAGCTGAAAGAAATCGGTATCGAAGTAGAACTCTTTGGTCTTGAACAGGGAGCATACATGGAAACAGCTTACGATAACGAGGATACAACATACGATATGTATCTCGGCGGATATATCATGACAATTGACCCAGCTGGATACGTTGGAATGTTTGGAACAGGAAATATGATCAACTATGCGAACGAAGAAATCGATGCTTTATTTGCAGCAGGAAAAGTGGAAACAGATTCTGCAAAGAGAGCAGAAATCTTCGAAGAACTTCAGCAGAAAGTAGCAGAAGAAGCGTTGTTCTATCCATTCGGTACAAACCTCAGAATTCTCGTTACAAATCCATCCCTTCAGGGAATGGAAGACGATGCGAAGTTCGTTCCAATTTACACATTTGACGATTTCTCAAAACTCTACTTTGAATAAAGGTGGCAAGAGGAGGACGGATGTCCTCCTCTTTTTAAAATTTGAAGGCGAGGAACAATACTATGTTGAAATATATTGTAAAACGAGTTCTACAGGCAATTCCGTTGATGCTTGCCATTACAGCGCTCTGCTTTATTTTGATTGACTTAGCGCCATACGATGCGGTGGACTCACTTGTCACAGATAAAATGACGAAAGAACAAATTGAGCAGCGAAGAGAAGAATATGGTCTAAATGATCCGGTCTATGTACAGTATTTCAGATGGGTGAAGAATGTGTGCAAAGGCGACCTTGGATATTCGCTAATCAACAAAACCAATATTGCCAAAGATATGGCTGTGAAAATACCTAACACAATCAAATTGGTACTGCCATCTTATTTGAGCGCATTTTTCTTAGCAATTTGCCTTGGATTATTAGCTGGATATAAGAAGGGTGGATGGATTGATAAATGGATAGATGGAGCAGCGTCAGTGGGTCTTGCAGTGCCGACATTCTGGATTGCCCTTCTTGTAATCTACAAATTCGGATGTGACTTGGAGTGGTTTCCAATCGTAGGAATGCACACAATCGGTGACAACTCATTTGGAGATTTTATACAGCATTTTATTATGCCATATTGCGTCTTGGTGATCGGATTCTTACCAGATCTTGTTCGCTATGTCAGAAGCTCGACGATTACACAGTTAAGTGAAGATTATGTGTTAGTGCAGAAGGCATTTGGAAGCAGCAGAATGGAAATTTTATTTAAGCATGTGTCAAGAAATGTGTTGCTTCCATTGATTACGAAACTTGGAATGTCACTTCCTATGTTAGTCACTGGTGCAGTTATTACAGAGACCATCTTTGCATGGCCAGGGATTGGAAACTATTTTGTGACAGCAATTCGCAAATTAGACTACCCGATTGTAATGGATATCTTGCTCCTTTCAGGTACATTAGTAATTCTTGGAAATTTATTGTCGGATATTCTTTGTGCACTTGTGGACCCTAGAATTCGTATTGAGGGGGAATAGGAATGAAAAATAGAAGATTTGAAATCATGAAAAGAAAATTCCTCTCAGATAAAGGAATGTGGCTGGCGGCAGGATTTCTGTTGTTGGTCATTATCGCAAGCATCGCAGTCGATTACACGGGGCTCGACCCAGAGGCGATTAATGTAAGTAATATGTTGGCAAAACCGTCATCTACACACTGGTTTGGAACAGACGAATTAGGACGAGATTATTTTACACGTGTCCTCTATGGCGCCAGAGTATCTTTGATTGTCGGAATTCTTGCCATGGCAACCTCGGTAATCATAGGCGTAACTGTAGGAATGATTTCGGGGTATTTCGGAGGAATCGTTGACAGCATTTGTATGCGCGTTGTGGATATTTTCTGCGCGATTCCATGGATTATTATGGTAACAGTAATCAGCATGCTATTTAAACGAGGCTTGGTCTCTATTATTATTGTGATTGGCTGCTTCAGCTGGATGGAAATAGCAAGGCTGGTCCGTACAGAGACTATGAGCGCAAAAAACAGAGAGTATGTACAGTATGCAGAATTGATTGGCGTATCAAAATTTAAGATTATCACAAGACATGTGTTGCCGACCATCCTGCCAGTGATCATCACGGCGGCGACAGGTGCGATTGCCAGTGCAATTATGGTAGAAAGTTCCATGAGTTTTCTCGGCATTGGGATCCAGCCTCCGATGGCAAGTTGGGGAAGTCTGCTTCAGACTGCGCAGACCAATCTTTCCAAGGCACCATACATGGCATTTATTCCTGGGATTCTGATTATTCTGACCATCTGTTCATTCAATAAATTAGGGGATCTCCTCCGGGTTTATGCAGAACCACGTATTACGCAGGAGGAAAAATAGTATGGGAAAAAATATACTTGAAATCAAACAGATGCACACGTCCTTTCGGACAAGCAAAGGTGAGGTGGAAGCGATTCGTGGGATTGATCTGCGTGTTCAGGAAGGAGAGATCCTTGGAATAGTGGGAGAATCTGGAAGTGGAAAAAGTGTCACAATGAAGAGCGTAATGGGACTCCTTCCGTCTTATGCAAAAGTCGAATCCGAAGGCATCTTTTATAAAGGGATTGACCTTGCAGCTCTGCCTGAGAAAGAATTGCAGAAATATCGAGGACAAGAATTGGCAATGATTTTCCAGGATCCAATGACCGCTATGAATCCACTGCGCAAGGTGGGATATCATTTGACACAGGTCATCCAAAGATATAAAAAGTGTTCCGCAAAAGAGGCAGAGAAGATTGCAATTGAAATGCTTACACAGGTAGGAATTCCCACACCGGAAGTCCGCATGAAACAGTATCCGCATGAATTTAGTGGTGGTATGAGGCAGCGTGTTTTAATTGCTATGGCACTTAGCTGCGAGCCATCACTGCTCATTGCAGATGAACCGACTACTGCATTAGATGTCACAATTCAGGCACAGATTTTGGAACTTTTAAAGGAACTTCACGACAAGAAGAACATGTCTATCGTGATCATAAGTCATGATATGGGTGTTATGGCCACCATGTGTGACAGAATTGCAGTCATGTATGGCGGAATCATTGTGGAAGAAGGAACGGTAAATGAGATTTTCTACAATCCGAAGCATCCATACACGAAGGCATTATTAAAATCTATTCCGCATCCAGAACATGCAAAGGGAGAAAGACTAATCGGTATCGATGGCGCACCGCCATCTTTATATCACCTGCCGAAAGGATGTCCATTTGCAGAGCGATGCGAATATGCCACAGAAAAATGCCGCGAAATTATGCCTGTATTTCAGCAGTATTCGGAAACACATAAGGCAAAATGTCTGCTTGATATGACAGAAGGAAAGGTGGAGTAATATGGAAAGAGAAATATTATTAGAAATTAAGAATCTCTGCAAATATTTCCCGATGAAGAATTTTTTCGGTCAATCAAAAGGAGAATTAAAAGCGGTAGATGATGTGTCTTTTGAAATCTATAAAGGAGAAACCTTTGGATTAGTGGGCGAATCTGGATGCGGAAAGTCGACAATTGGGCGTTGTATTCTTCAGATGTTAAAAGCTACGGACGGTCAGGTCCTCTATGAAGGAAAAGATTTGGTTCACATGCCTGAAAATGAGTGGAAAAAATACCGCAAGAAGCTGCAGATTATTTTCCAGGATCCATACTCAGCGCTGAATCCAAACTGGAATGTAGGACAGCTTATCGCAGAGCCACTAAAAACAAACGGTTACAAAAATGAGGAAATTGACCAGCGAATTCGTGAACTTCTGAAACTTTTGAACATGAACGAGGAAGTGATGGAAAAGTTCCCATACGAATTTAGCGGTGGTCAGAGGCAAAGAATAGGGGTGGCTCGAGCCGTGGCAGCCTATCCAGAATTTATTTTCTGCGACGAGCCGATTTCTGCGCTGGACGTGTCAATCCAAGCGCAGGTTATCAATATGCTAAAAGACCTTCAGAAAGAACTGGGACTTACCTATCTGTTCACCGCGCACGATCTATCAGTGGTGTATCATATCAGTGACCGCATTGGTGTCATGTATTTAGGTTCCATGGTAGAAATCGGCACGAGCGAAGAAGTGTTTAAAGACCCACTTCACCCATATACGAAAGCATTGATTTCCGCAGTCCCTATCGCTGACCCTGAAGTAGGAAGAAATGCCAAGCGAATCCTGATAGAAGGGGAGCTTCCAAGCCCGATGAATGCGCCGAAAGGCTGCCGCTTCTGCACAAGATGTCCACATGCAACCGACCGCTGCAAGGAAGAAAGACCAGTGCTTCGAGAAGTGAAGAATGGACGCAAAGTGGCGTGCCACTATGTGGAGAATTAAATTGCCAATTATATTATTGAGACCAATGCGATAGCGAGACAAACTGCAAAACAGTTTGGGATAAGCTAAAGTACGGTACATGCGGTAGTAGACAAGATAGAACGGTTGAAAAGCAAGGTTGTATGGGCAATTGAATAGGGAATATG
>CAZYCT010000040.1:0-18350 GCA_964646135.1 uncultured Coprococcus sp. | reverse complement strand
CATGGATGTATTTGAAAATTTGAATAAGCAACAAATTAAGGCAGTCAGCCAGATTGATGGGCCTATGCTTGTCCTTGCAGGAGCAGGCAGTGGGAAAACTACCGTTTTGGTGCGTAGAATTATCTATATGATCGAGCAGGGGATAGCTCCTGGTAATATTCTTGCTATTACATTCAGCCACAAGGCGGCCATTGAAATGCGTAGCCGGGTATTTAAAAATGTGCCGGATAACCTTGGCCGCAAAGTAAAGGTAAAAACCTTTCATGCCCTGTGTGCAGAGATACTGAGAAATGAAAAAGAAGCATTAGGGACGTATATCTTCCATAGAGAGGTTCCCAGTTTTGTTATTTGCAGCGCCGATGATTGCCTTTCTGCGGTGCAAGAGGCTTTGGAAAGAAATCAGCTGGTGGGACTGCCGGAATTGACTGCAGAAGGGATTCTGGAGAGAATTAACCGCATAAAGAATGAGGGTGTGACAGTCGAAGGTTTCAGGGAGCAGTGGCTGAGAACAAAAAGTTTTGTAGATGATGTATTTTTGAAGGTTTATCGAGAGTATCAGGCGATTTTACAGAAGAACCTTTGCATGGATTTTAATGACCTGATTATGTATGTACTGGAGCTTTTTGAAAAATGTCCGGAGCTTCTGGAAAAATATCAGGAACAGTACCGTTATATTATGGTTGATGAATATCAAGACACAAATCACCTGCAGTATGAGCTGGTACAGAACCTTGCGGATGGCTATAAGAATTTGTGCGTAGTCGGAGATGATGACCAGAGCATTTACGGCTTTCGAGGAGCTGACATCAATAATATTTTGAATTTCAAGAGAGACTACCAGGCAGAAATAGTAATTCTAGCACAGAATTATCGGTCGAGTGGTTATATTGTCGATGCAGCCAATGCTGTCATTGCAAACAACAAGAACAGACTGGAGAAGAAAATGTTTACCAAGCTACAGAGCCGGGGCATCCTTCATATTGCAAGGACAGAAGATGCTGCAGCCGAAGCAGCACTGGTTGTAAATTCGATCGAAGTATCTCATAAGCAAGGGATTCCATATAACGAAATAGCTGTGTTATATAGAATTAACAACATAAGCACTGAAATCCAAAAGGAACTGACACGAAGGGGTATCCCATACCGTTTAGCTCATGGAATTGGTATCGTGGATCATAAGGAAACGAAGGATGTTCTGGCATATTTACGACTGATTGATAATCCTGATGATGATATTGCTTTTAAAAGAGCTATAAATGTACCTACAAAGAAGATTCCGGATCGTGCTTTTGATACGCTGGCCACCTTTGCCAGAAAGCAGAAAATATCATTGTTTGAAGCTCTCAAACGGAGTAATGAGGTGTGGCCCAGTGTGGAAACACCCTGTGAGAATAAGTGTTTTGTGCGGCTGATAGAGTATCTGCAGAAAGTAGCACAGGAGATGACGATTCCAGAGCTGATAAATGAGGTGCTGGATAAATCCGGATATGAGGATTTTATCCAGAAGAACTATCTGAAATATACCATGCAGTATATCTTTGATATGATTGAATTTGCAAAAACATTTGATAGCGAGGGCAAGGACAGGACACTAAATGAATACCTTGAAGAAATATCTTTTATGACAGATGCGGATAAGAATGATGCAATAGATGCAGTTAATCTACTGTCCGGACACCGCTGTAAAGGTCTGGAATTTGATCTGGTGTATATAATCGGCTTGGAGGATGGTATTTTACCACACGCCAATGCAATAGAAAGCACGAGTCGATTTGATGCCATGGAAGAAGAACGCCGCTTGTTTTATGTCATGCTTACCAGAGCTAAGAAATACCTGTTTATTACCTCGGCGAAAGAGCGTGAATCAAAATTTAGCATTGTAAGCCGCCCAGTTTCCAGATTTGTTCGAGAACTGAAGAACTGAGCAAGAAAAACGAACTTAAAAAAATTTTTTTTCGAAGTTGAAATAATTAGTAAAAAAAGAAAAACACAGCATCTTGTGATTGTTCATCAAATTACTATGCTAAATTGTGTAAAAATGAGAACATATTGCCTGATAAACGGTGCAGCTCACCTAAAATGGAGCTGCACCGTTTTTTGATTCATTTGATTTATACTTCTTTAACGGATATAATAGCAAGAAAAAATGATTGTATTGATTTCTGAAAGATGTGCCAAATAAAAAAAGAAAGTGAGGTGGGAAAATGAATGAATTAGGGGAAATGATACGTCATTGCAGGATGAAGATGGGTTATTCTCAGAAAGAATTATCGGAGAAAATGGGTATTACACAGACTGCATTATCCTCTATTGAGAGGGGAACTCTGTCGGCCAGTGAAGAAACCATTTACAAGCTTTCTAAGATACTTGGTATATCTATTGGGCAAAGGGTAAAGATGTACCGTTGTAAGAGAGGGTTATCTCAGTTAGAGCTTGCGAAAAGAATAGAGATAAATCGGTCGGGTATATCTCGTATAGAATCAGGAAAAGAAGCAATGAGCAAGGCTGTAGCAGATCGTATTTGTCAGGTACTGGATATATCTCCTGACAGGTTAAAACCTCTTATGATGCCGCCAAGGAAGGAAAAGAAGAAACTGCAGCAACTAACTGAAATGGAGCTTATGAATAAGTTTAATGCTTATCATCCGATTCTGGTTAGAATTTTGAAAAGTGATAATGAGGAGGATTATGGGGAATTGTTTCCGGCTGTGCTGGACGCCATATATTCAACATCAAATGGCGAGGTATCCGGTGAAATTGTTGCAATTTATCGTTATGGGAGCCGAGGGGTTCTAAAGTTTCAAGATTATCAGATAAAATGGGTTGCGTACTCCTATGATGAGGAGCTGCTGGATAACGAAAAAAGGGGAATGTAGCAAAAATAGCCTTGGAATTTGAATCCAAGGCTATTTTGATGTTTCTGGCAAGCATCAAAATAACTTTAAAATTTGACTTTTAACATTTATTAAGTTAAAATAAAATAAATGAAGTTAAAAAGGCGGTGAGAAATGTGCTTACAAGTATATTCGGATTTTCTGTAAAATATGAAGCATGGAATTATCAAGATTCTTTGCCTGTTTACATTGCGGGAAGTTATGATTTTTGCACAGCATATATCGGAGATAAACGATGTATAATGCTTGTTCCAACGGAGGAACTTGCAACACTGCCGGCACTGAAAAAACAAATAGCAAAAATACAGCAGATTGATAATGTGCCGGTTGTACTTAAACTTGTAACGGTATCAAAATATCGAAGAAAAAGTCTTATAGAAAATAATATACCGTTTGTTACTGAGAAGCAGGTTTTTCTTCCATTCATCGGGACGCTGCTTGCAGATGAGAAAGAACCGCAAAAGCTGACAGGCAAATTTGTTTTCTCCACGCAGCAGTTATTTTTGTTATACTTATACGGCAAGAAAAAGCGATTGTATCTTTCAGAAGCCGGAAAAGAACTTCCATTTACTGCAATGACACTGACTAGGGCAGTAAAGCAGTTGGAAGCGACAGATTTGTTTCTCGTGGCAAAGAATGGTGTTAATAAATTTATTGAGGCAAAATATAGCCGATATGAATTATTTAAGAGAGCAAAAGAATATTTGTCTACTCCTGTCCGTAGAGCAGGATATATAGATAAAATGCAGGTTACAGAGGATATGGTCTTTGCAGGAGAAACAGCACTTTCTGAGAAAACAATGTTAAATCCAAGCCGAGTTATCACATATGCAATTAGTGAGAAAGATTATGATAAAACGCTGCTGAACGAAGAACTGGTAGATCCATATAAGCAGATCAGACTTGAATTATGGGCATACGATCCGAAACAATTTTCAGAAGATAACAGTGCTGATGATATTTCTGTTATTTTATCTTTTGGTAATACAGACGATGAGAGAATAGAAGAAGCAATAGATGAATTGCAGGAAAGAAGGTTGCGTGACTAATGGTCAACGGATTTACAAAATTCAAGGAAAGATTTCAGGGGTTTGAAAATCAATATGTCATAATAGGCGGTACAGCTTGTGACTTGATTATGGAAAATGAGGAATTACCATTTCGTGCTACGAAAGATATAGATATTGTGCTGATTGTTGAATCAATAACTACAGAGTTTGGCAGGCAGTTTTGGGAGTATGTCAAAGAAGCAGGGTATGAGCATTTGAATAAAAGTACAGGAACCGCACAGTTTTATCGTTTTACAGCTCCGAGAAGTAAGGAATATCCATACATGATAGAGATATTTTCCAGAAATCCCGATTTTATTATATTAGAAGATGATGCAGTTCTCACGCCACTTCCGATAGATGATGAAATATCCAGTCTATCTGCAATTCTTTTGAATGAAGTATATTATGAATTGCTGAAAACCGGACAGATGATAGTTGATGGCATTCCTGTATTAAGTCCGACTTGCCTAATACCCTTTAAGGCAAAAGCATGGCTGGATTTAAAAGAACGTAAGTCGAATGGAGAGCAGATCGACAGCAAAAATATAAAAAAACATAAAAATGATGTGTTTCGTCTGGCTCAGTTAATTACGGCCAATACAAGGCAGTTTCTTAGCTCTGAAATAGCAGAAGATATGAGAAAATTTTTATCAGAGATAACTGATGAAGAAGTAGATTTAAAATCATTGGGTATAAGAGGAATAGATAAACAGAAAATGATAGATATGTTAAAACAGTGCTATAGCTTAACAGATAATACATAATGAAAAAATGGTATAAAAGAGTCTTGGAATTTGAATCCAAGGCTCTTTTTGTTTATGAATCTTTCCCAAGTAACCAATCAGGGAGATATTTTACCTGTATACCGTTATAGTTGCCAATGGTATAGCGATCTCCGGTGAGGACAAATTTTTCGTAATTGTCCCGAATATTGGATAATGGCTTTAGCTCACGTTCAAATGTTTCTTTAGCAGTCATATCTGCAGTGACCTGAATATAGGTATAAGTACCATTTTTTTCAGCAACAAAATCCACTTCTGTGTTTCCGACTTTTCCGATCATTACTCTATAACCTCTGCGAAGAAGCTCGAAGAAAACGATGTTTTCAAGAGAAAAGCCAAGGTCATATTGCTGGCGTGGCAGAATATAATTACGCAGACCAAGGTCGACGATATATAATTTTCGGCTTGCCTTTAAAAGTTGTTTGCCGACAATATCAAACCGTTCTGCAGGATAAAAAATAAACGACTCTGTAAGAGCTGCTACATAATCACTTACCGTATTAGGGGATAGTTTTCTTCCGTTTGAGATTAAATAATTTGTTATACTTCTGATGGAAACAGGGTTTCCGGCGACACTGGCAAGATATTTTGCGATAGTTTTCAGCAGCACAATATCGGTAATTTTTCTTTTGAAAGGATCACTTTCTTTTCTGGCTTGTCTATCTTCTATATCTTTTACAATAACGGTATTGTAGATTCCTTCCAAGTAGGTTTCTACTTTTTCAGAAGTACGATTCATTACAGCAATATATGGCAGACCGCCGTTACGCAGGTACTCCGCAAGCCCTTGTTCTGTATCCATATCAGTAATAGAAAGAAATTCCTTAAAAGAAAGGGGCAGCATTTTAATTTCAACATATCGTCCGGTTAGAAGGGTAGCAAGGTCGCTGGATAGCATATACGCATTGGAACCGGTGATGTATATATCAATGTTCGGTTTAACGTATAGACTGTCAACCACCTTCTCAAAGGCAGATACCTTTTGAATTTCATCCAAAAAGATATAAGTTTTCTTTCCTACACACAAATGACCTTTGAGGTAATCATATAATTTTCGGTAATCAAGAAGTTCTTCATATTCAAGTTCTTCAAAATTGACAGAAATTATTTGCTCTGCAGATACACCTTGTTCTTTTAACCACATTTGGTATTGTAAGAGCAGGGTGGATTTACCACAACGGCGGATGCCAGTTATAACTTTTATAACCTGTTCGTCCTTCCATTGAATCAAATGCTCTAAGTATTCTTTTCTTTCCACCAAGGTAATCACCTCCATCAAGTAATATACCGATTATAGCACAAATCATGCTAAAAATCAAATTTTGTTCTGATTTCGGAATATATTGCTTTGAAAGTAGATATGTGTTCCAATTTCGGAATATTACTGCATAATTTATTATTTCTTTGTATCTGTTGGAAATTCCAATATATTTGTACAAGTATCATCAGTGATTATTGTAGGTTTCTTTGAGTCACTGAGCATTCTGGCGTCTTTTGCATCATAATCCGTTAAAACCGCATCGTACAGTGTATTTCGTGCGTTTTTAATTAGTTCATCGGAACATCCAAGTGCCTGCAGCGTGTACAACATATATCCTTCAATGTATGTGTTAAATACACCGGTATCTATTATATCATCCTTTTCTTCTTCGCTTTTATACATCATCTCATAAAACAAGGAGATAGATTCGTTTTCTTCGTTCCAGTCATCCTCATTATCAGAAAATGGTTCATCATCGTCATCATCATCAAACAGTGCGTCTTCATTTGTCTTTTGATTATAAATGTCGGCGAGGAATGGATCAGCCTCCCAGCCGAGTAAATGCCCGGCAGTTGTGTGTAGCACAGTAGCAATTTTACGAGCCAATTCATAGGGGAGTTCTTTCCTGTCAGTTTCATAGCTTTTCAGTACAAAGATAGGTACGTTTATTTTCTCTGCTAATGCAGAGAGTTTCATTTTTTCTTTCTTCCGGCAATATTTCATTCGCATTCCTGGAGTTGTTTGTTTTATTTCATTTCTGCTCACCGCAGTCACCTCATTTCTTTTTTAGTACGATAATTATAGCATAGGCAAGAAATAGGTTTCCACTGATTGGACTTCCAAGTTGAAAAAGTTTTTTAAGTATTATTTTGCTCTGTCATCATACGATAATAAAGAATTTTAAAGCCTAATATGAATTTTTTATTCGTTTTTGATGCTTCATATTGCTATTTTTTAAAAAAGTGGGTATACTTGATTTGGAGGTGGACACTATGAATGAAACTTCTAAAGGAACTCTTATTGTCCGCATTCAGCGGGCAAGCATCAAGAACTTTAGAAATGTTGAATATGGGGACATTCGTTTCCCATGCAATTATGGGGAAGATATTTTTGCACCGGGAGCAGATGTTCTCGGTATTTACGGGCAGAATGGTTCCGGTAAAACGACATTTATTGATACACTTGAAATTCTTAAAGTATTATTGTCAGGGCAAAAAGTCGGAGCTGAATTATCGGATTGTATTTCTTTTGGGCAGGAACAAGCAGAACTGCAATTTGAGTTCAGTATCCTCAAGCTGAATGAGGGCAATGTTGCATATAGACGGCGGTTTATCTATGCTGCTACCTTAAGCAAGGATACGATTGATGAAACTATCAAATGTGTCACATACAGCAATGATCCCAAAAAGATTTCTCGACTAAAACCTATCTTTGAGTGTACGCATCAAGAAGATGATGATGTATTCACGCCGCAGGTGAAATTAGAATCGCTGTTCGGCTCTAAGCAAAGCACAAAAATGAATGAGCTTCGTGTGACGAAGCTATTGTGCCAAAAGGAACACCGTTCGTTTCTCTTTGCTCCGGAGTTCCTGAAGATGCTCCATGGCGTAGCACAGAACAATGATGATGAAGTCGAGCCACTGTATGAAATGGCACTTTATGCCAAGACCTCGCTCTTTGTCATTCTAAATCGCAACAACGGATTGATTTCGTTGGATGCAGCTATTCCCGTGAACTTCCGAACGGAAACAGCTGGTGGTATGTTCGCACTACCAATCGACCAACCGAAAACAATACCGACTCGCTTCTTGGAGATTATTCGACAAGTTATATCGACCATCAGCACTGTACTTTGTAAAATTATCCCTGGTGCTAAATTGACGCTTGTGGAACTCGGTACGGAGTTGATGGAGGATGGTAATCAAGGCACAAAAATCCAGTTAGCACGAGAATTGCTCTGCGCTAATGGCGAAATGCACCGCTTGCCCTTGAAGTATGAATCCGAGGGCATTAAAAAAATTACTTCAATCCTGCATTTGCTGATTGCCGCATACAACAATCCTTCCATTACACTTGCAGTTGATGAGCTGGATGCTGGCATCTACGAGTATTTGTTGGGCGAGCTGCTGCGGATTACGCAAAACTCCGGTAAGGGTCAGCTGATCTTCACTTCGCACAATCTTTATCCACTAGAAACACTGGAGAGTAATTCTATCGTCTTTACAACAACTAATCCCAGTGCTCGATATACTCGTATCAAAGGTGTGCGAGCAACAAATAATCTGCGTTCTATGTATCTGCGAGAGGTCATTCTTGGAAGTGATGATGACGCAGCTCTCTACGAAGAAACTAATGTGTCCGAAATCGCTCACGCAATGAGAGTTGTCGGCAAGCGTATGGAGAGCATTTCTTTGCCGGAGGACGCATCTGTGGAGGTGTCCAATGGCTAAAAAGAAAGTTATGCTCTTTATAGTAGAAGGGCCGACAGATGAAACCAGTCTGTCTACGGTCTTGAACCGTATTTTTTCTTCCTCAACGGTAAAATTTCAGGTTGTTCATGGCGATATCCTGACCCGTGATTTTACTTCTTCGGATAAGATTGTGACCGCCGTGTGGGATCAGATCAAAGAGTTTATGGGTAGCATTTATAGAAAGAGTGATATTTGCCGAATTGTTCACCTCACGGATATGGACGGTGTCTTTATCCCTGATGATGCTGTTGTCGAAGATGATACGATGGAAATTAGCACTCCGCCTTACTATACGGAAACACAAATTAAAACACCGAATCGTGCAGGAATTCTTGATCGAAACCAGCGCAAACGGAACAATATCGATCGGCTCTCTGCTTGTCCTAAAATTGCTGGCATTCCGTACAGTATGTACTATTTTTCTTTGAACATAGAGCATATTCTTCATGGAAGAACAAATCTTTCGGATTGGGACAAAATTCGGTGTGCTGAGGAGTTTGACTTGAAGTATGGAGATGATCCAGATGGATTTACTCTGTTTATGAAAGAATCTTCATTCTCTGTATGTGATGATTATCGCAGTTCGTGGGCATTTATCAAGACAGAGTTGCATTCTCTGAAGCGATATAGTAATTTCGGTATAGAATTGCCGCCTGTTGAGGACATAAAATTCGAAACCAATAACTGATCTTCAGGAATAAAAACCGGAACGAATGGTTAGCAAACAATGAAAAGGACTATCCCTTTGAACAATTTCTCTTTTTTTATTATTCGTCAGGCTATTCGCTTTTTGTTTGCTGTAGAGCATCACATCCCTCCCCAAAATTCGGAGGGATGTTTTTGCCAACAGACTGTCTCGCAGCTTATCTGGATTTCATTATTGACATTTTATAAACTGTTTTTTGCTGTTATAGCTATATATATTCGCAAAATCTGTCTTTTGCGAATATATATGTCCTTACCCTTTTTTCTCTTAACGAACTACGTAATGCGTGGTATAATTACAATAAATAAAAAACCATGCTGTCCTATCGGCAAGAAAGAGAGGAAAACATGAAAATCTGGTATGAAATTCGAGTAGGAGATTATGATTGGTCTGATTCTAGAACAGAAAACGAAGATGAATCATACAAAATCGCGGGTGAAGAAGCAAAAAAAAACCCAGATAAAAAAGTTGTTATTGCAGTAATCCGTGAAGTAGACAAATTTAATAAAGAATGTATTGATGAGATTGTCATACAAAGAGGAATTGAGTACGCAATTAAAGTAAACCATATATGGATAGACTTCCCTGTCGGAGATGAAAAAAAAGCTATTACAATGACTAGAGAAATAGCAAAAGAATATCCGAATGAAGAAATCAAAGTGATAGCCTACAAAGAACAAGACGGATGCAAAAAAGAATATATCAAAGAAATCATTATACAGAGGCGGAGATAATTTAAAAACCCTGTAGAGGACTGGGAAAACGGAAAAAGAAAGCCGCCCCTTTGGACAGAAAAGCTAATTATTGAAAAAATGGAACTGCTATCCAAAAATAGCCTGCGACCACGAAGGTCGCAGGTGTTCTTCCGGCAGACCTCTTTTCTCTGCCCTGCCATTATTCACTTTGAAAAAAATCCCCTTCCACTTTGCAAATATTTTTTGCAAAGTGAAGGGAAAATTACTATAGCAGCTTAGTGTGTAGTGGCAGGAGCTTTGTCAGCGGACACGAACCGTAGTTGTGTAGGTTTGACCGTTATAGCGAATAGAAATCTCGTATCTGCCAGCTTCGACAGAATTAGGATTGTGAACATAGAATTCAGCCTTGTTATTATAAACAACACAGGATGCAGGAACTTTCAAATCATCCTCAGCTTCAGGATAAAGAAGTGTACCATCAGGAATGCCGCTTGTTTTTACAGTTACATCTGCATAGTCCTTACGTCCCTCTCGCAAGTATCCATCAACAGTAATAGACTTGATATAACCTTCTTCATCATCGTCATAGTCGGTGTCAGAATCACTGTCACTCACATAGAATTTTACCCTATGGGATGCCCCGTTGTAGTCGAATGTGATGTAATATGTTCCTTTGGGTGTGTAGGAAGAACTGTAGATGGTAAATTCTGCTTTATTATCATATACCAGTACCTGATCTGTTACACTTAGTCCAACGCTTGCGGGATATACTGTATTGCCGCTGGTTTTTCCGCTGAGTGCTGCAGTCATGTACTGTCCGTTTGGCAGATCATTGGTATATACAGTCACATTGATCTGATCGTTCTTGCCTTCTCGCAGGTTTCTGCTGACTTCTGCCTTAACAATGTATGGATCATCCGTTTTTGTTTCGGCAACAACAACCTTTGCTGTCCGATAATGCCCTTCATAACTTGCTTTGAATGTGTAAATACCTGTCGGTGTGCTGGACTTTGAATTAACAGTGAATACAGCTTTATTATTCTTTACCTTCACTTCCTCATCTTCAAGGCTCAGCCCCGGACCGGAGATAGAGCCTTCTACATACTCGCCTTTGGGAATATCGTCTGTTTCGACTATAATCTCTACAGAATCACTTTTCCCATAGAGTAGTGTTCCCTCTACGGTAATATTGTCAATGTAAACATCATTGGATTGCGTATCTTTCTTTTTCAGGTATACATTCGTGCTAAAATCCATACCTTCATACGTTGCAGTCAGTGTATAGGTTTTCATTGCGGTCTGTCCGGAGGAATAGATAAAGAAGGATGCAGTGTTATTGTAGATGGTAACTTGGCTTGGAATGGTGATGTTACTGCCGTTTCCGCTGATGGAGAGTGGAATAACTGTTCCATTTGGAATATTCTCGGTTTTTACCTTTACCCTTGCGGACGATTCTTCGCCGTATGTCAGTTTATCAGCCACTTCCAGTTTCAAAGAAACCTCAGACAAATCATTATCCTCATTTAGGATATTTTCTTCCTGCAGAGCATCCTTGATGTTATTTTGCATATCGTAGGATGTCATGCTGCAGATGAAATGAAAGATACGGCTAAACTCTGCTCTGGTAATCGGCTGATTGGGGCGCAGCGTTTTGTCGGGATATCCGGACATGATTCCTGCATTGATAAGATTCTTAAAATGGATTTCTGATCCATAGGGAATTTCGTTGCTGTCAGAGAACTGTCGCAGGCTGACACTGGTGTTATGCAGACCATAAAGACGAGAAGCAATGATAGCTGCATCAGCTCGTGTCAGGTAATCGTTTGGAGCATAATAGTCACTTGTAGTATCGTGATTGGTTGCAAGCATTACACCGGACGTGTAAGCCTTCTGGATGGCATCGTGATACCATGTATGAGACTGTACATCATAAAATTCTTTACTTACGATAATTGCAGGCAGTCCTAATTTGCTCAAGGCTGTTGCTGTTTCTGCACGAGTGATAAGAGCGTCCTGTCGGAATGTATTATCTGGGTATCCGGACAGGAAATTATGCCCTACCATGCTAGTGACATATCCGTAGCACCAAGATTCTGGCGATAGATCGGCGAATGGACTGTGATAGATAGAAGCCAGAGCTGTCCCGGTCATTGACAGGGACAGAATACCTGCGAGGGCAATAGAGCCTAACATTTTTTGTTTCATAGTAAAAACTCCTTTCTTTTTGTATAAAATATTTTTTTAAAATTGTTGGTTCATAGGAAAAAAGCCGATATAACTATTTGTGCCGAAAAAAGCCGAATTTACAGAGATTTTTGCACATGAGAAAGAAATGTTTTCTTGTAAAATGGTTATTGGCAGCATAGCAACTTATGCGGCTTTTTGTCGAATTAAATATAAATGTTACATATTAAACATTTAGCAAAATGCACATAATAAAATCTTTGTTATGCCTGATTTTTCGCCTTTTTTTCGCACTTTTTCAAGACCTATTTCGTTGACAAATCTATTTGTTATAGGTATAATTTAATTGTGGATATGAGTGACGAGGATGGTCACTCCGCACTGGGGACAGTGCAACAAACCTTAGATTATATTGTAAGTTATTTGAGAAAAAGGCCGGGGACGGCTTTTTTTCTTGTCTTTTTTACTTTGGAAAGTTTATTTTCAAAGTTTTTTTATTTATACATCCGTATAACAATAAATGTATACCATATAACAAATAGAAAACATCCCCTACCCTGCTTTTTGCATGGATAGGGGATGTTTGTCGTTTCAAATAAGCTTATGCAAGATAGATGTTATTCGTTGTTAAAGTCACCCGGTTCTGTCGGTTGAGCTTCTTCAGCCTTTTTCTTGCTTTTCTTCTTTTGTCCTGGCAGCTCAGGCGGCGCACCATAGTTTGCTTCAAAGTATTGTTTAAGCGGAACGGGCACAAGTGAGGGATTGCGGTACATTGCATAAAAGGCTGCGACTGCCCCCTTTCTTGCACGTTCTAAAATATTCTCTTGGTCACGCATTTTGTTTTCCAGTAGTGCCATGTAAATAACAGCCGGAATTTCAACCTCCAGCTTAATTTTTTTTGTTTCATTCTTGTCCATTTTTTAATTCCTTTCTTAACGCTTGATAAACCCAAGCACCAATGTATTCTGACCATTCGGCTGGATATCAACGATTTTTACGGTTACACTGTCCATTTCCATAGGTGGTTTTTTCCAGTTTGGCAGCGTACAGAGAACTTCAACGCCGGAATCCGTCTTTACAACCATGTAAGGGTGTTTTCTTTCCTCTGTTGGAGGCAGAAAACGTAAAACTGTGCCGGAGT
Organism: uncultured Coprococcus sp.; assembly: GCA_964646135.1. Classification (GTDB taxonomy): domain Bacteria; phylum Bacillota; class Clostridia; order Lachnospirales; family Lachnospiraceae; genus Allocoprococcus. The sequence goes on along the minus strand of CAZYCT010000040.1, from coordinate 5,164 downwards.
ACAGTGCTCCAACTTTCATGGTATCAATTTTTTTCAGAATTTTATCCTCAATCGGGGCATAGAAGGATACATACAAATTTGTAACCTCTTTTGTGTTAGGATCACGCTTGATAGTGTTTATCAAGCACTCCTTTTCATCATTGACAACAGCAAGTGTTTTACCAGAAGTGCCGGGAATGATTTTTGATACTCCGGTAATGTACGGTGTTGTAATATGCAGATATTTATCAACACCGGCAACGGTGTAAGCGATACGGGAGGAAAATACTGCAATTACTCGACCGTTTACAATATCCCCCTCCTGAAGGCTGTTTGGATCATCGGGGTTAAAGTACATCTCCTTAATCAGATCATTCGCCATGCAACGATTGCCGGCAATAAAATATTCACGTTTTTCAATATCCCTTTCATCCGGATTTGTAATCGTGATTTTTTCAATACAAAACTGAATTTCGGCATTTAACATTGCTTTACCAAAGCGACGACGGATTCTTGTTGTTGCTTCCTTCGTTTTTTCGGTTCGATCCCAAACTAAAATTTTGCTCATCTTTTCCCCTGTAATAAAAATGGATATATTGTTGTAAATAGACTCAGTTGGAATCACTTCAAAAAGCACATCCTGCAGGCCATTTGGCATATTAACCATGGTAGCACTGATGACAGTACCTTCCATAATCTTTTGGTTTTCTTTTGCCATTTCAAAAGCTCGGTATGCACGTTCTGTACGAGATATACTGTCGGAGCCGCCATAACTGATAGTCTTCCTTTTGCCCTTTACACGTTGTCTATGTGTAGGCGCTGGAAGCTTTTCTTCCGCAGGCTGCGGTGTTATCGTCTGAAAGATACTGTCAGGCAGGTCTTTTTCTTCCTCCTCATAATCTTCGTCTGGTGCAGAATCCGGAGCAGAAAACATAATTTCATTGAGTTCAGTGCTAGAAAATTCTTTCACTGCAGCTTTAATTTCGAGTTCATCTTCGATTCTTTCTTTTTCGTTTGCCATGGTTATACCTCCTTATTTTTTGCCAAAGATAATACGCTTTTATATATCCTTGGGATTGACTTTGTTTTCATCGGTTAATTTTTTCTTAGATAACTTCTTTGTAATTTGCGGATGTTGATGCTTATACGGCTGAGAAGGTGCTTTATGAGGATTTTCAGCTGATTTTCCTTCATCCGATATATTTCCGTTCGATACAGCAACAAACCCGTCTGTAATCGCCTCAAAGGCTTCTGGGTTGTGTTGTGCCTTTAAAGATATTTCATCTTCTTCATCTTTAGTAGAAGGTTTACTATCATCTATGCCTAAAGACTGATGAATGATTTGAGAAAGTTGCTCCGGAGTATATTTCCCCACTGCCTTCAGCTCCTGCAGATGTTCTACAAAATCATCAATCTCGTCCTTGTGGTGGATGGACTGCATCTGCAGATCAATCTCTGAAGCAATGGCATCAATATTTGAATTTATCGGTGTTGCATACTGTTTTGCATCCTCAGATGTGTCCTGCAGCGCATTTAGGTCAATCGCACCCTCTTTAGGCAATGGTTTTCCGGATATAATCGGGTATTTTTTAATTAAACCGTCTATCCATTTATAGTCAGGTCGATGGAAATACATATATTTATCGACTAGCATTGGTTTTTGACCTCTTGTAATAGCAATCAGACGATTTTGGTCTAATTGGCCGATTTCGTTTATAAACATCAAGTCTCGTTGTGCTTGCTGTTCACTGATGGAGTAATCTAAATCCTTAAAGGGCGAAAGAGCATTTCCACTTTCACGCTTTACGATTGTGCTGGTAGTCATCTTCCCCATCAGTGTCGATACAAATTCCGGTGTTTTTGTTTCGTTTCCGCAGCCGAGAAACAGCATTAGGTCACAGTCACCAAATGTTTCCAGACAGGTGTTTTCATCATAGCGTTGCAGTGTTTGTGGTAAATTTTGAATTGCAAGAATAATATGAATATCCCTAGAACGCAATGTTGAAAGTTTTTTTGTAAAGTCTGGCAGGATGCCGATATTTGAAAATTCATCCAAGTAAAACATAACTCGATGTGAGAGCTTTTTATCGTTAGACGCATCCGCCTGTGCACGCAGTGTTTCAAATGCTACGGTGATAAACAGTGATGAAATATAGGATAATGATGTTTCCTGATCGGAGATTATACAAAAATACGCACATTTTTCCTTCCCCGGTTTTTCCAAGTCAATCGCATTCTCTGAGAGCATTTTTTTAATAAAATGCTGGTTAAATGCAGACAGTCTTGTGTCCAACCCGCCCTTAACTGATGTGCAAACATTTTCGCTTGATTCGCTGAAAGAGCTCCAGTAGCTAAAGGCAAGGCTATGATTTGGATCACAGATGGAGAATACTTGATATAATGTTTTATATGACCGTTTTTCGTAAGGTACTTGAAATGCTAATTCATATACCAGACGTGTGACCTTCTCTGCTCTTGGTAGAGCCATCCATGTTCTATAGTCAGCTAATTCTTCCTTGGTAACGAATATTCTTAGCTGCAGCAGTTGTGAGCAGGTAGGAAGGTTTAAGATACGTCCTTTTGCCTCTGCAATGGTAAGTGGCTCATAATCTTCTGGTGGTTCGGATTTATCCAAGATAGGTAACAGCATTTCATCGTTGCGAAACCTAACCAGCTTATGATATATCTTGGTAAGTCTGATTTTTTCATTCTGAATCGTACATCCTTCAATCTGCGATTTCAGCTTTTCCAATCGTATGCTTAGGTACTTGTATTTTTCTCGGATAATACTTTCAATCTGTGCATTATACAAATTTCGCTCTGCGATTGTTTCGCACTTATCACGTTGACTACGGAGCTTTTGCAATGCTTTTGCATATTCCTCTAATTTTGTGTCCTTGAGGTTCGCCTTTGGAGCTGCTAGTTCTAACAGGAAGGACATAAGTGCCCGCAGCAGTTTATCTGCTGTTGTTGCCCAAAATACATCCTGTTTTTCACCTGATGTATTCTGAATAATCATTGAGCTTATAGTAGATACCCATTTCTCCCTGTCGGGGCCAAGTCTGGAAAGCCATTCCATGACATTCCATTTATCCGAGTGCCATGGGTACACAAGGTTAAATACTTTGACGGTATATCCAAGCTCTCTAAAAATAGGCGAGGTTTTATCACACAGCTCACCTTTCGGATCTGTCACATAAACACTCTCGCCTCGTTTTGCGGATTCTATCAAATTTTGGATCATTACACCTGCGGATTTCCCTGTACCTGGAGAACCTATTATGAGGGTATTCCGGTTAGACAGAAATTTCTTCTTCATCAGACCTTCATCCCTTGTTACAATATCTCCGATATATCTGTTATTTTTGGTTATATTAGGCACTTTCCCGATTAGGAATCCATTTACACTGTCAATGTCATTTTCATGGCATAAGCCATAGACCTCTTTGATTTCATCACCCTCTAGGAAAGCAGCTGTACCATGGGTGCCGCTTGCTGATTTTGTGAAGTTACGCTCCTCGTCATATACGTTTTCGTTCTCATCCATAAATAAGCTGCCATAGCGTTGGATGAAATATATCCCTGAGATAACAAAGATGAAGAATAGAATGGAAATCAACAGCCCTGAGAGGGAGAATACGCTGTTGACTATCCATGCAATCGGCATGAACTGGTTCCTTTTGGACAAAGAACGGAGCATTCCGGTTATCAGTAAGCAGCAGCTTCCAATGATGTATATCTTTTTTCTGGTTAAGTCTGTATATTTTTCAATATATTTCTCAATATCCAGCAGTTTGTGCAAAAATTTAGAGCCATACCGATGTAATATGGCTCCTTTTTTTTTATTTGTATATCGTTTTGGCATATTAAATATTAAACACCTCTCTTACATCATCAATAGAATAGCTGTTAAATACTACTCTATCCGACCAAGGACGAAATGCTTCCTGCAAAAAGTCTTCTTGGAAGTCATAGCAGATAATGTTTATACGTTCCAGCATTCCGGCTTCGAGGAGGCGGCGTATTTTTTTGATTCGGATAATATTTCCGCTGAACAGTACGATACAATCTGTATCTTCAGTCCTGCCATCAATAACGCTTTCCTCTGATAGGTCTCTTTCGTTTTTCTCAAACACTGCATCCAAGAATAAATCCTCAATGTTTGCAAATGAACGAAACAGCTGCAACTGGTTTATACCCGGACGGTCTGTCGAGAATAAAAAAGCCTTTTGATAACAAGAGGACAACTCCAAGGATTCCCTAAGAGCAAAACCGTAATTCCTTCCGCCGTCCGGTTCCTTTAGTAAACGCATAGCTTCTTTTTCATAATTTTCGATGAAGAAAAAGCAGGTATTGATTGGTTTATGGTATAGACGGTTTTCAAGGTATTCCTTAACTGTTCTCTCAGAGTTATCAACCCAGTACATAGAGTTGCCAAGCATATACACAGGAATTATTTTCTCGTAGTGGTGGTATACCCCGGTCATTCTGGATACAATTAAGACTTTTTCTGATTCAGGATATTTCTTCAAAAGTTCTTCCTTCGATTCATAAAATTCTTCTGTACTCGTATGGTTCTGCAGGGCACTTTTATGAAACATCATTGAGACAACAGCCAGATTAGCTGCTCGTGTTAATTTTTTAGGTGATGTACTAAGATTATAATCTTGCACCATCAACATTTCCTTAGAAAATCTTGTGAGGCTCAGAATATATTCCCCACCGATGCCCCTTCTCCGGAGTAAGTAATTGCAGTCCTCCAATTTACGGATAGATTTACGGATTGTATCCGGTTTTTTATCCGGTATCAATTCTTTTACTTTATCTTCCGGATAATTCCCATACTGTTTTAGAATGTACAGGATGTCATATCCGGTTGTACCCGGTTTTAGTGTTCCGGGTTTTTTCATTTTTTCATTCGTCATATCTTCAAAACCTTTCCAATCTCTTTTAAGTTTTGCAGACACGCTTTTCATATATGGGTTCCATTTTTTAGATGATTGTAATGCCATTGTAATACCATCATTCCTTTTTATGATTTTATTTTAAAAAACTGAATCTTTTGTGCGTTATTTCAGTGGCAGCATTGGCATTGTATCACAATCAAATTTTTGTCGTAGTATCGAGTGAACGGAAGGTAGTTCACCTGTTAAGAAAAAAGAGCAAAATCAAAACCTTAAACCCC
>CAZYCT010000039.1:14135-18826 GCA_964646135.1 uncultured Coprococcus sp. | reverse complement strand
AATCCTGAATTTGACAGAATAATTAAAATGAGTCAGAAAAAAAGTGCATAGAAAACGTTGCAGAATACAGATACGGATAAAGATAAGAAGAACTCTGTCGAAAGGAGGAAGAGTACATGCAACAAAAGGAACAAGATAAATTTCAAAAAATGACACTATCTGCCATATTCTTGGCAATTGGTCTTATTCTTCCTTTTTTTACGGGGCAGATTCCACAGGTCGGAAGTATGTTGTTACCGATGCATATACCAGTATTGGTGTGTGGAATGATATGTGGAAGCGAATATGGAGGGGTAGTTGGTTTGATTCTGCCAATTATGAGATATTTTTTGTTTGGAATGCCTTTAGTTTTTCCTATGGGAATTTCCATGGCCTTCGAACTTGCAGTGTATGGTTTTGTTGTGGGAAAAATGTATTGTGAATCTAAGTGGAAATGTTGGAGAAATCTGTACATTTCATTGATTACCGCTATGATAAGCGGGAGAATTGTATGGGGAATTGTATTTGCAATATTATGTGGTGTGTCTGGACAAAAATTTACGATGGACATCTTCATTAGTAGTGCAGTAATTAACGCAATTCCAGGTATTGTCTTGCAACTTGTGTTTGTACCGATTTTGGTGAAGAGTTTAAATCACACATTATAGAGATGCAATAGGGATAAAAAGACGTAATATGATAGATTTCACGTGTAGCGTAATAAGAGCTAAAATTTGACAAAAAAATATTTGCATGTTTCCGTATTATGTGATATAGTAAGCCACAAAAGACACGCTAATGTGTTAGCGTGCTAAAACGCTAAACGAAGGAAGTGGTATCATGAGGAAACTTATTAAGAAATGGAACGATGTATCGTTGATTATTCGAATTGCGATTGGTCTTGTGATCGGAGCAATTTTAGGCGTTACGATTCCAAATGTATCGGTGATTGCGATTTTAGGAAATGTTTTTGTCGGAGCATTAAAAGCAATCGCGCCAATTTTAGTATTTGTGCTCATTATTTCGGCGCTGGCAAATGCAGGAACCAACATTGGTTCTCGTTTCCGTACCGTTATTTCGCTGTACATGTTGACGACATTATTGGCATCGTTCGTGGCAGTTGTTGCAAGTTATGCGTTCCCTGTTACGTTGAAGTTGACAGAAGCTGCAGAAGGTGAAGCACCAACCGGTATTTGGGAAGTGCTTGGTTCATTGATTACGAATATGTTCCAGAATCCAGTTTCAGCACTTATAAATGCAAACTATATTGGTGTGCTTACATGGGCAGTGATTTTGGGATTAGCGTTAAGAAATGTTGCAACTCAGGCAACAAAAGAATTACTTAATAATATTTCGGATGCGGTATCTGTTTCTGTTCGTTGGATTATCAACTTAGCGCCATTTGGAATTTTAGGATTGGTGTTTGACTCTGTGTCAACAAACGGTTTGAGTATTTTTTCTGACTATGGAAAATTATTGGTTGTACTCGTCGGATGTATGTTGTTTGTAGCATTGATCGTCAATCCGTTCATTGTATTTATATTACTCAGAAAGAATCCGTATCCATTGGTGTTCCGCTGCTTGAAGGAAAGTGGGCTGACTGCGTTTTTTACAAGAAGTTCAGCGGCCAATATTCCGGTGAATATGCAGCTTTGTGAAAAGCTTGGTTTGGATAAGGACATGTATTCCGTATCGATTCCGCTCGGAGCAACAATCAATATGGATGGCGCGGCAATTACGATTGCTGTTATGACATTAGCGGCAGCGAATACGTTGGGAATTGAAGTAGATTTCCCATCGGCAATCGTGCTTTGTTTCTTGGCAACATTGTCAGCATGCGGAGCATCTGGTATTGCAGGCGGTTCTCTGTTATTGATTCCTATGGCATGTTCTTTGCTTGGTATTGGAAATGATGTGGCAATGCAGGTTGTTGGGGTAGGATTTATCATTGGTGTAATTCAAGATTCTGTAGAAACTGCATTGAATTCTGCTGGTGATGTAATATTTGCGGCAACGGCAGAATTTTATGAGTGGAGAAAACAAGGAAAAGAAATTAAATTTTAGAACGAAGGTAGAAACGTTGTTTTGCGAGAGCAAAGCAACGTTTTTTTGTGCAATGAAGGGAGGAAAGACGCTAGAAATTTGACTTCGATTTTGCAAATAATGTATTTTAGATTTGACATTTCGCCTTTACGATAAGTGTAAATAAAAGTTTGATTATATGAGGAGGCGTAAAATGAAGAAGAAAATGGGAAAGCAGGTAAGTACTGCTGCGCTGGTACTTTTGATGGTGGTATGTCAAAATAGTGTTGTGTTTGCAGAGGGGGAGATGGGAAATCCTTCGGATGTTGTGCTCAATGAAATAGAATCCAACGGCGATACAACGGACTGGGTAGAGGTTTACAACAAGGGAACATATGCAGTAGATATTAGTGGATGGTATTTAACTGACGATGACACAAGTCGGCTAGAAAAGGGCAAGACGACACCTCTTCCAGAGGGAACAATTCTTGAACCGGGAGAATATTTTGTATTTGATCAGTATGTGAATTTTGATTTTGGCCTGGGTGCACCGGATGAGGCCAATCTGTTCGATAAGGCGGGAAATTTGGTTGAGAAATATTCTTGGAGCAAGCATGCGGATGTGACATATGCACGTGTGCCAGATGGAACGGGAAATTTCGTGGAAGCAGGAGTGTCCACAAAAAGCGCCAAGAATGAAAGTGGAGAGCTTGAAAAACCGTCATTTCCAGATGCCATTGCCTGGCCGGGCAGTGACCATGTGATGACTTATGATGATGGGATTACTATGTTTAAGGCAGATTCTTCTGGATTAGATTTTCATAATGGGCAGTTATATTGCATCAATAACAAGAAGGGAACCTTCTGGGTATTAGATGTGAACAAGGATGGAACGATGGACTATGCAGACGGATTTACAGCAGCAGGAAAGAATCTTGCTTTCTTGTCTGATGCACAGCAACCAGAAAATTCCAATCCAGATGCTGAAGGAATTACGGTAGATCAGCAGGGAATAGCTTATGCAGCAGTAGAGCGAGACAACAACCAGAAAAATATAAATTATAATGTGCTTTTGCAGTTTGACCCATGGGAAAAGAACACAACTGTGACGGCATCAAGAGAATGGGATATCACAACACTTCTTCCAGATGTTCCGGCAAATGCAGGAATCGAAGCAGTGGAATGGGTAGCTGCGTCTGATTTGGAAGGAAAACTTGTGGATCAAAACACAGGAAAATTGTTTGAAATGAACAAGTATCCAAATGCTGTGGCGAACGGATTGTTCTTTGTGGCATTAGAAAATAATGGACATATTTATGCGCTTGCATTAAATAATGATAACAGTGCGGTAGTTGTGGCTGAAATTGATCCAGGCATTGGCGGAGCCATGGCTCTTGACTATGACACCTACGAAGACATTTTGTGGGTAGGTGCTGATGACGGTTATGGAAATATTTCTGCGCAGATTAGCTTTAATGGGACAATGAATCCGTCCGTCACGCTGATGAATCCGCCAGCAGAGATGGATATCACAAGAAATAATGAAGGACTTGCAATCGCGGATCCAGAATACACAGTCGATGGACTTCGACCAGTGTATCATTTTATGGACGGTGTGGAAAGTGGTGTATTGACTATTTCCTATCTGAATTGCGATTATGAGGAAGAGAAGGAACCGGAAGAGCATGCGCACACAGAAGTTATTGTAAAAGGGACTCAGCCAACCTGCACAGAAAATGGTTTGAGTGATGGCGTGCAGTGCAAAGAGTGCAAGGCATGGCTTACAGAGCAGAAGGAGCTTCCAGCCACAGGGCACATGGATGAAAATAAGGATGGAAAATGTGATGTGTGTGGAAAGGTTCAAACTTCTGTCGTTAAACCAGTAGATGGAAAACAAGAGCGAGCAGATTCCGTAAAAACAGGTGATCAAAATTCTTGGGTGGTATGGAGTGTGTTGGCAATCTGTTCGGCGTGTGTGATTATTGGCACACAAATGACGATGACAAGAAAGTCTTCCTTTAATGCTTCTAAAAAATCATTTTAAAATTGTTTTAATAAATCATAAATATCATTCAAGTATTCATAGAAAGTGCCGCGGTGTATCCCGGCACTTTTTGTGATTGTGCTGATTGTTATTTGGTGATGGGCGTAGTAATATATTCTGCCCGGAACGCATCCATAATCTTTTTCTGCGTGGCAGCAGTTACTTCTGGTTGTTTGTGCATAGTACCTCCAATATCAGACTTTAGCAATAGGGACTGTAAAAAAAAGTAAAAATGTGGTAATATGACCGTGGTTTTATTTTTATAAGTTAGAAAACGAGTGGAGATGATAATAATGAAGCCGTGGATTCGAGCGATGCTGATGGGGACTTTGATTCTTTCTATGTGCGCATGTGGAAAAGAAGCAGAGAAAGAAGAGTTGACGCCTCCTACTGTAGAAATCGTGACGAAAGGGGAAGAGATATCAGATGAAAGTGAGAAAGAGCAGACAACGCCAGCGGATGAATTGACGCTGGAACAGAAGGTTGGACAGCTTTTTATCGTTCGTCCAGATGCCCTGAATCCGGTACTTTCCATAGAAGAAATCAGTGATTCCAAGGCCGTAGGAGTGACGGAAGTGACAGACGAGATGGTTCAAATGTTGCAGAAATATCCAGTAGGTGGAATTTGTCAATTTAGTAAGAACAT
>CAZYCT010000039.1:0-14035 GCA_964646135.1 uncultured Coprococcus sp. | reverse complement strand
ATAGAAAGTTGATAAGCTAAAAATTGTCTTAGATTTTGCGAACGATAGAGGAGAAGAGTATGGAAATTTTTTCAATGGTTCTATCATTAATGAGTGGTGTGGCATTGTTTTTATTCGGGATGTCACTAATGGGTGATGGATTAAAATTGGTTGCGGGGAATAAACTGGAAGCATTTTTGTATAAAATGACAAACACGCCGCTGAAAGGGGTGGCTCTTGGAGCAGGAGTGACGAGTGTGATTCAGTCCTCATCTGCAACTACAGTTATGGTGATTGGTTTTGTCAATGCTGGTATGATGAAACTGAAACAGGCGATAGGTATTGTCATGGGAGCCAATATAGGAACCAGTATCACGGGCTGGATTTTGTGTCTGTCTTACATTGAGGGGTCTGGTGGAATCGCCAATTTACTCTCGACAGCTACGATTTCTGCGGTAACAGCAGTAGTGGGCGTGATTCTTCATATGTTTTCGAAGAGAACGCTTCATAAAAATATTGGAAATATTATGTTGGGATTTGCCATTCTTATGACAGGAATGCAGACCATGAGCGGTGCAGTTGTTCCACTGAAGGAGAATCCAGCGTTTGTCGATATGCTTACCATGTTTTCGAATCCGCTTGCAGGTATTTTGGTCGGTATTTTATTTACGGCTGTTCTTCAGAGCGCGTCGGCTACGGTTGGCGTGTTACAGGCATTGTCTGTGACGGGATTGTTAACTTTTGCAAGTGCATTTCCCATTGTACTTGGAATCGGTGTGGGGGCGGCTTGCCCAGTTTTGTTGTCGTCTATCGGTGCTAATAAAAATGGAAAGAGAACAGCCTTAATCTATCTTTTCAATGATTTGTTTGGACTGATTATGTGGGCGGTTGTCTTTTATACGCTACATGCGATTGTTCATTTTCCATTTATGAGCAAGGTGATGACGCCAGTGAGTATTGCTCTTTTAAATACGGTGTTCCGTATGGTAACTGTAATTGTGTTGTTCCCGTTCATTTCGAAACTTGAGAAGCTGGTGTGTGCTATTGTGAAGGACAGTGCAGAAGAGTTGGAAGATGAGGCAGATTTTGACCTTCTAGAAGAGCGTTTGATCGCATATCCGGCGGTGGCGATTGGACAGTGTCACAGGGCGATGAATGGCATGGCAAAGACACTTCGCAAGAATGTGAACCGGGCGTTGAATTTGCTGAATGATTACCAACAGGATCAATATGACAAGGTTCAGAGAAAAGAGAATTTGATCGACAAATATGAGAGCCGTTTGGGTGAGTATTTGATTCAACTTACAAAGCGGGAGATGAATACGCAGCAGACAACGCAGGTATCTTTGTATCTGCATACAATCAATGACTTTGAGCGAATCGGGGATCATGCCTCTTATTTGGCGCATTTGGCAAATGAAATGCATGATGACCATACGAATTTTTCCCAGGTGGCATGGGATGAGCTGAATGTTTTGATGGATGCTGTGCGCGAGGAAATCAATATTACTTGCAATGCCTTTATGAATGATGATAAAGAACTGGCACAGCGCGTAGCACCGTTAGGTGTTGCGATTGCGGCAAAATGTAATGAGCTGAAGATGTACCATGTGGAGAGATTAAGTAATGGTGTCTGTGGTTTGGAGGAAGGAACTGTATTTACAGATATTTTAAATAGTTTTAATCGTATTGCCACGCACTGTGCAAGTGTGATGGCGGCGCTTCTAAAGCGTGAAAATACGAACTCAGATGTACATATTCACAACTCGAAAGTGCATCCAAGCGATACGGAAGAATATCGAATCTACTATAAAGAATATACGAACAAATATGACATTAAAAATACGGAGCACATGCGAAGCATGGAACCGGAAGAAGTGGAGTAGATGAAAAAGAGCGAAGAACAGATATGTTTTTCGCTCTTTTCGGTAATAAAAGGGATATTTATATTTGATAAACAATTTTTCCACCACAGATGGTGTAGTGGATTGCGCCATAGAGAGTTTCGCCTGTGAATGGTGTGTTGGTTGATTTGGATGCGAAGGATTCTACGCGCCACAATTCGTTTGGATCAAATATGACAAAGTCAGCAGGAGCGTCAACTTCCACAGAGCCGCCTGGGAGCTTATATAAGCGGGCTGGATTGATGGTCATTTTCTCGAGCAGTTCCATCATAGAAAGATGTCCCTGTTTCACAAGAGAGGTGATGCCAAGTCCCAGAGAGGTCTCTAGTCCAGTGATTCCACTTGGAGCTGTCCAGAGAGGTTCTTTCTTTTTCTCTTCGGCACTGTGAGGCGCGTGATCTGTCGCGATTAAGTCGATGGTATTGTCTTTTAAGCCTTCAATAATTGCAAGACGGTCAGCTTCTGTGCGAAGTGGAGGATTCATTTTAGCGAGGCTTCCGTATTTTATCACTGCTTCCTCTGTGAGAGTGAAGTGGTGCGGGGTTGCTTCTGCGTGAATCTTGGCGCCCATTGCTTTTGCATTTCGAACAAGTGCGACGGAACGTCCAGAGCTAATGTGCTGAATGACCGTGTGAGCGCCGGAGGCAAGGGCAAGCATACAGTCTCTTGCCACCATGGATTCTTCGGCAATCGCTGGAGAACCTTCAATACCAAGAGCAGAAGAAGCAATGCCGTGATTGATGCCATTTTGAGAAATGAAAGCAGGGTCCTCTTCGTGCAGGCTGATTGGACAGTCCACCTTTGCAGCTCTTTTCATGGCTTCTAGGCAAAGAGAAGCATCCATAAGTGGAATGCCGTCATCGGTAAAGCCGCAGGCACCGGCAGATTTTAAGGTGTCAAAATCTGTCAACTGTTCCCCCTTTAATCCGTAAGTAACGGATGCAGCCTGGTAAATGTGGATCGGTTCGTCTTTCGCACGTGTTAAGATATCGGTCAATGTCTCCACAGAATCGACGGTTGGGCTTGTGTTCGCCATGCAGATGACAGAGGTAAAGCCACCTTTTGCAGCAGCACATGCGCCCGTGTGAAGGTCTTCTTTATAAGTGAATCCTGGATCACGGAAATGAATGTGGGTGTCGATAAGTCCTGGGGCGATGGTAAGACCGGCGATATCCAGCACTTCTTCAGTACCAGAAGGGGTCAAGGTTCCGATTTCTGTGATGCGCCCATCGTGCACACGGATGTCCATGAGTCCTTCTGTATTTGTGGCGGGATTTATAAGATAACCATTTTTAATAAGCATAAACGAGTCTCCTATTCTTGGGCCTTATTAAGGCACCAGTATTTTAGAAATATTTTAGCATTTTCAAGGAGCCTTGTAAATGTCAGGTGCATTGCTTATTTTTAGGTTCTGCGCTATACTAAGAAATAAAATGCGAAGAAGGGAGAAATAAATAATTATGAAACGATTTTTTGTTCTGATGATGAGTGTAGTACTTTGCTGTTTTGCGGCAGGGTGTGGGGGAGATACGTCAAAGAAAGCAGATGTATCAGAACAGGTGGATGTGCCGGAGGTGGCATATGCGGATATTGAGATGGAAGGCTATGGGACAATCACAGTAGAGTTGAATGGAAAAGTAGCACCGCTTACGGTGGCAAACTTTATAAAATTGTCCGAAGACGGATTTTACGATGGCTTGACGTTTCATCGAATCATAGAAGGATTTATGATGCAAGGCGGAGATCCGAATGGAAATGGCACTGGTGGTTCGGACAACAATGTCAAAGGGGAGTTCAGTGCAAATGGAGTGGAAAATGATCTGTCTCACACGCGAGGAGCCATTTCTATGGCCAGAGCGCAGGATTATGACAGCGCAAGTTCACAGTTTTTTATCGTGCAGGAGGACAGCCCACATTTGGATGGTTCTTACGCAGCCTTTGGTTATGTCATAGAAGGTATGGATATTGTGGATGAAATTTGTGAAGAGGCAGAACCGATTGATAAGAATGGCACTATTTTGGAAGAAGAGCAGCCAGTGATAACTAAGATAACAATTCGTGAATAGGATTAAGAGAGACAATGGAAAATCAAGAACAACAGCATAAGAGACGCAAGCGTTATTCGGGGACACACCCGAGAAATTTCAAGGAAAAATATAAGGAGCACAATCCAGAAAAGTATGCAGATACGATAGAGAAGGTGATTCGCAAAGGCAGTACCCCAGCGGGAATGCATCTGTCCATCATGGTTCAGGAGATATTAGATTTTCTACAGATTCAGCCGGGGCAGACAGGGCTTGATGCCACACTCGGTTATGGCGGACATACGAAAGCCATGCTGGAATGCCTGAAGGGAGAAGGGCACATCTATGGGCTGGATGTAGATCCGATTGAATCAGCCAAAACAAAAGAACGACTGAGAAGTCAAGGCTTTGGCGAGAACATTTTGACTGTGTGCCTTCAGAATTTTGCGAATATCGATTTGGTTGCAAAAGAGGCGGGAAAGAAATTTGATTTTATTTTGGCAGATCTTGGAGTTTCATCCATGCAGATTGATAATCCGGAGCGAGGTTTCTCCTACAAAGTAGAAGGCCCGCTGGATCTTCGCATGAACCCGCAGAAAGGAATAAGTGCAGCTGAAAGACTTAAACAGGTGGATTTTGAAGAGCTAGTTGGAATGTTGATGGAGAATGCGGATGAGCCATATGCAGAAGAAATTGCGGAGACTATCATGAAATGGCAGAATCGAGGAAAACAGATTGAGACGACGACGAATTTAAAGGATGCGATTGCTGAGGCGCTGCGTTTCCTTCCAGAAAAAGAGCGAACGGAGGCGGTTAAGAAATCTTGTGCCCGCGTATTCCAGGCACTGAGGATTGATGTGAACAGTGAGTTTGAGGTGTTATACGCGTTTCTGGAAAAATTGCCGGAAGTACTGGCGCCAAATGGCAGGGTAGCAATACTGACCTTCCATTCGGGAGAAGATCGCCTGGTGAAGAAATCTTTTAAAGAACTTCAAAAACTGGGGCTTTACAGTGATGTTTCGAAAGATGTAATTCGTCCATCCGCCGAGGAGTGTGCCCGCAATAGTCGGTCAAAATGTACGAAAATGCGCTGGGCAATTCGAGCAGAAGACTAAAAAAAGTTGTCAGAAAACCAAACTTTGCAAGAAATAAAATTGTGAAAAAATAGACAAAGTGTGATTTTACACTATACATTTGAGGGTGTGTATTGTATAATAACAGACAAATGTAATGTTGAAAGAAAGAGGTAGCAGAAAGATGGCAAATATCGATTTAGCAAAATATGGAATCACTGGATGTACGGAAATCGTTTATAATCCTTCCTATGAATTGTTATTCGAAGAAGAAACGAAACCAGGATTGGACGGATATGAGGTGGGTCAGGTGACAGAACTTGATACCGTGAATGTTATGACAGGTATTTACACAGGACGTTCACCTAAAGATAAATATATTGTCATGGACGAGAATTCGAAAGATACTGTTTGGTGGACATCGGAGGAATACAAAAATGACAATCATCCGATTTCAGAAGATGTATGGGCAGAACTTAAGAAGATTGCACAGACCGAACTTTCTAACAAGAGATTGTTTGTAGTGGATGCATTCTGCGGGGCAAACAAGGATACAAGAATGGCAGTCCGCTTTATTATGGAAGTTGCATGGCAGGCTCATTTTGTAAAGAATATGTTTATCCAGCCAACAGAAGAAGAACTTGCAGACTTTGAACCAGATTTCGTGGTTTACAATGCGTCTAAGGCAAAGGTTGAGAACTACAAAGAGTTGGGGATGAATTCAGAGACAGCAGCAGCTTTCAATGTTTCTAGCAGAGAGCAGGTTATTATCAATACTTGGTATGGTGGGGAGATGAAGAAAGGTCTCTTCTCAATGATGAATTATTATCTTCCATTGAAGGGAATAGCATCGATGCATTGCTCGGCAAATACAGATATGAATGGTGAGAACACTGCTATTTTCTTCGGACTTTCTGGAACAGGAAAGACAACCTTGTCTACAGACCCGAAACGACTTTTGATTGGTGATGATGAACATGGCTGGGATGACAACGGCGTGTTTAACTTTGAAGGTGGATGTTACGCAAAAGTAATCAACTTGGACAAAGAATCTGAGCCAGATATTTACAATGCAATCAAACGCAATGCGCTGCTTGAGAATGTTACGGTTGACAAGGATGGAAAGATTGATTTCGCGGATAAGAGTGTTACAGAAAATACACGAGTATCCTACCCAATCAATCACATTGAAAAAATTGTTCGTCCAGTGTCAGCAGCGCCAGCAGCTAAGAATGTAATCTTCCTTTCTGCGGATGCGTTTGGAGTACTCCCTCCAGTTTCTGTATTGACTCCAGAACAGACGAAGTATTATTTCTTGTCTGGATTTACAGCAAAACTTGCTGGTACAGAACGTGGAATTACAGAACCAACACCTACATTTTCTGCATGTTTCGGACAGGCATTTTTGGAATTACATCCAACAAAATATGCAGAAGAGTTAGTGAAGAGAATGGAAGCCAACGGTTCAAAGGCATATTTGGTAAATACAGGATGGAATGGAACTGGAAAGCGTATTTCTATCAAAGATACACGTGGAATTATCGATGCAATCCTTGATGGTTCAATCGAGAAAGCTGCGACAAAGACAATTCCATACTTTAATTTCGAGGTTCCAACAGAACTTCCAGGAGTAGATACAAATATCTTAGATCCACGTGATACATATGAAAATGCAGCACAGTGGGAAGAAAAGGCAAAAGATCTTGCCAGCCGTTTTGTCAAGAATTTTGCAAAATATGAAGGAAACGAAGCAGGAAAAGCCTTAGTAAGTGCTGGCCCACAATTATAAAAAAGAGGATTCTATCTGCCCCGCCCGTGGTGGCGGGGCGGATAAAAGAGAGAAAAAAGCAAGTCTTATCCGTCGGAGTGAAGCAGTCAAATCTAAAAACCAAGTAAAAGAGAATCTATCTGCCAGACATGGTAATCAAGTAAAAATCCATTTAATTCAGAGAACAATTGCACAAATAATATAGTGATATCCGCACGAAAAAGGTCAATATGACAGTGAAAAGATTGTATTAAGGAAATGAAGATGATAGAATAAAAGAAAAATGAAGTAAACGAGTATGATGTATAGCTTCTTTTGGAATGGCGGCTCAGAGTATGGGATGTTGATAGAAGGCGATCATGGGAAATTGACATTTCATGGGACGAGATATTTAGGTTTTGAGCGTAGGTAGAAGGAGGAAATAGTGGATGTACGAACAAGAGATTCTAACAGCTGCGGATGTGAAAAGGGCAGGTTACCGTTTTGGAGCTGATATTGTGAGTATCGGTTCTATTGAGCGATGGAAAGATGTCCCGACTCATCAGAATCCGAAAACAATTATGCCAAATGCAAAGTCTGTGGTGTGCATTGGATTTAGGATACATAAAGGAACACTCCGCGGGGCAGCAGAAGGAACCTACTATAGTGCCTATACATTGTCTGGATTTGAAGATATCAATAAAGTGATTGCGCCTATAGCACAAAGGCAAATGGCAAGTTTCTTGGAAGATTACGGGTATGAGGCGGTTCCGGTCATGTATTATAGTCATACTTTGACTGGGCGGACGAATATGACAACAGGTGGGGCAGAGCTAGAAGGCGAAATGCAGCCAGATGTGTTTATTGATTTTCGATTGGCAGGAGCGCTCTGCGGTGCGGGAGAGTTAGGACATAGTCGTATGTTGCTGACACCAGAATTTGGACCTGCACAGAGAGTATTTTTCATCATTACAGAAGCCGAATTAGAGCCAGATCCAATTGTTACAGGAATCTGTGACCATTGCATGGAGTGTGTGCGCAAGTGCCCGATGAAAGCCTTAAAGGAAGAAGACGATGATAGTTATGAAATACCAGGAGTTTTATCGGTAAAGAGAAGTAGTCTGGACAATAAAAAATGTCGCTTGGCACATATTAGTGGAGGGCACAGCAAATTTGCGCCAGAAGAAGTCCGGAAATACGCTAGGGAATTGGCGAATGATGAAATACCATTTCCGACAGACGCAGAATTAAAAGAGCGCATAACGGATAAAGTGCAGTACAAATCCCCGGCGAATATTCATGCCCTGTGCGGCGACGGCTGTATCAGAGCTTGTTTGGCACATCTGGAAAAAACAGGGAAACTCACGAGACGGTTTCACAATAAACAAAACAAATACGAGTAAGCAGGAGGTAACGTGCAATGATTCATGAAGTAAAATTCCCTTCCTACAACCAGCGAGATGAGGTGTATGGCTGGATCTATGTACCAGCAGCAGAAGTAAAGGGTATCGTACAATTAGTACATGGTTTTGGAGAACATTCTAGAAGATATCTTCATATGATCTGCAAATTTATGGATGCAGGGTATGTAGTGGCAGCTAACGACCATGTGGGACATGGAAAGACAGCCCTTGAAAATGATACTTGGGGAGACTGGGGAACCAAGGGATGCCAGACCATGATGGAAGATGAACATATTTTCAAGCAGTGCGTGCAAGAAAAATATCCTGGTGTTCCATATTTTATGTTTGGACACAGTATGGGATCTATCATTTGCCGTCAGTTTCTTGCAAAATACGGAAATGAGTTGGCTGGTGCCGTAATCTGCGGAACAGTTGGGCCGGACGCAATTCCTTGTGAAGAAGGAATAAATTTGTTAAAACCATTGGTTGAGGCAGGAAAAGGCGCAGAGGCAGATCCAGAATTGTTAGGAAAATTATTAGGCGGTCTGTTCTCGAGAATTGAAGAAGTGAAGATTGGAAACGAATGGATTTGCCATGATCCATATGTACAGCGCGATCACGCAGAAGATCCATTTGATGCATTTACAAGGCCAACATCAAATGAAGCATTGCTGCAGTTCATTGAGATGATTAAGGAAGTCAACAATTTGGATTGGGCAAAACAGGTACCAATGATTCCACTTTATAATATCGCAGGCTCAGAAGATCCTTGCGGTTCATTTGGAGAAGGAGTAAGACTGGTGTCTAAATGGTTGGAAGAAACAGGCCATAATGTCACAACAAAGATTTATGAAGGTTATCGCCATGAAATTCATAATTATGCAGAGTTGAAAGATGAAGTAGAGGCAGGACTTGTTGCCTTTTTGAATGGTGTGCTAGAAAAATAATAAAATGAAAAGCAATGCGGCTCTCGATCTGATGTACAGATAGAGGGCCGCAAATGATTAAATGTGAAAGGTTTCAAAATATAAATTTTCCTTTGGAATCCACTCTTGTTCGAAGCGCTGCCACATTTGCGTTCCATTTCGTTTCAAGATGCGTAGCTTTTGTTCTTCGGCGGAAATCTTGCAAGAAACCTTCAGATGAAAGATATCCTCAAAATATGGATGCTGGCTGTAAGAGCCTTCGATAATGGCAAGCGGCTGCCAAGGAACATGAATTTCTGCGCCCAATTGTCCTATTTGACAATTGTAAGGACGATAAGAAAGTCCATTGTGATCGTTTATGTGATCAAGGATCTCTTCTTTAAAGCGCTCATAGTCTACATTACCCCCGACTTCTGCAAGGCGCGCAGGTGTCCGCTGACAGGGCCGAAGAAAGAAATCGTCCATGTGAAATAGATTAGAACTAGGAAAATTCAGGTGGAGCAGTTCCCCTAAAGTAGACTTTCCACTGCCACTCATTCCGTCAATTGCGACAATAAAAGTACGCCCTTCGTCAAGCTGAATCCTAGGGATGAGATTTAATACGCGAGCATAAGACTCGTCTACTACTCGGTAGGAAGGGTGATAAGCTTCGCGATATACAGCGGAGTGATGGAGAGCGGGATAACCTTTTGTTTTCCATTCTTCACAAAAATGCTTTGCGTCGGTATAAGAAAATGGACATTCGTGTGCCAGACAGGCTTCTAAAAAAAGGTCGATTTTTTCTTGAAGACCATCTACACTCCCCTTCTTTTCGTTCGCACTTCGAATAAACATCTCGTTTAAAACAGACAAAGAGAGCCCCTGGTTTATAGCGGACAGATAAATACGGCACATGCCTTTCCCAATTGGTTCCACCACTGGCTGTTTGCTCAAAGAGTCTGAATCGAGAGCAGCGTATTCTCTCTGCAGATAAGAGAAACATCCGGCTTCGTCTGCAATCATATGACCTCCGCCAAATTCACTTTGATATAATAATTTGGCAACATCTTGAATCTGCATATCAGGATAATGCGCCAGATGTTGTTTTAAAATGTTGATCATCGCTTTTGATAGCTCCTGTTTTCGGGTTTTTATAAGTATGTTACTCGCGCAGGATCGAAGAATCCTCTGGCGGCAGGCTCTTCGTCCGGGACGCCGACAGCGACATACGCAACTGGAATACTTTCTGTGTGCAACACTTCTTGGATGGCCTTTACACGATCCATCACTGGGTAACAGCCACACCAGCAAGTGCCATAGCCAAGAACTTTGGCCTGAAGAAGCATGTTTTCGATGGCAGCGCCACAGTCTTGCGGCCAAAAGCCATTACATATTCCTTCTTGAAGATCGGGACGTCCGCATACAACAAAGACAACTGGCGCAGTCTTTAACATTTTTGAATAAGGCTGAATCGCCATAAGAGATTCCTTGATCTCTACGTTCTTCGTCACAAAGAATTCCCATGGGCGAGTGTTGCATGCACTTGGCGCCATCATGGCAGCCTCTAAAATCTGCTCAATATGTTCTTGTGGAACATCGATATCTGTTTTATATTTACGAATACTTCTTCGCTCACGGATTACATCTGCATAGTTCATAATAAAAGCCTCCTCGTTTTTTCTCATAATATGGTTTCTATTATACAACTTTTTGCAAAAGTAGGAAATATTTCTTCAAATTTTGGTATAAATATATTGACAGATTATTCAAAGAATAGTATAACAATTGTATGCATGAAAAGCGAGGACAAAGCCATGAGAAATTTAGCAAATGTTAAATTGAATACTTGGTGGCGCGTATGGGAGAACAATCACCCATACGATTTTGTTGTGCTATGATTTAAAGATAATTTATGAATGACAGTAATTGATTATTGAGCACATGTATGAGTGATTTTGAGAACACTTGTACATGTGCTTTTTTGTTTATTATAGGGTGGTGATGCATATGGAATCAGATTGGGACTGGAAAAGGAAGAAAGATTTAATTACACAGAAAGAAGGAAATGGAAATGAATATGAATTATGGAGAATTTGGTGGTCAGTATGTATCACAGGAAGTAAAAGAAAAAATGGATGAAATTGCAAAAGCATTTTCAGAAGCAGTACAAGATGAGGCGTTTGTAAAGGAATATCATTATTTCTTGAACCAGTATGTAGGACGTCCTACACCACTTTATTTTGCAGAAAATCTCACAAAATATTTAGGTGGTGCTAAGATTTATTTGAAACGAGAAGATTTAAATCACACTGGGGCTCATAAAATTAATAATGCGATCGGTCAGGCATTGTTGGCGAGACGTATGGGAAAAACACATATTATCGCAGAGACGGGGGCAGGGCAGCATGGCGTTGCGACAGCGACCGTATGTAGCTTGTTAGATCTCAAATGTACCATTTTCATGGGAGAAGAAGACATTCGCAGACAGCGCGTCAATGTAGAGAAAATGCATCTTCTTGGGGCAGAAGTGGTAGCAGTGACAAGGGGAACAGGAACCTTGAAAGATGCAGTAGATGAAGCCTTTGAATATATGGTGCAGCACCCGGATGTGTTCTATTTGATCGGTTCTGCTGTGGGGCCAGCTCCATATCCTGAGATGGTAAAATATTTCCAGAAAGTGATTGGAGAGGAAGCAAAACAACAGATCTTGGAGCAGGAAGGCGAACTGCCAAAAGCAATTGTGGCATGTGTAGGCGGTGGCAGCAACAGCATTGGTCTTTTCGCAGATTTTGTAAACGAGACAGACGTGAAGATTTATGGTGTGGAAGGCGCAGGAAAAGGCGTGGAGACCGGACTTCATGCAGCTGCAATTCAGAACAACAAAATTGGTATTCTGCATGGCATGAAAACATATCTTATGCAGGATGAACAAGGAGAAGTGAAAGAAGCCTACTCCATTTCGGCAGGGCTTGATTATCCAGGAATCGGACCAGAACATGCATATTTGAGCGCAATCGGACGAGTTACTTATGATTGCATCACTGATGACGAGGCGGTAGAAGCCTTTAAACTGCTGACTAAAATGGAGGGAATCATTCCGGCACTTGAAAGCAGCCATGCAATTGCATACGTCATGAAACTGGCAAAAGACTTTTCTAACGAGGACAGCATCGTTGTGAGCCTTTCAGGAAGAGGCGATAAAGATATTGCTACAATTATTGGCAATTAATAAGAATATGTATAAAGTCCATTTCTTGATGAAATCCTAGTATAAGACAAAAAATTGTAGAGGAGGAGTCAAGATGGACAGATTAAAAAATAAGGTGGCAATTGTGACAGCATCTACACGTGGGACAGGCCGTGCGATGGTGGAGACATTTTCCGAGGAAGGCGCAGTTGTCTATATGGCCGTGCGAAAAGTGGAAATGGGAGACCAGATTGCAAAAGAATTGCAAAAAAAAGGCGGCAACGTAAAAACAGTATTTTTCGATGCAAACGATACGCAATCGTACCAGGAGATGGTTGAGCAGGTCTTGAAAACAGAAGGAAGGATTGATGTCCTGGTCAATAATTTTGGCGGGACCAATCCCCAGAAGGACAAAAATATTCTGCAGTGTGAATACGAAGATTTTTGGCATGGCGTAGAAGTGAATTTGAAAAGCGTATTCTTGACATCACAATTGGTGATCAATCATGCTATGAGAGCGCAAAGAGCGGGAAGCATTATTAATATCAGCTCTATTGCAGGATTGGTTCCAGATGTGACCCAGTGCGCATACGGAACGGCAAAAGCTGGAATTAATCATTTGACGAAAATGATTGCAGGACAAGTCGGCAGATATCATATTCGCTGTAATGCAGTTTGCCCGGGGATGACTGCGACAGAAGCAGTGGAAACACATCTGCCAGAAGCCTATAAACAAGTATTTATGAAGCATACCCCGATTTGCAGAATGGCAGAACCTAAGGAGATCGCTGCGGCAGCACTTTATTTTGCAAGTGATGCGTCTGCGTATACAACAGGACAGATTCTGGCGGTGAATGGCGGATATGGACAAGTAGCACCGACGTATGGAGAGATGTCAGTGTAAATATTTGGAAACTGCATGAATATGGTTGCGTTCTGATTCGTGTCTATGCTATCCTAGATGAAAATGATAGAAAAGGTTCACACAGCCAAGGAGGAACGAAAGATGTATATTTGTGCGGATTGTACGTTACATGGATGCAAGTTGAAAGATATGGGCAAGACACCAGAGGTCTGTCCATGTAAGAATGACAAGATTCAAGAAGAAGCAAAAGCATTATACAAGGACGAAGAAAATGCGAAAATCGCGTATAATGCAGCTCTTGTGGAGAGCGAAGGTTATGGTATGCTCTGTCGTATGGAAGAAATCATGCTTTTCTGTAAGAAATGTGGATATCACAAAATCGGTCTGGTATTTTGTATCGGATTGAAGGACGAGGCCAAAATGGTGGCTAAGATTTTGCGCCACAATGGATTCGAGGTAGTGTCAGCAACTTGCAAAAATGGTGCAATGCCGAAGTCTACTATCGGGGTGAAGGACGAGCAGACACTGTCAGGATGTGCCGATGAAGTGATGTGCAACCCAATCGGACAGGCCCTTTTGATGAATGAACAGAAGACAGAGTGTAACATTTTGCTTGGACTTTGTGTCGGTCACGATACACTTGCTATGAAACATTTAGAAGCACCAACAACAGTGCTTGCAGTGAAAGACAGAGTAACAGGACACAATCCTTTAGCGGCAATTTATGTAGCAGAAAGCTATTTCAAAAAAAGATTTTTTAAATAATGTGAAATATAATGACAAGAAGTGAGGTGAAGAGATTCGCCTCACTTTTCACTTTGAACTATAGTTGTAGATTTAAAGAAAAATATGTTATCCTAAAAATCCAACTCAAGAGGTCTAATAATCATTTAAAAACAAATCTAATCTTCGGTCACATCGCCCATCATTCTCAAAGTTGGAAAATTT
>CAZYCT010000038.1:1267-19650 GCA_964646135.1 uncultured Coprococcus sp. | reverse complement strand
AAATAAGAGCGCAATCCTTTCGAATCACGCTCATATTTCTAACTCATAATTACTTTTCAAATGAAATAAGAAGATCTCCAGTGCTTACACGGTCTTTTTCTTTCACATAAATCTTATCAATAACTCCAGCCTGTTTTGCAACAATTGTTGTCTCCATCTTCATCGCCTCAATAACCAGAAGTGGCTGATTCAGTTCAACAGCATCGCCTTCCTTAACGAATACTTTTTCAATCGTTCCTGGAATAGATGAACCAACATGTGCTGGGTTCGTTTTATCTGCTTTTAACTTATTATCTGACTTAATTGCTTGTTTTTCGTCCACAATCATCACTTCACGCACAGATCCATTGACCTCGAAAGATAATGTTCTCTTTCCTTCTGCGTTAGGCTCAGACATATCCAAGAATTTGATAATCAATTCTTTACCTTCATCAATCTGCAGAGTTGTCTCCTCACCCTTACGCAATCCGTAGAAATATACATGACTTTCTAGACGCGTAACATCGTTAAAGTTCTGGAAATGTGTACAGTATTCTTCATACACCTTTGGATAAAGTGCGTAGCTGACAGCCTTACATTCCATATCCTTTTCCAAGAATCTGCTCATATCATAAGTTGATTTCAGATGTGTGAGAATCTCATCAAAATCTACTGGTGGAAGAAGTGAACCCGGACGTACCGTAATAGGTTCTGCGCCTTTCAATACGATCTTCTGCAGTTCTGGATCAAAACCACCCTCTGGCTGACCAATCATTCCTTTGAAGTAATCTACAACAGAATCAGGGTAAGACAAATCTTTTCCGACCTCAAAAATATTGTCTTTTGTCAAACCATTCTTCAACATAAAGATAGCCATATCTCCAACTACCTTAGAAGAAGGTGTAACTTTCGTGATATTTCCGAGAAGATCATTTGCCTGTTTGTAAAGCTTCTTAATATCCTCAAACTGATCTTTTGCATCCATAGCTGCAACCTGTGCTGCAAGGTTTGTGTACTGTCCACCTGGAATCTCATATTTGTAGATTTCTGTGTTCGGTGCATTCATTTCACTTTCAAACGGTTTGTAAATCTTGCGCACACGACCATAATAGTGACTCAATTCTTGCAGTTGATCAAAATCAAGTCCTGTATCTCTCTCGCTTCCACGCAGTGCTTCTACTACCGCATTCATAGATGGCTGGCTTGTAAGAGTGCTCATAGATTCCATCGCCAAGTCAACAATATCCACTCCGGCTTCTGCTGCCATCAATATTGTAGCAACACCATTTCCCGTAGAATCATGTGTGTGCAAATGAATCGGAATATGCAGCTCTGACTTAAGTGCTGCTACCAGTTCCTTCGCCGCATACGGTTTCAAAAGACCTGCCATATCCTTAATTGCAAACGTATGGATACCCAGTGCCTCCAACTCTTTTGCTTTCTTCACATAATAGTCTAACGTATACTTCTCTTCTGTCGGGCTTAAAATATCACCAGTGTAGCAAATCGCACCTTCGACAATCTTTCCTGATTTTAATGCCTCTTCGATTGGCATCTTCATATTCTCTACCCAGTTAAGAGAATCAAAAATACGGAACACATCAATTCCATGCTTTGCTGATACACGAATAAATTCCTGTACAACATTATCTGGATAGTTACTATAACCTACGGCATTTGATGCACGAAGCAACATCTGAAGCAATGTATTAGGCATTCTCTGTCTTAAAATGCTCAAACGTTTCCATGGTGATTCCTTCAGGAAGCGATAGCATGTGTCAAACGTAGCGCCTCCCCAACATTCCACAGAAAATGCATTCTGCATGAATAAGTTTGTTGCCCTTGCTGCTCCCGCAATATCTTTCGTTCTCATACGTGTTGCCATCAATGACTGCTGCGCATCACGCATAGATGTATCTGTTACATATAATTTCTTTTCATTTAAAATCTTCTGTGTAAAATCGCGGGCACCCAACTTCAAAAATTCGTCACGGGCACCATAAACTGGTGCAGTTTCGTCATAAACTGGAAGAACACGATTCTCACATACAGGCTTATTTCCCTGCGTAACATTAACAATTCGATTCCCAAGGAAATCTACGAGTTTTGTCGCTCTGTCTTGACTGCTCTGTAACTCGAATAGTGCTGGTGTTTCTTCGATAAACGTTGTATAACACTGACCTTCCTTGAATACTGGATGATTCACCACATTAATAAGGAATGGTATGTTCGTCTTGATTCCTCGAATACGCATCTCTCTTAACGCACGAAGAGATTTGCGAATCGCACCCTCAAAAGTTCTATCTGTAGAAATAATCTTAACTAATAAACTATCATAGTAAGGAGTAATTTCTGCCCCAACATTCGCATTACCGCCATCCAATCGGATACCATTACCATTACTTGAACGATATACAGTAATCTTTCCTGTATCTGGAAGGAAACCATTTGTTGGATCTTCTGTTGTAACACGCGTCTGGATTGAATATCCCTGGCACTGAATTGCTTCCTGAGATGGAATATCAACTTCAGGACTATTAAGTGGATATCCCTCTGCAACCAAAATCTGTGTCTCAACAATATCAATTCCCGTAATCTGCTCTGTCACTGTATGTTCCACCTGAATACGCGGATTCATTTCAATGAAATACGGATTACCCTGCTGATCCACCAAGAACTCTAATGTTCCTGCGTTGCGATAACCAACCTGTTTTGTAAGTCTGACTGCACTTTCAAAAATGATTTTTCTCGTTGCTTCTGGAATACTAAATGCTGGCGCATATTCTACAACTTTCTGATGACGGCGCTGTACAGAGCAATCACGGTCATATAAATGTACTACGTTGCCATAATTGTCCGCCACTACCTGCACTTCAATATGTTTCGGTCCTCTTAAATATTTTTCAACAAAAATCTGGTCATCACCAAATGCTTTTTTAGACTCGTTACATGCCTCACGGTATGCTACTGGCATATCTTCTGCGCAATTAACAATACGCATACCTCGACCGCCACCACCATTTGACGCTTTCAGCATAACCGGATAACCGACCATCTCTGCGACTTCCATTACTTCTTCTTCTGTCTTTAACGCATGGTCTACACCTGGAATAATCGGTACATTCGCCTTGATTGCCATCTGCTTTGATGAAATCTTGTCTCCCATCGCATTCATAAGCTCTTTTGTAGGTCCTATAAACGTAATACCGTTTGCTTCACAAGCCGCCACAAACTCTGGATTTTCTGAAAGAAATCCATACCCAGGGTGAATTGCATCTACCTTTGCGGCTTTCGCGATATTGATAATCCCCTCAATATCCAAATACGCATCTATCGGCCCCTTCTGTGGGTTTAATGGATAAGACTCATCTGCTTTCGCACGAAACAAAGCATACTTATCTTCTTTGGAATAGATTCCAACCGTTGTAATACCAAGCTCATTAAGTGCTCGGAACACACGGATTGCAATCTCGCCACGATTTGCAACTAAAACTTTCTTAAATGGTTTAATCTGCACTTCTGTCATAGATACACCCCCGTCTTTACTTAGGAATTTTTCAGCATTTTACATAAAAGCTAAAAGTTTTTTGTTTTGTTTTTGTCCAATATACATCACAATATTTAATATCATAGACTAGAGTCTGAAAATTTGCAATACCATTTCATAAGTTACTTTTTTCACAAATCTTCCTTACCTATTCTTTGTTATTTCTTTGCAGTTTTCTGCTTACAAAGCCCCAAACACCAGGCTTGTCTCTAACCACATTATTTCTCAGCCCCTGTTCCTCAGCCCATTCATCAAGCACGCGATCTTCTTTCAAATCATATGACATATCCTTTGCTTTTTCTTGTTCCTGCTCAATTTCTTGTATTTTTCTCTCCATAATTTTCTCCAAAATTTCTTCGATATTGTAATTCTCTTCCATCGAAGATTTATGTAATTCATACGCGAAGTAGATTGCATCTTTGTCTTCATAATTCGTTTCCTTCACAAAATATTCCGATAACTCATGAAAGCTTTTCCACAAATCCTGCTCCAACATTGGACAATAACTAAAATAATAATTTCCATCACTCCAAAAAATATGTTCCGGATCCAAACTAAGGCAATTCACGTTAAGAAGATAATTATCCATTTCTTTCAATACTTGAATAAACTGCTGTACAAATTCTTCCATTTTCGTATAACTCCAGCTTTCTCTTTCTCCTAATGCTTTCATGCTGATTTTTCCACTTATTTCATAGCGATAGCGACTTTTTTCATCCACACCCTGTCCTTGAACCATCAACATTCCCGGAATAGAATTCGATGTCAGCATTTTCATCTGATAATCTTCCTCATATATCTTATCTATTTCAAATATTAACCATGTATGTCTTAATTCTCGTTCAATCTTTGTAACCATTCTCCTCACCTTCAACCAATTCTTTCCATTTCAGCACTTCTCTAACTCCTTTTTCTGGATTTGTAATTAATGCGCGTTCTTCTACTTTCACATTCATCCGATATCTTCTCGCTGCTGCCGTTACGATTACCTGCGCATCATCCATCACAACTTGGCTTTCCACCTTTCCATAAAACAAAAGTTTATCTCGAATTCTTTCCTGAAAATAGCGGTTGATCTTCTCCTCTTTTTCTATTCGTTCTTCATTCCACAATTCCGCACCTACAATCGCCGATTCATACGCTGCTCCTGAAAGAATGCTCTTGTCGTGAAAATGAAACAATAAAAAAATAGCCATGACCCACGTAAACAAAACCACAGGCATGAGGTATGCCATTTCAACAACAGTACTTCCCTTCAGTTCTTTTACCATAGCATAACCCCTGTATATCCAAGCATCAGGAAGGGGTAAAATGGAATTCTCGTATAACGTTTTATTTTTTTGCATGCCAATCCCACACAAGAAAATGCAAAGCAGAGCATAAATACAATGCCAAGCAATCGGATCACTTCCCATATTCCCAGCCAAATTCCTAATATCAGAATCATCCAACTGTCTCCATATCCAATTTGTTCTTTTGTACACTTTGAAATCACTAGAAAAATTCCTCCAATCATCGCACCCCAAACTACAGTATCTTGAATTATTCCTTGACACACTGCCGCTTTAAACAAAGCCGCCACGGTTCCCATCATCAAATACAACACTGGAATCTTTCTTTTCAGCAAATCCCAAACCATTCCTATGAATAAATAAGCGCCCATAATTACTTCCCACATTTCGAGCAGACCACCTTCCCTTTCGCCTCCGAAATTGGCACTTCATAAACTTTTCTTTTTATTCCTGAGCAGGCAAGTGTACTGTGATATCGATGCCCGTAATTTGTAATATAAAACATTTCATATGAATCTTTTTTATTTACACATCTTGGGCATTGATCATACTTTTCGCCGCCCTCATTTCTAAGGGAGTCAACCACTACCGCTTGTATCGCCCGAATGGAAGGTTCTAAGTAACTACAGTGGGCATCCAAATGATACACCACTCCAGTTTCTGTTACATACACGGTATCTTCCGTATCCATTCCCCACAGCGCTTCACTCACATATCCATTCCATCCTTTTACTCGCATGCGCTCCTCACATCTTATTCCGTTTGATGCATAATACGGAAATGGTAGCTTTATATAAAACTCTGCACACAGTTCATAAATACCACTTCCTGGGATTGTATACGATTTTTTACAGCTAACACCACCAGATCCACCCACTAAAATACTACTTTCCAGTCGCTCTTCTCCTACTGCGCAGATTAGATCTTCTTCTATCATACTTGGCACTAACACAACCGTAGAAAACGCATCTTCTGCCAGCTGTTTCCCTGCAAACTGCAAACCACTTCGTATCGTCGTCTGTACACTTCTTATTTCCAATAACCAGATGAGTGAACATGCCGCATAAAGGAACAGCGGAATACAGACAATTGCTTCTACAGTAACGCTTCCATTCAAATTATCGGAGGTAGACTCAGACACCTTTCCCGTACTACAAGAAAGCTTTGAACTGTGTGAGAAATCAAACCCAACCTCCTCTCCTGTTTCTTTAAAGACATTTTCTGGGTATATGTATGTTCGAATCAAAAAGACAAAAAACGGAAAAGGCATCTGACTCCACCCCCTATTAATGATATTGATAAGATGTTTGAAATTCATATGTAACATTTCTTCGCATTGGGCATACCATATGAAAACTGAGCCCAGTCACACATGCATCAAGCTTTAAAAAATTTTGTCCATCCACATTAGAAATATTCTGTTCAATAAGATCCAATGCCCGCATACAGACTCCCGACTTCTCCTTTGTCAGCAACATCATCTGCAAATATTCCCTGTAAGTCATGCCACTCTCCTCACTATTATGACTATCCGGCAAGCCTTCTCCTGTAATATTCAGCAAATTTTCTAACGACAATTTCCACGTATCCTGAGATTTTAAAAGTGCCACCTTTTCCCCTTCCATAAGCGCGCGTACATCCATCATCGCTTCTCCGTAAGACCAGAGTAGAAGTATTGCCTGTTTCATAACAGGTTCCAATGCTGGAACAGCCGCCACAACACTGATTGTCCCCGCAAAAGCCTCTGCCTCAGCCTGCATAGTCTGATTTGTCAGTAAATAAGCATAATTGATTCCAAATCGAATTCCACACAGCTTTCCAATGACAGCTTCTAAATTTTCCATATCGCTCATCCTCCCTTCTAATAAGTATTCCAGTTCATACTGAAGAAAAGTCTGTTCTTTCCCTTCTACCGCACTACCAAATTTGTCTAAAAGATACAGATTGAAAAAAGCAGCATCTCCGCCTTTTTCTGTTTTTTCTAATAAAGTCCCATAACCTTTTTTCAATTCTCTCTGGCTCAAAAGAATTTCGTCTTTCATATCTTTATCCGATATTACAAACTCTTTCGGCAAAACCAACTTCAAAAATGTTTCCGTCTTCCATGTTCCCAACATTTCTAACCAATCCTGTTCTTCTGGGAGTTCTTGTTCCTCCGCCCGAAGAATATCCTGTAACTCTTCATTGGTCTCTTCCTCTGTCTTTTCATATTCCTTCGACAAATATTCTTTTTCTTCCCATTCCGACTTCTTGTTCAGAAAATTTTCTATTTCCGACACACCCATTTTCTGCTTTTGACTTTCAATCGCCTGACGATAAAATTCTTTGCCAAAATTGTCCGTCAGATAGCGAATGGCAATTATTTCCGTCTCCATGTTTTCTGCTCCATAAAAAGACAGTCGGTTTAAAACACGCTCTTCTGACATCTGCCCCGATTCATAACTTCCTTCCAGGGCGAAAATACCATACCGCTCTAACAAATTTTTTTGATACTCTGCAAAAATAGATTCCACCGCTCTGCTTGCATCTGCCCGTTTTTCATTTTTAGCCACATGAATAGACGCACTTTCTACAACAGCACCCACCAACGCCAACAACAATAAAAAAACCAAGCTAAAAAATATCGTCAATTCTCCTTTTACTGCTTTTTTCATATCTGTACACTTTCATTTTCTAAAACAAATCTCAGGAATTAAATTCCTGCACTTTCACTGGTTATTTTTGTAAAAATAGATTCTACTAAATTTGTCAATTGTGTTTTAAAAATGATAACCAACCCAATCACAACGACTAAAATTAGAATCACTTCGACAACTGACATTCCTTTATTGTTATTCAAATTTTCTTTTACTTGTTTTTTTACTTGCAAAAAATGCCACACTATTTTACCCATCTTTCACCTCTCACCACACTACATCTGTATTGATAGAAACGCAGGCACAATTACAATCATCATCACCACGATCAACATAAGCAACATCGGCAGCAACAATTTCGTACTGGCTTCTTCTCCCAAACGTTTCACTTGATTTTTTCGATCATTCATTGCTTGCTTGGCTTCCATTTCCAACTGAACCCAGAGACCTTTTGTCCCTTTTTTCAAATTTTGAGCAAGCAGTGTCCCCAGCTTTGCATAGGGCATTAGATCACATCTTTTTGCAAAACGTTCATAGCACTCTAATTCTGGTATTCCATTATTCATTTCTTTTAACGTAAATTCCATTTCTTCATATGCCCAACGAATTTTTCCTGAATTTCTCCTTTGTTCTTGATAGTCCTCTGTCATCTTTCTCCATGTATTCTTAGCGGTCATTCCTGCTCCCATCAGAATGATGATCTGACTGACTATCTCTGGATAATCAAATAACATCTGTTCCTTTTTTTCCTTTTGGTCTTCCAAAATCTTCTGCCGGTCTAAACCAATCAAAAGAACACTAATCGCACTTCCTATCACAAGCAAAACTATCTCCTGCGGCTCTCTTTTCTTAAGCCATACTATTTTCTTTCCATCTATCTTGCTCGGAAGTTCCATATACTTTTCTTCTTTTGATTCTGTATTAATCCAGGTCACAGACTCCAAAACTTTTTCCTCAATCGTCAATTCATCTTCCTGACTTGGATAAATCACCAAACCAACATCAAAAGTCTGTTCATTCTGTTCATACCTTAACGTTATATGAACAGACACGGCTACGCCCTGATTCGCCAACTCCATTTCTCTTAATTGTTCCTGCTTTATCTTTCCATTCATGTCTATCACATCATAATCAGAAAACTGCCAAAGAATTTGAAACGGATATCCTTCTAATCCATTCGGTAGATATAAATCTTCTGTGATATGCAAAAAATCTTCATTTGTACCCAGCATAAGTTTTTCTAGCTCTTGTGCTGCTTTAGAAAACAATTTTTCAATTTCTTCATCCGAATAAGCACGAGCTGAAATTTCCAGAACTACCACTTGCTCCTCTTCTCCTTCTATCTGCACGCATAATTCTTCACTTTTCACTCCTTCCCCATACCCATTTCTCTCAATCTTAGTGATTTTTTCAACAGGATTTCCTTCGTAAATTCGAATTAACAGAACCAATATCACTGTTCCTGCCAAAGCCATCCCGCTTCGCGCAAGAACCTTTTTAGACGGTTTGTAACCCTCCACTCCAGTTCTTCTCATCTTACACCTCAATTTCTACAATCTTACAGCCCAGCTTCCACGCACAAAAATACACACAAAGACATAGTGTCATAAAACATTTTCCAAAAAAAGTTTCATACAAAATTTGCATAAATTCTGGGAAGCTTGCCCGCATGTAAGCAATGATTCCAAATGGTATAAAAGTCATGATTTGAAATTCCAATTTTCTAGCAGTAATCATAGTATCGATTTCCGCTTTTACCTCTGCCCGCTCATTCAAATGTCGAATTGTCGTCTTGATAATAGAAATGCTATCTCCTCCACTTCGCTTTGCCTGCACAAAAACAGTTACAAAATTATCGACAGAAGGCATTTTTACCCGGTCAGCCATATTCTTCCATACTTGTTCCGCTGTAACGTTCAAATTCAATTGCCTAGACATATAAACAAATTCTTTCACAATTACATCAGAGTTCTTATACAGCAGCAAAAGTTCGTTTTTTGTTTCTTTTATAGCATTTTCTATGGAATATCCAACATTGAGATGCGCTTCCATCATCTGTAGTGCATCATAGAATTGACGTTCAAAAACTTGTTTTTTCTTGATTAAAATACTCTTCATACAGCGCTGAAAATATAATATGCCAAAAGGAATCAATAATCCTATCATTCTAATATCCGCATAAAACAACATCACAATCAGTATCTGCAGGCATATACTTTTTCCCATTGCCACCAATTTCTCTTTCTGAGAGATTTCCTGATGCCAATAGCTTTTCTGTATGCTCAAGTTCCTTATGCTTCAGCCATTTCCCTTTAACCTTTCCATTTTCTTCTCCAATTTCTTGAAAGGTAAATAGCGGCTGAAGTATGATTCCTTCTTGGTCATACTCAAGCACCTCCATAATCTTTAAAACTTTTCGACTATTATCTCTAAGTCTTCCGAGATGAATCAAAATATCAATTCCAGAAGCTATTTGCCTCCTCACTGCTGATAGTGGAATCTCCATTCCCATTAGCACCATCATCTCTAACCTGTTCAACATATCCTGGGGACTATTGGCATGCCCTGTACTAATAGAACCATCATGCCCTGTATTAAAAGCTTGCAGCATATCAATCGCTTCATCACCGCGGACTTCTCCCACAATAATGCGATCTGGTCTCATTCGGAGAGCTGCTTTTATCAATTGACGAATAGTCACCTCGCCTTCGCCCTCCAGGTTCGCATTTCTTGCCTCCAATCTCACCAGATTCGGCAATGTTGTTATCTGAAGTTCTGCATTGTCTTCGATAGTTATAATTCTCTCATCCTTAGGAATATAATCTGACAATGCATTCAAAAACGTCGTTTTCCCAGAGCTTGTCCCACCACTGATAAACACATTGTACTTGGCTCTTACAATCAATATGAGAAACTCAGAAACTTCTCTACTAAGGGATCCGTATTCTATGAGTCGTTCCATATTGATTCTTTCTTCCGGAAACTTTCTTATCGTGACAATCGGACCATTCAACGCCACCGGTGGCAATACGATATTAACTCTGGAGCCATCCTTTAAGCGGACATCAACAATAGGCGATGCTTCATTCACAATTCGATTACACTCTGCTGCCATCTGCTGAATGACATCTTCTAACTTTCCTCTTGAAATAAATCGCTTCTCAGAAATCTCAATTTGTCCATTTTTTTCGATAAATATATTCTCAATCCCATTTATCATTATTTCGGTTATTGATTTATCCTCAACCAACTCCTGCAAAATGTCCAACTTGCGCAAAGCATTAAACATTTCCTTCCCCAAAGCAGCTTTTTCATCCAAAGGTATAAACTGAATCTGTGACTGTTCCTCTAATACCTCATAAATCAAATCCTGCAGTTCCTCATCCGTCGGTTCTTTTGTAAGATCCATCTTATTCAGAACTTTTCCGTGAAGCTCCTCTAGATTTAACATCGATCCACACTTTCTGTATCTCTTAGTTCTTCTACCACGTCTGCCACTGCTTGCCGAACAGACTTCTTCATATTTACATAAATACTCTTCAATTCTAATTCCTGCATCTTCAGCATGTTCAATGTGTATTTCCACTGCTGCATCTTAGCTTTGGCATATACATCATCCGCAAAAGGAATCAAAATCCAATCACACATCTCCAGCATTTCAAAAATATTCTGTACAGAATCTCCTATATCAATGATGATACTTTCATAGATACTCTGTTCCGACAATTTTTCAAACAATGCTTTCCACTCCTGCATACTCACTGTTTTCAGATCAGTTCCCATCTTCATCGGCGGCACATAATCCAAATTCCCCATCTGCTGGACAATCGATGTAATGCGAACTCCTATCGCGTCATTTTCCTGTCTAGAATAGTACAAAAGATGGGATAAATCCTGCATCTCTTTTCCTCGAAAATATCCCCCTATTCCTGCATACGTCTCCAAATTCATGTACAATACATTTTCTTCCTCAGATAACTCTTTTCCTAATTTAAGAGCAAATGTCGTTTTTCCAATGCGATGTACTGGTGAATAGATTCCAATTAACGTTCCACGGTGTCCTCCCCGCTTTGCCAATTGAAATGAATTTTCAAAAAAAGCCTGTACGATAACCTCTGTGAGTTTATCAATCGATTGATACTTCATCAATTCTGTTTCTTCTGTTCCCAAATCTGCACAACGATCTTTTGTCAACACAATTCGCTTTCCTGCAAATAACCGTTTTCTTTCCTCATATGGTACTTCATCACTGATCAACAAAACCTTGACATTCGCTATTTCCAGTGTTTTTCCCACAAAATCCAGCGACGAACAGGTTCGCACTCCCGCTGTCACTTCTTTTTTTAACAGCAATATCTCCGCAAGCTTCTTCACGTATGCTTCTTCGGAATCACATATTAATATCTCATTACTTATCCTTCACTTACTCCTTTCTAGTGATTCGTTCTCACTATTTAATTTTTAAATTGTTCGTTGATATTTAGCCGATTGGCTCAAATGGGAATATCGTCATATTCCCGAAGACACGAAAATTACTTTTACATAACTTCCGTAAATATGCTTTTTGATTCTCACAATGTCTTTCTTGTAAAACGAATTATAGACCCTAAAATTTTATTTGTCCACATATTTTCTTCGTTTCAATTTGGTTTTGCGTTAAACTAACAAAAAGCATTTCTTTCTCGAAATGCTTTTTGTACTAAATTATATAATGCTTTCAACCTCTAATTTTTGCACCAGTTTAAATATATAACTTTGCAAAAGTGCAAACATGTGCTCATAAGTCTCTTGCGATTGTCCATATACATTCCCAATTTCTTCTGACTCATTCACAAACTCAGATAGCGTATAGACTTCTTTCCAATCCACATGCTCCTCCTGCACTTTCTGTTTCAAAGTTCCGGTCATCGTCAGCACTAATGTGTGCTCACTTTGCACTTCTTCCAGACCAACCGTCTGATATCCAGGTAATTCTATCCCCTGTTTTTTCAGCAGTTCTTCCGCGCGAGGATTCATCGGTTCTGCAAATAACACTACCGCACCTCTTGCAAAAACTTCGTATTCGTACCGAGTCTCCTGCCGTTTAAAAAGTTCCGCAGCAATTGGTGCACGACAGTCGCCGCTCTCGCTTAAAAAGATGATTCTTCTATATTTCTGTCCTTCGATAACCTGCTTTGCATCAATCGTATGCTGCCCCGCCGCTTTACCAAGCCGATTCATGATTGCAGTCCCAATACCATCTTCAGAGAAGGCCTCACTGTAAATACAATCGACCGCCTCTTCGTCAAACTCTCTCAGCAATCTGTACAAATTTCTTGCAACTGTTTTCTCATTTTCACGCGATCCTATACTCTTTACCACTCCACGTGGATACTTTGCACAGGACTCATCTGTCGCAATAATTCCGACATGTTTTCCCTGCTGCTCCTGTATGTACGCTAATTGCCTAATTGCCCAGATAGCATCTTCTCTTACCCCATTCACAATAGACATTTCTGCCTTTGGAGCATAATGACGATACTTCATTCCCGGCGCTTTTGGCGCTTCTTTACTATCCTTATTGAGCAACGTTTTATCAATTGCAACTTCCCCAATAATCTCACTTAACATGGTCGCAGTAATGGCGCCTGGACGCAGAATCATCGGCGGTGTAACTGTCATGTCAAGAATTGTAGATTCCACACCAATCTCCACACTTCCGCCATCGATGATCATATCAATTTTTCCATCCAGATCATCCGCAACATGCTGGGCTGTTGTTGGACTTGGGCGTCCCGAAGTATTCGCACTTGGCGCAGAAACATAGCCTCCACCAGCTAGAATGACTCTTCTGGCCACCTCATCATCCGGCATTCTCACCGCAACTGTGTCAAGCCCACCAGTTGTCCCCAGTGGAACATTCTCGTTTTTGTTAAAAATCATCGTCAGCGGTCCTGGCCAAAACTTTTCTGCAACACGCTTCGCTACATCTGGAACCTCTGTCACAATACCTTCTAGGTCTTCCATTCTCGCAATATGCACGATCAACGGATTATCGGATGGACGTCCCTTTGCCGCATATGTTTTCAATGCTGCCTCTTCATCTAATGCATTCGCCCCCAATCCATAAACTGTCTCTGTTGGAAACGTCACCAATCCGCCTTCTCGCAAAATTGCACCTGCCCGTTCAATAACGGCTTCGTCTATATTGTTTCTATCAATTTTTTTAATCTCTGTTCTCATGTTTCTCATTATAGCATCAACTGAAATCCTTCGCAATTTATTCCTGACGAATATACACCAAAATTGCCTCACTGATTACCTCCGCTATGTCCCTTTGATAGGATTCCTGTGTCAGCTTTTTTGCTTCCTCCCAGTTGCTCAAAAAACCACATTCCACGATAACCGTCGGTGTTTTCGTATTTTTTAAAATATAATAACTATCATTTTCTTTTATTTGTCTTCTATTTTCTGGATCCAACAATTTCAAATGATTTTGTATGATTTCTGCCGCCCTCATTCCTTCCTCTGACTGTCCATAATAAAATACCTGCGCCCCTTTCTCCGCTTCCGATGAATAACTATTTTGATGAATGCTTACTGCAATCTCTGCGTCCGCTTGATCTATAATTTCGACACGTTTTCGCATATCTTCTTTTTTATTTTCGCTCACCCCATCTTCACCTTTTCTCGTCATCACAACGTGCACCCCTGCTCCTGTAAGAATTTCTTCCACATTTTTTGCTATCTGCAGATTAATATCCTTTTCCAGCGCATTATTAATTCCTATTTTCCCAGGATCCGCACCTCCATGTCCTGCGTCTATCACAACCGTTTTAGCCTCTGGCAGCGCGACAGTTGCAACCACCATACTCAATTTATGCCCGCCATAAATGATTCCCATCAAAAATACCAATATTGCCATCCATTTTATTTTTTCTTTCATACAAAAAAGCCTCTCGCATATATCCATACAATATATGCAAAAGAGGCTTTCTCTCATTCTAGTTAACGTATTTTAAGATCAATTCCCAGATATCTGATGTCTCGAATCCCAATTTCCATGCAGCTGTTCCCGCAAGATTATACTCTTTCATCAACTGTAACTTGGCTTCCAGCGACTGTGCATCTTCCAGCCAAATCTTATATGTTGCTCCATCAGCGCCTTCCCATTGTGCATAATTCTGCTTCACAGAATCATCCCACGCAATCTCTGCGCCAACCGCATTCACGCGTCTTCTCGCTTCTGCCATTCCTAGCGCTTCACTGGTCACTTTCATCTCGTAAATTCCAGCTTCGCTTCCTTTCTGCTGTTCCAATTCTTCTGAAGTCTTCGGTACTTCTTTCCACAGCCGCGTATAGAATGGCATTGCATTGACTACTTTTTCTGCCGGCACATCCTTCAATGTTTCTTCGATTCCTGACTTAACATAATTGTATGAAGCGACAGAACCGGCCTCATAGGAACCACTGTAATGTTCATCATATCCCATAATAATCACATAATCAGCCACAATTCCCTGCTCTTTTCGGTGATAGTGCTCGTTGTAGCCCATCGGCACATAATTATCCACAGAAAGGACAAGATTGTTCAATCTACACTTAACAGACAATTCTCGAATAAACTGTATATAATGTTCCCCAGCTTCCACCGGAATCAATTCGAAATCCACATTAATGCCATCAATTCCTGATTTTAATGCTTCTGAAATCAGCTGATTGACAAGATTTTCTCTAGACGATGTATGACTGAGAAGTTCCATCTGATCCACATTATCGCTGAAATTATCCACAAGTCCCCATACATCAATCCCTGACTGATGTGCATAATTTACATAAGTAGAACTTGCAATAGAAGAAATATTTCCGGCATTATCTATTACGCTAAACCACGTAGGAGAAATAGTCGTCAACCCCTTTGTACTTGCAATTACTTCCAAAACAGAGTTGTTGGCAACGCGACTCGTCACTTGATGCCATGCCAGATTAATTGTCTTCCCGACACTGATATTTGAAAAAGTCTGCTCCTGAAAATCTCTTTGTATAACGAGTGTCTCTTCCTTCTTTAGTCTGGAATTCTTCACGTAACCTATCACACCATCTGCGGTGCATACTTTCTTCCACTCACTGACCTCTTCGATCACTCTTACCGTATCACCTTTTTCTATTTCTGTGAGAATTGGGCTCTTTACTCCACCACGCAAACGAACTTCGGTATCTCGTTTTACGCCGGCAACCCTTCGCTCATCAAAATCCGTTTCAATCATGACTCTTCCCGGGTCTTCATATACAGTATACTCCAGATCTGTATACTCCTTCACAAAATCAATGGCAATATATGCCGCACTTCCTTCAGTTTTTAAAATCACATATCCGCTGTTATATTCTTCCTTTGCAATCGAATATGTTGTACTTCCAACATCCGTCCGCACAATTGCATTTTCTAGAGTGTACAAAAGAATATTTTCATTCGCATCAAAATAAAAGCGCTCATTCAGGTAATCCCTGACAACTTCATATGGAACATACACCATATCATTTATGCGCAGGCCTTGCACTTCCATTACTTCATTGTTAACTGTGAGTCCCAGCTCTGTATCTTTATTTATACCGAAATAGGTGTTCAAATCATATCTTTCATTCGTCGGTCCATATTTTATCCATACTACAGCTGATACGCCCAACATAGCAACAATAACCAGTAGTAAAAATGCGATCAGCAATTTATTCGTTCTCTTTTTCTTTCTTCTTCTTTTCCTTTTTGCCGGAACTTGTTCCGCATTGACCTGGGATCTTGTTCTTCGTCTATCTGTATTTCGTCTCTTATCCACGCTGTACCTCCTATAGGAAACATCACAGTCCATACTATGACAATAAAATTAAACTCAGTATAGCATATTTTCTTCCTTTTGGTACAACTTTCGCTAACTATTTCATTCTTTGAACGCTAATCGGACGAGGGACGCCTTTTTAGTCTTCTTTTTTTCTTGTTGCTACTTCATAAAAATCCAATTCGGTAATCTTTCCCTCTTCATTCATAATGTAATCACGCATATAACTACTGTTCTCTCGTATCATGTGCGCAGAAACAATTTGAAGGGGACTTGCAGAAATTCCATCAATCTGCATTCTTACACCTGACTTTTCATATTTCGTCAGTTCGGAAAACAGTTCCTGATAACTTTTATTCTCCGTATTCATTTGATTCCTCTCCTGATTTTTCTACAAACAAACGTTTCTTCGGCAAGAAATAGCCCAAAAGTGCATGTGATATACTACCCACTTCTCCCGATGACAAGAAAATCACGCCTGTTCAATTTTAGGTTTTGTTGATAATTTGTCTGATATGACTGAAATTCTAAAACGCGAATGTGCGAAATGCGTTTATGACTCAAGAAGTATCATTCATCTGAAATAGCTCTTACTTCCTTGTACAGCCATTATATTAAATGGAAATTTTTATTGCAAGTATTTTTTTAATTTTGTTTACATCAGTCCTTTTTTTGTTTATACTGATAATGACAAACTATACAATATTATGAAGGAAGTGATATTTTATGAAAATTGAAAAGATTAGCGAGAACCAGATTCGCTGTACACTGACTCCTGCTGATTTAGAAGCACGTCAATTAAAGATTAGCGAGCTGGCTTATGGCACTGAAAAAGCAAAATCACTTTTCCATGATATGATGCAACAGGCAGCACACGATTTTGGATTCGAAGCAAACGATATCCCACTTATGATCGAGGCGATTCCAACTTCACCAGACTCTATCGTGCTCATCATTACCAAAGTAGAAAATCCTGAAGAACTCGATACTCGTTTTGCCAAGTTTTCTCCTTCTCCACAAGGTAAGAATTCGGATAAAAACGCTTCTCCTTTCGAACATTTGAAGAAATTAGAAGGTGCAGATGAGTTTCTCAATCTCTTGCGCCAGGTACACAATGCTGTATCCGGCACAACCACAGCAGACACTGACCAGCAGACGAATACCCCTGCTTCTGACTCCGAGGATAAAACTCCTTCCGTACGGCTCTTTTCTTTTTCTACTTTAGATAGCGCAATTAGAGCCTCTAAATTACTGGTCAGCATGTATGATGGCAATAACACGCTTTATAAAGATGAGATGAGCGAAGTATATATATTAGTTTTAACTCAATCCGGCCATACAGCTTCTGATTTTAACAGAATCTGCAATATGCTCTCTGAATATGGACTCTCTGAGCCAGGAAATAATGCTACACTGGCATTCCTAGAAGAACATTGCGAGACTATTGCTGCCCAAAGAGCAATACAAATTCTTGGAAATCTATAGATATCGAATATCCATTATTTTGTTTTTAAATCAATTTGTGAATAACAAAAAAACGCGGTGACAGTCACGCTGAACTGTTACCGCATTTTTTATATGAACATACCTATTCTCTACTAAAAGAATAAATTATCCTAATGTTGCCAAATATTCATTGATCTTTGCTACCAACATATCTGCATCTACACCATGAACATCAGCTGCTTCTCCCAAAGCTTCTGCCTGTGCGCATGGGCAAAAGATACATCCCATTCCATGAGCCTGAAGAATATCTGCTGTTCCTGGAGCCATATTAAGAAGATCTCCCATAATAATGTTTTTATCAATCTGCATTTTCACTGCCTCCTTTTCTTTTCGTACTTCTCATTATAATACCTCTTTTTTCTCTTGGCAACCTTTAACAAGGTGAATTTATCAGCTCTTTATTTTTCTATTTACACCTATATGAAATTTTTAAATATTCAGAATATTGTATAAGTTTCGAACATTTCTTTTCATTTTTTGACATTTGAAAAGTCAATAGTTTTTTCGAAGATTTTCGACAAAATTCGATTTTTATGTATTCTTCCCGAAACATTTGTTCCTTTTTTTTATCCAAGTTTTCCACCTAAAACATATGTTTTTGTGTGGATAACGT
>CAZYCT010000038.1:0-1257 GCA_964646135.1 uncultured Coprococcus sp. | reverse complement strand
CTTTGAAAAACCCCGATTTTTTCCACCTTTTTTTGCCATTTTTGTGTGGATAACTCGGAAAACTTTTTGTCAACCAGATTTCGATTTTTTTACAAATTTAGTCATTTTGCGCATTCAAAAATCACTTTATTTTTACACAATAAAAAACCGAAAGAAAATCTTTCGGTTTTGTCAATCTGACATTTTATCAAATTGTACGCACAATTCATTTTAGAGCACACGGCGGACAGATAAAATATTTGCATAAGTTGCTGAAGAAATTCCAATTCCTTGTGATGGACTCATTGCATTGACGATCTGACCATTGCCAATATAAATTCCCACGTGCCCTGCATAACAGATCAAATCTCCTGGCAGAGCCTCTTCATAAGAAACGGGAATGCCTGCACTTCTCTGCTGTGAGGATGTTCTAGGAAGAGCAACACCAAAATCAGCAAACACTGACTGCACAAACCCAGAACAATCCGCACCATTTGTCAGGCTGGTTCCACCCCAGACATATGGATTCCCAACAAACTGACACGCATAAGAAACTACCTGCTCTCCGATTGTTTCTACTCGCTTGGCTTCCGCTTCCAGTCTTTGATTTTCTTGTTCTCGAGACTTTGCATAAGTAAATTCTTCGCCACTTGACGCAATTTCTTCAGCTCGTAATCTTGCTTCCTCGCCATACATAATGTACTCTGTCTTTACATAGCCCGTCACTTCATTCGAAACAATCGGTGTCCACTCTTCGACATCTCCCACAATTTCCATAGAAGCGCCCGGATACAGTTTTCCGACATATTCGCTCTCCTTTGTCGGCTCACTTCTTACATATAAGAAGCTAGTAACATCAGCAAATGCTATATTAAAATACTCACCCTTATCTTTTGCTGTTAAATCTGGCTCCAAAATCCATTCTTCAGAAATACCATTCAATAACATTTCAATTCCGATTTCCGGTAACAGGCTTGATGGCTCTTCTCTCCCTTCTGCAGCCATCACGGCTACACTTTGCATCGAAATTGTTCCCATCAATGTAATAAGAAA
Organism: uncultured Coprococcus sp.; assembly: GCA_964646135.1. Classification (GTDB taxonomy): domain Bacteria; phylum Bacillota; class Clostridia; order Lachnospirales; family Lachnospiraceae; genus Allocoprococcus. The sequence goes on along the minus strand of CAZYCT010000038.1, from coordinate 225 downwards.
TAATCCTTTTTTTAGATTGGAATACATAAATCTCCCTCCTTTATGAATTCTTATCTTTTGTAAATGTTACAAAAGTGTTACACTTATTACAATCACGATTGTATCAGCATCTCACGCATCTGTCAACAGATCGCTATGTTTTTCAATGTTTTTCTCACTTTTTTAATAATTTGTTTCATCTTATTTTATATTTAATTTGTTACAAAATATTACGCCATTATCTAG
>CAZYCT010000037.1:0-20280 GCA_964646135.1 uncultured Coprococcus sp. | reverse complement strand
CTGCTGTACATGTGAAATATAGTAAACACAGCAAATGTGCAGAGCAGATTGATCCAGCGATAAGTCTCCATACTTTCAAGGAACCTTGGTTCAATATTCTGATAATACAGGTCAAAGCGCATCCACAGCGCGCCTATCATACTGGCATTAATGATCAAAAAATCAAGTATGACAAGACCGATCTGACGATGTATCATCTTCTTATTCAGTTCATACTTCTCTTTCATCTTTTCTTTCTGCGTTCTCACCATACCCGTAACTCTTTCCATGTCCATATCCATAGCCGTAGCGGCGATAACCATAACCGCCGTAATAGCCATAATTTCCAATTCCTTCTGCCACGCCATTCAGCACGTACCCTGCAACAGGAATGTTCGCATCTGCGATTGTCGCCAACGCTTTGCGCACTTGCTTCTGCTCTGTAAAATCCTGACGAACCACCAGAATCAGTGCATCTGCCACACCTGCATAAGCGGTCACATCTGAAAGCATGGCACTTGGAGGTGTATCAATAATAATATAATCATTCGACTTCTTCAAAGCATCTATGAGTCGGCTCATCTTCTTAGATTGTATCAGCTGTATCGGATTTTCCACCTTCTCATCCTTGCTTCCCGAAAGCACGCGAAGTGGTGTCTCACCGTACCTTACCAGCGCTTGCCCAAGATTTCCACCTTCTTTTAGCAGGTGGGAAAGTCCTCTCTCCGGTGCCTCCATTCCAAGCGCCGACATGACAGATGGATGGCGAAGATCGCCGTCCACGAGAATCACTTTCGCATTCTTCTTGGCAAATGCAAGCGCCAAGTTCGCAGCAAGTGTGCTCTTTCCTTCCCCTGGAATCGCACTGGTCACGAGGATGACATTTCCTTCTCGCTCCTTCATGGCACGTTCCACGCGGGAGCGCACCACACGAATCGATTCCTTGAAGGTGCTTGGCACTCTTGCATTATCAATTTTCAAAACATTGCGCTCTGTGCGGCTTCGCTTTTTCACCGGCACGATTGGAATACTTCCAAGAGACGGCGCACTCATTAATTTCTTCAGTTCTTCTGCCCCTTGAATGGTCTTATTTCGAATACTCTGTATCAGTAAAAATAATAGCGACAGTGCAACGCCCACAAAGGCTCCAAGCACAGTATTGCGCATCGTCTGGCGGCTATTTACAGGAACTGCCGGAAGTCCACTTTCATCGATCACCGTCAGTTTCGTTGCCCCGATAACATACTCCGCCACCTGCGGATAGTTCTCGATCACAGACTGCAGCACATCATATGCCACCTGCGGAGAACCATCTTCTACCGTGATGGTGAATAAATTCGTATTTGACATTACCGATGCGCTGATGGTGGATGTCACACTCTCAATTCCAAGATCAAGCGCTACCACATCTCGCAGTACTCCGCTGCTCAAAATATAGGAAAATGTTTTCCCCATCTGTTCTGCCGTAGTATTGTCCACATATGTAGAGCTGTAGGCCGTTCCCGATCCTACTACGAAGGAAGTGTACGCCTGGTATCTTGGCGTATAGCTCTTTAGCGTCCAGATCCCACTGCCCGCAGCGCACACGATAATCAGGGCAAACACGATCACAAAATTTCTTTTCAATGTTCTCCACATCATATAGATCAAATGGAAGAGATCAATCTTCTCCATTTCTTCGTCATATTGATTTATTTGTCTCTCACTCATGGCCGCTCCCTTTATCGATCTGCCTTACTGTAATTATTATAGTTTCCATATCCGTACTGGCTGGTATTCATTCGCTCTGAAAGCCCCATCTGCACATTACTGTACACACATCCAAGCACTTTCCCTGCATCCTGATCCAAGATGTCCAATACGTCATTAATATCTCTTGCTAACACCATGTCCTGACGCACAATCAGAAGGGAGGCATCTGCGATTGCTGCCACATCTTCCGAGTCCGCCACAAGTCCCATTGGCGGTGTATCTACGATAATGTAATCCATCTGCTTCCGGCAATAATCCAGAAGTGTCTTTAATCTTCCATTTGACAGAAGTTCTGTAAAATTCTCTGTAGAGTGATAACTCAGTGTCAAATACAGCTGTGTGTTCGGCACCTTCTTGATCACACCTTCCGTTGACACCTTCCCCATCAACACTTCCGTCAAATCCGTCTGCTTCTCTACCTTTGATGTGAAGATCTTGTACAGCGCCGGTTTGCGGAAGTCACAGTCGATCAGAAGCACTTTCTTCTGCTCATGGGCCAGGGACAAAGCCAGATTGGAAGCCACCGTAGACTTTCCTTCATTCTCTGTCACACTTGTCACCATCAACACCTTCGCCCCACGCTTATCCATACGGGATTTCACGCGGGCTGCCAGCATCCGATAGGCCTCCACGTATTTGAAAGACAAAAGGGGATTCAAGATCAACATAGAAATGTCTTTCTTACTCTTCTTTTCATGATAAATTGTTCCAAGAAGATCCCCATCCACCTTCTGTGCAAATTCTTCTTCATTTTTCACTGTGTCGCGCCAGTAGGAAAGAAGTACCACCACCGCAATTACTGCTGCCGCCGCCACAAGGAACGTGTAGGCCATATACCTTCCAACCGGAAGCAGGTTGCTTGGTGTACTGCTGATCTCTGGCTGCTGCATCGTATTAAGCACCACATCTGGAAGCACATACTCCGAAATCGTCGGATAGGTCCGCAACATAGATTCCAGCACCACAAATGCCTCTCTCGGCGAAGTCGCTGTAACAGATAACTGCATCATATTGGTCTCCGGAACCACCTGCGCCTTCATCTGCGCACTTACCGAGGCAACACCCAAATCCTCCGCCACTTTCTTGCGTAAAATATTATTTTCCAAAATAGTCGAGAACTTCTGTGACATTTCATAGGTCGCCGAGATATCCGTTGTGGCGTTCGCCGACGCTGACTTCTGGTTCACTGCAAATATCTGGCTGACCGTGTACATCGGTGTGTGGAACAGTGCAATCATCGAATAACAAAGCATCGCCGACGCAAGTCCTACAAGCAAAATAACTTGCCACATCCTCCCCACGTCCCGCAGTACGCTCAAAACATCCAAAGAGGCTCTATTTCCAGACATATAATCTTTCTCTCTCATAAGTTCCCCCTTATTCTTCCACAATCACGATCAAACGTGCAACACCGCTCAGGCCATCTTCGTCCGTCACGCGATACACAATCTCATACATTCCCGGTGTGCTTGCATCCACGTTATTTTCAATCGCAACATCCCCAAGGCGTAGCCCGCCAGTCACATACGACAGATAATCTTCTGGCTGCACATAACCGCCCACGCCAATATAGATCAGATAATCCGTCAGCTCAATCTTCGGACCATTGTCACTGGTTATATTATAGAATTCCACCGTCACCGGAAATTGTAGTGCGTCTCCTGCGCTGTTCGATACTGTATAGTTCAGCTGATACTCGCCCGGCGTTCCATACTGGAAGTCGTCTACGTAACTCACACGAATCTTGCCAGTAATATTGCCATCCAGGCAGTCATTTACCGACAATCCTTTCGTGTACTCTCCGTCGCTGAACGCAAAACGAAGGGGACCAGTCAGTGAGAAGCGGGGCGACTCGTAATCCGTATAAACAATCTCTCTCGTAACACGCGACACATTGTTGTCGCTGTCAAATGCAACGATGGACACTTTTCTGTGTCCCTTCTCTATAAAGTTCGAAATACTCTCCACCACCAGCGAATCGGTGACATCCCCGTCCTTCTCGTCTGTGGCAGTGATTCCTTCCAGATAAACCGATTTCTCATCTTGTATACTTACTTCAATTACATCCTTGTCCATCTCGATCTTCGGGCCATTCTTATCTGTCCCCGACTGATTTGTCAAAATGCAGATTGCAAATAATACTGCAGAGCCAGCACAAAATGCTGCACTCACAATTTTCGCCAATTTCATATTTTCTCCTCCTACCAATCCCGAATCTTCTCATTCACAGGGATCGGCTCTGCCTGCCTCGGCAGCCGTTTGTCCATCAAAATACACTTCGGGTTGACATGTAGCAAAAGCTTGCCCACATCTTCGGGATAATGCCTGTCCAAGAATTTCTTGATTTCCCGCATATCCGGCGTGCGCGCCTTCGTCCCATGGGCGTCACTGGCAATGCAGTTGATCATCCGATGTTCCAGAAGAATCTGCGCTGTCCTTCCAGAATATTCCCCAAATCGCCCGAAAATGCTTCCCTTATTCATCTGAGCCAAGGCTCCCATCTTCCGCCAGCGATACAAATAATCCGGGTGATCCTGCACACAGTAATATCGCTCCGGATGTGCAATCACCGGAACCTTCCCAAGCCGCAGAATCTTAAGCAGCGACTCCTCGATAAACCTCGGCGATATATCAAAGGCAAACTCCACCAAATAATAGTGGGACTTGTTCAGCGGGATCAGCTCCCCTTGCTCCACCTTGCTGTCAATATCTCCCGTCGCAAAGATCTCCATCCCTCTCGCGAGCTGCAATGGTATCTGCTCCCGGGCAATCGCCGCCTTCAATTCACGATATGTAACCCGCAGCGCTTTCGACTCATAATTCTGATATGCCCCCGGCTGATTGCTGTGCGGCGTAACCGCCATGATCTTCACGCCACTTCGCGCAGCCATCTCCGCCATCGCTAGTGCATCGTCCATAGACCTCGCACCGTCATCCACACCAGGAAGCATGTGAGAATGAATATCTATCATGTCAAAACTCTCTTTTCTATTCTATATTACGCAAACTCTTTTAGCAACCGAAATGATTCCTCAGCATAGCGACACAAATAATCTGCTTCTGCGTCATATGCTCCACTTTCATACAATGCACTTGCCGCACATATTCTACAAAGCGAGCGCAGCTTACACTTGCTGCACTTTTCACTCAAGGAAATCTTATCCGTCTCTTCCCGTATTGTATTCCACGCTTGTTCAAATCCCACTTCAAACACAGACGCTTCCGGCTTTGTAAGCATAACACACGGGCGCAACATTCCCTGCCAATTAATTGTAAACGAACACTTGCCTGCCAAGCAAGCCATTTCTCTACTTCTTGAGCACTGAGAGTCTCTTTCTATCACCTTCAACATTTCTCGTGCATATTGGCGTACACCTTCGTCCCCCATTCCACTCTTCAGCACGGTAATCCTTGCTCTGGCCGCCTGTTCTGGCTCAACTCTAGACTGCATCTTGTATGGAAGATTGCGTTCTCTCGTCGATGGCAACATATAATTGTCTATATTAATCGGAACATTCAAGTCCTCTGCAATCTGCATGATGTTCTCAATCTCATTCTGATTTTCCTTTGTCAAACTTCCCGAAATTTTTACATCTACATTTTCTTCTCTGAGCAGTCGAATCGCCCGGATCGTCTTGGCAAATCCGTCCGGATAATGACACAAACGTTCATAAGTCTCTTCGTCTTTCCCATAAAGAGTAACGTTGATTCGTCTGGGTTTGTGTGTGCCAAAGAATTGAGCCCATGCTCCATCAATCAATGTCCCATTCGTATTGAGCGTCAAAATAAATCCCATCTTCTGAAGTTCTATGTATAATGTCTGAAAGCCTGGGAAAATCAGTGGTTCTCCTCCCGTAAGTGTCAAGAACAGTACTCCAGCCTTTTGCAACTGCTTTGCAACGTCCAACCATTCTTCCACAGTGCGAAGACGTCCCTGCTTTCTCATCTCTTCCGACGTCAAACGCACATAACACATATCACAATTCATATTGCATAGTGGCAGCAATTCTATACTTCCATTTATCGGCACACGTCGCTCATTCGCTTGTGAAATCAATGTACGTTCTAATGTTGTCGCATCCTGTATCTGTTCCATTGCAAATCCCTTTCTGTCATATCCTTTCTTTTCCATTCATTTAAAAAAGCCAGAACAAAGTCTGGCTTAATTATCACATTATTCAATTATGAATGGTTTGGTCTCTCTGTATTTCTACTGATCGTATCAACTGTTGCAACATGATCATTCCAATTATACACTGCTGTTGTAGTTGTAACCTCGACACTTTCCCAGTACGGCCACTTATCAGTTCTTATCCATTCTGTAGACTTTCCTACTACAAAAGCGTTCGTCCAATCAGTATTGTCTGCTGGTACTCCTTGAATATCTCGCTGCTCCTGACACGCACGATTTCTATAGCTATACTGATCAATGCCTTCATCATACTGATTATTCCCATTACTATCTATATACACATTACCTGAAATATTACAATCAGCATAAAAACACGCAGATACATACTCATTCGCTACAAAACACTCACCTTGCATAGCTGGCTTTACATACTCTTTCCTCATACTCCTCGCTCCTTTATTAATTACTTTTAACTATCCGAACTCTATAACTAGAATCATCACATATACTTACATATAATTATATATATGAAGCATAACCCCTCCCCTTTCAAAAGTCAACTGTTTTTTCTTTTTTTATATTTATTTTTTCAATTGCGAAGCTATTACAGAAATGCTAAAATAGCGAGATAGAATACGCAATGGAAAGGTACTTTTATGGAAAATAATTTTAATACGCAAAATGATTCATCACCTTCGGAATCGCAGGTTTTTCTCGGTTCGGAAGCCCTGGGAACTCTTATTGCCAAATTAAGAGATGGCTCTTTTCAAGAAATTATCGATGATTGGAAATGGATTTTTACATATAGTAGACGCTACAAGTGGATTATTGTATATTACACAGTTTTAGGCCTAATCAGCAGTTCACTTAGTGTTCTCTCGGCTCTTGCCAGCAAATATTTAATCGATATTATTACTGGATACAAAACAGATCAACTGATATTTCTTCTGGTTCTCATGATTGGCTCCTCGGCATTTAGCCTAATCATCAACAGTATTTTATCAAGAATCTCGTTAAAAATCAGTATTTTCATCAACAACGATATTCAATCTGATATTTTTGATAAAATTATCGATGCAGATTGGCTTTCGATTAGTCAGTATAGCAATGGGGATGTACTGAACCGTTTCAACAGCGATATCGGAACCGTTTCCAGCAATGCTGTCAGCTGGGTCCCTTCTATTATTTTGAACCTTTACAACTTTGTCATAACATTTATCGTCATCATGTATTATGATCCAATCATGGCAGTCATTGCATTTTCCAGTGCACCACTTATGCTGATTATCGGAAAATTGCGTTTACGCAAAATGCGTAATTATAACAAAAAAGTTCGCGAAATGAGCAGTAAGCTTATGTCTTTCGAAGTAGAAACATTCTACAATTTTGATACGATTAAAAGCTTCGGAGTAGCCGACCATTACCGAAAAGGGCTTAAAAAATGGCAGAACAAATACAAAGACTTTTCTCTGGAATATAACCTTTTCAGCATCAAGACAGGTGCACTCGCCTCTGTATTTGGCATGCTGATTTCTATGGTATCTTTCTGCTATTGTCTGTATCTGCTCTGGACACGCCAGATTGCCTACGGAACTATGACTCTTTTCCTAAATCAAGGTTCCAAGTTATCTTCCAACTTCAACAGTATTATTTCCATCATTCCATCTTTTTTGAACAGCTCTGTTTCTGCTCATCGAATTCGAGAATTGGTGGAACTTCCTAAAGAAATTCACATTCCTGAAAGCAGTGAAATGGATCAATGGGCGAACGATGGATTTGAGATTTCCATGGAAGATGTGGATTATGCTTATGTCGAAAACAATCATGTAATCACTAAATCTGCATTCACTGCAAAGCCTGGAGAGATTGTTGCACTGGTCGGTCCTTCTGGGGAAGGAAAAACTACCATGATTCGATTGATCCTCGGACTCATCCACCCAGCGCAAGGCCACGTCCACTTAGTGGCCTCTAATGGAGCCTACATTGATATGAATGCGGACACACGCCACCTATTTTCCTATGTCCCACAAGGCAACACCATTCTTTCTGGAACAATCGCAGAAAATATGCGCATGGTCAAGGAAGATGCCAGCGATGAAGAAATCATTGAAGCACTGCAAATCGCCTGTGCTTGGGATTTCGTCAAAGATTTACCCGATACTATCAACTGCAAAATCGGTGAGAGGGGACGTGGATTCTCAGAAGGACAATCACAGCGAATTGCCATTGCGCGCGCCGTCCTTCGCAACAGTCCAATCCTGCTGCTTGATGAAGCTACTTCTGCACTCGACGTCACCACAGAACGCAAGGTTCTCCGCAACATTATACAGCAGCGGCCAAATAAAACTTGTATCGTCACAACGCATCGTCCAAGCGTTTTAAATATGTGCCAGCGTGTGTACCGTGTAATGGAAACAAAAGTCACACAGTTGTCAGAAGAAGAATCTAGTAAGATGGCAATCGATTTTTAAAAACAAAACGTTTAGAGCAAGGAGAATCATCTCCTGTTCTAAACGTTTTTTTGTCTCCGCTGATATATTTTGCTGTAAAGGCTCAACACAATCGGGCGAACCGGAAGCATTCGAAGCCAAATCTTCTCAAAAAACTCCCACCAAAAATTCCCCGGACCAATCCATTTTTCTTTTCGTTTCACTTTTGTTACAAGTCCAAAGATCTGACCTGCTTTGATGGGGCCATCGATTTCCGTCTGTGCATCCCCAACAATATAGTACCCTTCTGGCTTAACTTTCCATATACGATGCATGATATACTGACCATCACATCTCTGATAGAATACCATATCTCCTTTTCTCAATGCTCTATTCGGCTTACGAAAGCAAATAACATCTCGATAATGTCCTAGAAATGGATTCATACTGGTGCCTGCAACCAACATGCTGACCTCTTTTCCCTCTTCCGTCAACTCTTTCAGCATCGTCACATATTCTCTTGTGTCTACTTTTCGCATCTTCTATAATACCTTTTCCAAACATTTCACTGCATCTTCTGAAATATCACATCCCAATTCAAATACAGGCACTTCTTCTACTAACTCCTGAATTAAATCCAGCGCTTTTATTTGAAATTCAGAGTTCCACATATTGATGGTAATCTCAGACATTAATCGTTTCACTGCTTCAAATATGCCCAACCTTTTCACTTCATTTACTTTGGCCTGGTGCAACATCACAATGGCATGAATTGGGAACTTCTCATTGTGGCATATCTCAGAGCTTCCACAAATTGGCCATCCATATGCATACCACCCGCTCTTCTCCTTCACAAGCAGTGACCGGTCTCCATTAATGATTCTTGTCCCTCTGTACTGCTCCCACAGATTTGCCTGCGTAGACTTCCCGACTCCTGAAGGCGCTGAAAATAATATTGCCTGTTCATCCTTATTCATAAACGCCGAATGCAAAATCAGCGAACGATCTTGTAAGATTACTTTTTCTAAATTCAGTACAGATGAAAAAACCGTGTCATATTGCAGCATCTGCTCTACCTCACGACTAATCCACGCTCGAGAACACTCTTGATTCTCCTCCACACAAAAAGCATAAGGAGCAGCTCCCCCTTCAAACCGCACCACACGGCATTCCTGTGTCTGTACATTCCAGATTTCCATATTTCTGCGCATGTATTTCCTTATATTCTGATGTTCTTCCTCATATTGTCGCATCAGCGCCGTAAGATCTTCTGTAAACTCCAGATAATACGTCTTTCTCACTGGTTCTTCCATGTGGCATTCAAACAAACTCATATTATTTGGAATAAGCATCTCATTTGGCAGGTATATCGCAATTCTCGTCTGCCCAAATCGATATTGTTTCTTCATAATTACAGATTCCTCTACCAAGTGTGATCTTCCTTCGTCAATTCTACGAATCCACGATTCAGCAATTCAGTAATAAACTCAATAGCATCTTCCGCCACCGTCTTCTCATCAATTTCATATTCTTTCAGCATAGCTTGAACCATTTCCTCAAGACTATCGACCTTTTCCAGATGTTCCCAGATGAATCTTGCTGTATCTGTCAATGTGATCATCCCATTAAATTCCTGCGTCGTATCTCCCGTCGGGACTAAGATACACTCCCCCGCAATTTCCCGCATAATAAATTCTTTTACAATTTTCATTTCCCTGACCTCCCGTTTTCCTAAAGTCCAATATCCTTCTGCAGTTTTCTTAACCACATTACTTCTTCCGAATCTGTTGACATAATATTCTGCGCCTCTCGGGCATGCATTTCCCAATCTCCCGACGTTTTAACCAACCGATGTACCCAAGCCACCGGCAATAACCATGGATACTTCTGTAAATAAGTATAGCGTGTACTAATACTCTTTGCACTAGGAAATAATCGTTTAAGCAAAGATTCTATCCTTGTCTTCGTACTTGCATCTTCTTGATGTTTTAGCTGGCCTGCTGCCATGTCACGATTCACATGTCCAAAAATCCCCGCTTCCATGGTAAATTTTGTAAATTCTTCTACAATCTCATCCGAAACCGTCTGAAATTCTAGCGGACTTTTCACTTCAAACCACTTTTCTACCACAGTAAATGTGGTACATGCAAAATCATAGAGACATATTTTCTTCAATTCCTGACCTACCCACTGCCAATCTATTTTATCCTCAAAATGTTTGATGAAAAAGGCAATATCCATGTACATTCTGATTCCAGCACCTGCACCATGAATATGCTTCGCAATATGTGTCAGCAAATATATAAAATGAAACTCCGGCGTAAAATGCCATGTATGTCCTTCCTTTTTCTCCGCATGTTCCCAGATTTTCTTGAAATAACCTTTATAATCCGCTTTATCTGAGACATCGATCTCCATTACATCTGTATGTATTTCATAAAATTCGTTATCACGATAATAGCTAAATACTGGTTCCCAATCTGTTTTTAAGGAATATCCCTGATCCATCATCAAACGATGACTCTTCTCCCTGTCCTTCATTCGAATCACAAAATCAATATCCCCATATGTTCTCAGTTCTGGCATAGGATAATATTCTTTCACCAAATATCCCTTAAACAGAATATGGTCAATCTCATTTTGATCCATCAATCGGATCAGTGCCTCCATCTGCTCTGCTCGTATCGTCTGAAGCGAAAAACTTCTTAGACATTCTTGTCGAAGATATTGTGCGATCTGCAAATCCGGACAAATCTTATGCTGCATCGTCAAATAACCTACGATTCCCTGCACAGAATGAATTCCCGCCAAAGAAGCCAAGTCTTTCCAATTTACTTTCTCATCTTGTTCTGGTACAGCACCCTGAACAAACACCCTCAATAGATATATAAGATAATCATATTCCTTTTTCATAATAATCCTTTCGTGAAGAAATAATACCATCTATTTTTTTCTGAACAACACAGTCCAGCCTATATACAAACTCCGCTGCCATAATTTTTAACAAATCTATAAATACATATATAATTACTCCTACTCTGGCATCACATCTACTACAACAATTTCTGGTGGATTATTAAATCTTGGAAGTACCTTCAAATTCGAACTCAAACCGCGTGTAATAATCATTGTCGAATTCCCAAATCGAAATTGTCCGTAATCATACGTTGGAAACCATTCTTCCAAAGTACTATATACCCCTCCAACAAACGGAAGAATTACTTGTCCACCGTGCAAATGTCCGCTCAACTGCAAGTCGATTCCCCAGCGTTCCAACCATTGCCAGCAATATAAGCTTTCTGGTCTATGAGGACAAATAATTGTATAACAATCCGTATCAGTAAATGCCTCTAAGTAGGATACAGCGCTCGCATTTTCTTCCTCCGACTGCATAGGTGTTGAAAAGCCATATTCATAAAGACCACCCAAACGAATCTTATTTCCACTAATCTCTATATCGTAGATTTGATAATCCAATAGCTCTGCGCCCGCCACTTCCAGCTCTGCCAACAGATTAGAAGTTTTTGCCTCCATGTACGCGTATTCATGATTCCCTAAGGAATAGTATACAGGTGCAACTTTTCTAAGCTGCGTAATTAATTCAGTCGCCACATGACTATCAGGTGAATCCTCATTAAGCATATCGCCAACCAGAATAATCAAATCTGGTGATTGTTCTTGTATTTCACTTACCAGCTTCGTGTTGGACACACCAAATTCATGCTCGTGGAGATCTGATATGCAAACTATGCGAAAAGGCTCTTTAATTTGAGCGTTGTAGACTGAGAAATTAGAGACCGTAAGACAATGATAAGACAGCCATACACTTATAGCACAACTAATTGCTATCACTATTCCTACTACTACAATCCCTCTTTTAACTTTGCCCCTCTTCATTATTTCTTCACCAACATTAATTGCTTTTACCTCTTTTTCCAATACAAAACGGAAGGTATCTGTCTATCAACCAAATTACAGGAATTTCAAATACCAGAATTGCTGCCAATAGAGCAAATCCAACCAAAACATTTCCGCCCTTTATCCCTGGAACAAGCACAGTTAGTGCATAAATCATCAATTGATGTGTCCCCATTATCGTTAATGTATACTTTGATATAATGGAAAGTATTTTGCACTGTAGAACTCGTGCAATTCCAATAACCAAAAATGTCCCACTCATTCCTCCTATTACAAATGCAATCGGATGATTTATAATACAACCGAAAAAATCATTCTGCCCGCATTTAAGAGTAACAAGCGCCACGACAACAGTTGTCGCCCCTGTCCCAAGCAAATACAAGGGTTTTGCTATCTTCTCTGATTGAAATATTCTTTTTCCCAGGTGGCCTACAACGATAAATCCATATGCCAACATAGCTCGGCCAATAACGATTGTTAACTGATTTCCTGACACAAACATCGGAAGTACAAAACAAATAATTGCAGACATCACCGCATAAATATTATTCGCACACTTCGCATATGTAAGAAATAAAATATTTGCCATGAAGATAGCAATTAAAAACCAATCAGCACCCACATTGCAACGAACTGTAAGCAAATTATAAAAACCAACAGACAATTTCTGTCCGCAGAAAATAGCTTTCCAAGCAATCCCAATCAACTCAAAAAACAAATATGGTACTAAAAACGCATACGCTTTTTTCTGCACAAAACTTCTCAGAGAAACATTTCTCCACTTTTCCGTGTTGAAGAGAATCCCATGTATGATAAAAAATGCAGGCATATGAAAAGCACTAAGGAACTCCTGAAAAATAGAAAAATAAATTTTCTCATATCCAGGATTCAAAACAATGAGAATATGTCCAACGACTACCATAATAATCAAATATGCCTTTGCTGTATCCAAATATGTAATTCTTGCTTTTAAGCTATTCATAAAACATCCTCATATTTCTCTAATAGTAACAGAAACTCATTCTAAAATTACTTTTTAATTCGCTTCACTATGGCATTCTTTAAAAATCTTTGTTCTTCTTTATTCAACACAATCTTTATATTCATCATAAGCCCAATGCTTCCGATGACACAACATGTTACAAAAAAACTTCCCCATGTATTCACTGGCATAAAACTACGTAGAATTACTCCAATCACGATGATCAATCCCGAACACAGCATAGAGACACCCACCTGCGGATAAAATTGATACCACCGATATCCCAATAAATGCGATGTAACCGGAATTGAAAAAAACAAATCTCTACATATCATAACGATGCTACTTACCCCCGCTACAGCATACAAGTCGAATTCTGTAAATTTAATTAGTGTTAATGTAATTATTGCAGACACAATCCCCGTAATTATCATCGCTATGGAATTATATCTCACTTTATTCACCGTAACAAATACATTATACAGAATAATAACTCCGCTGTTCAAAAGATAACTTAAAACAGCCAATATAGTAAGCACTTGCAATAATTTTGCATCCTGCGATGGAACCCACAGAGAATAAAATGCATCACTCATCACCACAACTCCAGCAACAGGTATCGTAACCACAACAGATGAAATTTTCATTGCCCGTCGAATAATCTGTAAAATTTGGTCCTTATCTCCTCTCGCATAATTTATGGTTAACTCCGGTCCAAAAACACCTCTAATAGATTCTGAATAAGTTACTAAAATACTAGGAATGCTTTTTGAAAGAGACAAGATTCCCATTTGAGTAGAGCCAAGAAATATATTGCATATAAGTAAATCAATTCCATTTAGTAACGTATTTCCTGCGATTGCAATCGAGCTCCAAATTCCAGAACCCACTAACTCTTTGATGATTCCAAACGAACAAATAGGCTCTTTTAAACTAATTTTCAATTCTGGTGTAAGTGTATGTGTATTAAAGGCACCTACTCCAAGTCCCAATAATGTTACCACGCATGATACAAATCCAATATACCAAACATGTGGATACCAAATAGAAAACATGCAGAATAGCAAAATACATCTTATTATTGCCGTAATAATATTGGGAATATATGTCAGGTCAAGCCGGTTCGTAACATATGTACCACAATCCCAATTAGGCGCCCCCGTCCGAATAAAAAAAGAAAAAAACACTATCATAAAAAGTATTTTAACGTCTTTTAAAAGTTCCACTGGTACATTAATAAATAATTCCAATTTCACAATAAAAACAGTCGCTGGAATCAATAATAATGCAACTATAATCAGATTTCCCCAAAAAACAGAGTTGTAATACAAATTTGCCTTTTTATAATCTTTGTTTACATATGCCATTGTCACAAAACGTGCTGCCATAGCATTTAAGGCTGTAACTAACAAATTTGCATACTCAACAAAATTATTGGCAAGATTTACAAATCCATTGGCTTCAACGCCAATTGTTTTAATAATATATGGCGACAGAAAAAAGCTAATACAAACATTAGTCACCAAAACGCCTATACTACTAAGTATATTTATCATTGTATTAAAATTTGCACTTCGTTTTTTTATCATCATCAATCTTTCCCTTTAACAAAATTTTATAGCTACAAGCACCCTTCCAGCATTGATATATAATCTTCATTTTGCTTAATAAAATCAAGATTGCTAACGTTCCATTTAATAGTGTTCTGTAACTCAACATCCTTCAATAGTGCATTCACACTATTCGCAATCTCTTTCATATCTATTGGACACAAAATCCCATTAACTCCATGAACAAGAATTTCACTTGCCCCCTCATTATCTGTTGACACTACAACTTTCCCTAATACTAAGGCTTCCAATATAGTCATTGGATATCCTTCAAATCGGCTTGGTTGGACATACAAATCGGCTTTCTTTATATAGGGATACGGATTATCCTTCATCCCCAGCATTATCACATGATTGTCCATATGATGTTCTGCAATCGCATCTCTTACTTCTCGTTCTGCAGGTCCTCCACCTACTATCCACCATCTGATATTGTCATATCCTCTGGAAACCAGTTCCGCACACACCTGTACCGCAATATCCATTCCTTTTTCATAGGATACTCTTCCGCAAGAAACAATATTAATTTTATCATTTTCAAATGCTTCTGCTGTCGGTTCGTTCCCTTTTTCTCTGATCTCTTCAATATTCGTCAAATTATGTATAGCCATAATTTTTCCCGCATATTTTGGTACAAATTTTCTAAGTTCTCTTGCCTGATTTTCAGAGACCGCAATCACTTTTTCACACTTCTTGTATCCTATTTCATCATGATATACATGCCTCATTGCCCCATGGTGATAAAACATTAGATATTTTGATGCTTTTATTCCTCGAACCACTGTTTCTGCAACAACATCACTATAAATAACTGCCGTGTCAAAAATCTCATCTTTCATCAATTCTTTCACATACTGTATATACAATCTGTTTTCAACCCATTTTATAATAGGTGTTGTCCATGAGAACATCTGATGTAGCTTTGATGGATTATCACAAGTTTCTGTAAATCCAAACAGTCTATTAAAAGCATATTTCTTCTGAAATGTGACCTGCTTTTCTCTATCAATCACAACAAGTCGACATTTCGGTGGAATTCGCTCTGCCATGTCTAGCTCTGCTCTTAACACAAGACATGTGACTTCATATTTGTCATAATCTATATGGTTTAATAAATTTACAAGAGCAGTCTCTATGCCCCCAATCCATAATGCTTTATTTACAAAAATGATTTTTTTCTTCATGAGATTTAATCATCCTTAAAATTTTGTTTTTTATCCGCACAATAACTGAAAATGCTTTCTTAAGCAAAATTTGTAAATCATACTTCGCTTTACATAGTTTTATCTTCCCTGTATTTTTGTTTTCCTCTTGCATAATTTTCATAATTGCAACTTGTTTTTTATATTCTAATTCTCGAGTATATCTAGTCCCCCAATGCAATAAAATGGTTCGAACCGTCGGCTCTTCTAACACGCTTGCCACTCCTTGAGAAATATCAGCTTTTATATGGTTCACATATTCCCAATAACAACAAATAGCTTCTCTTTTGAAAGGAATTGGCTTACATTGATTGACTGCCATTGCTAAAGCAATTAATGGCTCATCCCCAGGCGTGGCAAATTTTCCTTTAAACTTATACTTGGTATAATCTGAAACCATTTCCTTTGCTGTTGCAAATACTCGATTACATATTTCTCCTCTGCGCATGAAATAAATACCGCCATGAAGTCCTACCACATAGTTAACCCGTTCTTTCATTTTCCCCAAATTTTCATATTCAAACCATCCCGTCTTGTCATCCAACGGAAGGACTCGTCCAAAACACGAAAAATCATCTGTTCCTACAAAATATTCAAATAATTGATTTATGTCACCATAGGCAAGACAGTCTGAATCAATAAAAATATTTTCTTCATAAGGCAAACATTCTCCCAAACGCAGTTTATCTAAATAAGAATTCGATGCCCCTCCTTCAATCAAAACAACATCGTCAAATTCTCTGGTATATTCATTTTCTCTGTCTGTAACGATCGCAAACGGCAGTGGATTTTTACAAAACAGCCTATAGGAATATAGTAAATTTACTGCTAATTGAAAATATTCTTCTTTTCCGGTCGCAAGGGTTATAAATCCCTTTTCTTCATTCATTTCACTATCCTCAAATTTCAAAACTACTCTTTTCTGGCAAAATTTTTTCAAATGAACACTTTAATCTAGATGCCAGCTCTTCAAAATTAATTTCTATATCTGGATCATTCAGACAGATATAATCATGTGACTGCTGCTCAATAGCATCACACAACTCATCAATTGTATCATTTTGAATCGTCATTACCAGATTATCAATCACGGTCGGCATAAACTGACCACTTGCAATCTGCCACCATAACACCAACCACTGATTCACATTATCACTTGTACGAAATCGATCTCGGCACGTATTATGAAGAATCTCAGACTCTGCTGCCCATATATCTTGATATACACTCTTTAAATATGCACCAGGCGCATGAAGATTTTTGAATCCTACAAACACATCTGGATACAGTTTTTCCAACACAAATGTGCGAATATTATCTTTCCAGCGATAACATTTATCTACATACTTCTTTCCATATTTGGCCACTGCTTCTCTCTTTGGAAAATGTTTATTCACAATCCCTAGATTATTGACAATCGCATGCTGCCAAATCCCTATATTTCCTTTTAATTCAAGCGGCACTTCTCCTCCATAAGTACAAGGGATACCCGCGTGAAAGAAATCTTCTTCTTTAAAATTTCTAAGCAGAAACATATCATCATTAAAATAAACAAAACGTTCAGACAAACCTGAAATTCGATGAATATTCATTTCAATTGTGTGTGAACTAAATGTCGGCAGATATTCTTGCGGTATAAATTGATCATGACGCACAATATTTAATTTAGGGTTTTCTAAATTCAAAAATGCTGGCACATGTCCCCAAGTCACAAAATGGACCTTCCGTACCCATGGTGCAAACTTTTCAACTGCCCGAAACCAATATGGAAGCAATCCCCAATCACGATATCGATTGACGGAATCACTTTCATTTCCCGATTTGCTCTGATATTTATTTTTTTCTTCTAGCCATTTGGGATCATTTCCATCAACCCAAAGAATCACAAAATCAATATCCATATTCATTCTCCATACTATGTGATTTTCTTTCCAATGTAAGGTACTTTTCTCACCAGATACACGACAATATTACTAATTATAAACACCAGCAATACAATTATCGGTAACATGACAATAGGACTAATCCACATAATCGATATCCCCGCCTTATCAAAAATATTTGCTATGAGTGCATGTACCAAATAAACGCCAAAACTATATTCTGATAACTTGGTAATCCACTTAACTGCGCAGTCTGAAAAATTGATTTTTCCTACTTTTTTTGAAAAGAACAAGTAGATCGCCACGGCCTCTACAGCAACATTGGGCATTAAATATTGCGTATACCACTCTTCATTTATACCTTCAATCACAGTTCTGTGAACATTCATCAGCCCAGCACCAATAGCCAAAATTATAGCTGCTACATATAACACTTTCTCCATTTTCTTCGAAACACCGTATTTATAAAGGTAATAACCTAGAATGTAATAGCCCGAAAATCCAAGAGCAAAATAGAAATTTGCCTTATTCAAAACTTCTGCAATAATATTGCCAACTATCGGCAGTGATATCCCATAATAGTTCAATGTCTGAAATAACAAGAAAAGTATAATAAAATATTCTATCAGCTGCTTATCTTCTACAATTTTTCTCAAAAATGGAGTAATCATATATAGGCATATAATCATAAATATATACCAAAAATGATACGGTCCAAAAATTGCCTGAGTCAAAATCCCCTTCCAATTCAAGCCAACGTATGCCCCTGTTAAAATATAATATATCTGATATACTATATCCCATATCACAAAAGAAACTATAAGTCTTTTTATCGACTGGATTATTTTTCTCCCAGATACTTCACGGGCTGGATCAAGGAAAAACCTTCCGGAAATCATCACATAAACTGGAACTTGCCAAGTTACAATGGAAGTCAGGAAAATCACTATTTTATTTTCAAATCGCATTACGGAAAATTCAGCACTTCCCATTCCGGCACAATGTACTAATATCACCGCCAATAATGCAACAATACGCAAAAGATCCAGTTCTGTTTGTCGTTGTTTCTTCACCTTTATTTCCCCTCTCTCATATTGAAGGAATTTACTTTCTTCGCATACATCTCTGATAAACACTAGAGCTCTTCACCTGATTTGCTATTTTATGTCTAATTCTCGTATATCTATCTTGCAACCACAGATTGTATACTTTCTGATGCTCTATTTTAGCACTATAATTTTGGTCACGCTTAGGCAAATATGTTAGCTCCTTGACTTCTGACTCTTTGCGCCAATACGAATACTCACTGCACATTTTTCTCATCTCGTTTATGTTGGAAACAGTAATTTTTTCTCGTATTAAAACAATGTAAAGACTTTCTAGTATCTTTTTCATTTCTAAACGAACAGCCAATTCATCAACTTGCATTCGATCAATCATATCTTCCAATGATACTTCTATCTGCTTGATAAATTGCAATAAACTGTCTATCCTTTTTAATCGACGTTTGGCATTTCCTTCATCCTCTGCCTGACGATAATGATATACAATCTCATTGCTACTATAAATTGTGCCGCAATATGTCATATATTGAAACACAAACTCTAAGTCCTCATACAGGAACATTTTTTCAGAAAATCTCAGCTCATGATTGCGGATAATCTCTCGTTTAAATATTTTATTCCAGATTGGACTAATATAATTTATCATATACAATTCATAATATTCCCTGCACCATTCTTCTTTTGCCAGTTTCTGTGCCTTTTCACAATGCAAATTCTCTGTTCGATAACATTTCCCTTTTCTGTAATAATCAAAAGATAAACCATATAAAAGCAAATCTATTTCTTTATCACTCTCGACAATTCTGCACAGTTTAGCTAATTTTGCAGATTCTATATTATCATCCGCATCAAGGAAAATGACATAATCTCCCGATGCCGCTTCTACACCTGCATTTCTAGCGGCAGATACTCCCGCATTCTTTTGATGTATTGGAATAACTTTCCTATTCCTTTCTGCTAATTCGTCACAGACAGTTCCCGAATGATCCATAGATCCATCATCCACCAGAATGATCTCATAATCGTCTAATGCTACTTTTTCAATATCACACACACATTTTTCCAAATAGGCATCACAATTATATATTGGAATAATAAAACTAAATTTTGCCACTATTGCTGCCTCCATCGCGAATATGCTATCTTACCACTTTCTTTATGTTATCGACTATATCTGTCGGTAATATTTTCCTCAACATTTTTCCAATCATATGCCGAGCAAATGCCTTCCCGTTCCATGGTAAAGTTTTGACTCTTAATAAAAAATATTCCTTTCTAAAAGAATTTTTTCCTTCTTTGTACAAATACTTATATTCTTCTATATATGCT
>CAZYCT010000036.1:0-20599 GCA_964646135.1 uncultured Coprococcus sp. | reverse complement strand
GATCCGATGAGTGTGCTTGGATCCGAAGGATTTGTGGTGTATGGAGGAATCGTAGCTGGTGTGCTGTCAGCGGTGCTGTATTGCAAGGTGAAAAAGATCTCCTTCTTAGAATGTTTTGATCTTTTGGCGCCAAGTATTTCGATAGCCCAGGGATTTGGGAGACTTGGATGTTTAATGGCTGGGTGCTGCTATGGAAGAGTGACGGATAGCTTTCTGGGAATTGTATTTCCGGAAGGAGGTATGGCGCCGGCAGGGGTTAAATTGTTGCCGACGCAGATTTTTTCATCACTTGGAGATTTTGCAATCACTGCAATCTTACTTTGGTATTATAACAAAAGGAAGAACGTGGGAGATGTTGGAGCATTATATATGGGGTTATATGCAGTGGGGAGGTTTCTCTTAGAATTTCTTCGCTCAGATGAAAGAGGAAGTATTGGCATTTTCTCAACTTCGCAATGGATTTCCATTGTGATTCTGGCAGGGGCATTAATCTTGCATCAGATGAATCGAAAAAGAACAGTAAAAGAGAACGAGTAACATCGTTCTTTTTTTGTAGAATGAAATAAAAAAAGGAATCCACTTTCGTGAATTCCTAATGCGGAAGACGGGACTTGAACCCGTACGCAAAAAACATGCACAAGATCCTTAGTCTTGCTCGTCTGCCAATTCCGACACTTCCGCGAATCAATATGTAATTAAATAACCCACATTTAAAAGAGTTAAATGCGGAAGACGGGACTTGAACCCGTACGCAAAAACTATGCACAAGATCCTTAGTCTTGCTCGTCTGCCAATTCCGACACTTCCGCATACAAGCTTTAGGTTTTTGTTTACCATTCGCTCGACAAATGATATAATACACTATGAAGACCAGAAAGTCAACAGAAAAATAAAAAAATTCAAAATTAAACATACAATTTATACAGATTGAATTCAGACGGTAAAAGAGAAAGAGGGCAGTGCAGTGACAATCAGAGAACAGTTGGAACAAAGAGAAAGAGAATACTTAAGCCCATATGCTTCGTTGAGCATTTATTCGAAAGGCAGAGCACGAAAAGAGACGCCTTGCGACATTCGACCGGTTTACCAAAGAGACCGTGACAGAATTCTGCACAGTAAGTCATTTCGACGATTAAAACAGAAAACACAGGTGTTCTTACTGCCGAAGGGAGATCATTACCGAACAAGGTTGACACACACTTTGGAAGTTTCCCAGACGGCCCGGACCATTGCAAAGGCATTGCAGATGAACGAAGAGTTGGTTGAGGCGATTAGTCTAGGACATGACCTGGGGCATACGCCCTTTGGACATGCAGGTGAGCGCGCATTGAATCAGGTATGTCCGAAGGGATTCAAACATAATGAGCAGAGTGTTCGCGTAGTGGAAGTATTGGAAAAGGATGGACAAGGACTGAATTTGACTTGGGAAGTGATCGACGGCATACGAAATCATCAGACTTCTGGAACGCCGGGAACGCTAGAAGGGCAGATTGTACGTCTGTCTGATAAGATCGCGTATATCAACCATGACATTGACGATGCTGTGAGAGGTGGTATTATTGCAGAAGAAGATATACCGAAGGAACTGCGCAATACATTGGGTCAAAGCGTGCGTGCGAGACTTAACACTTTGATTCACGATGTTATTTCCAATAGTATGGGAAAACCAGAAATCTGTATGTCAAAAGAAGTAGAAGAAGCCATGCGTGATTTGAGAAAATATATGTTTGCAAGTGTTTACACCAACCCGCAGGCAAAGGGAGAAGAGATCAAAGCAATACAGATGATAGAACAACTGTATTTTTACTACGAAGACAGAATAGAACTTTTGCCAATGCAATATAGGCACAGATTAGATGTGGGGGATTCAGAAGAACAGATTGTATGTGATTACATAGCCGGCATGACAGATACTTATGCAGTAAAAAAATTCGAAGATATTTTTGTACCAAAATCATGGAATTTTTAATGCAAGTAATGGTATGCTAAGGAATATAATATGTATAGGGGAAAAATAGATGTATTATTCAGATGAAATCGTCGAAGAAGTTAGAAGTAGAAATGACATTGTTGATGTGATTTCCGGTTATGTGAAATTGCAGAAGAAGGGGAATTCTTATTTTGGTCTCTGCCCGTTCCACAACGAAAAGTCACCGTCATTTTCTGTGAGCAGAGATAAACAGATGTATTATTGCTTTGGCTGTGGTGCAGGTGGCAATGTATTTACGTTTATAATGGAATATGAGAACTATTCTTTTATGGAGGCACTGAAATTTCTTGCTGCGAGAGCAGGAGTTGAATTGCCACAAGAAGAATATTCTAAAGAGGCCAAGGAAAGAGCGGACCTTCGTTCGACACTTTTGGAAATCAATAAATTGGCGGCAAAGTATTTTTATGCACAGTTAAAATCTCAGAACGGGAAAACGGCATATGCTTATTTAAAAAATCGAGAACTAAGTGATGAGACAATCACGAATTTCGGATTGGGATATTCGAATAAATACAGCAATGATCTGCATCAATATTTAAAGGCAAAAGGATATACGGATGAGCAGATTGTAAAGGCGGGTCTGGCAAATGTTGATGAAAAGACAGGCATATACGACAAATTTTGGAATCGTGTGATGTTTCCAATCATGGATGTGAATAACCGGGTCATCGGGTTCGGTGGTCGAGTCATGGGGGAAGGTAAGCCAAAGTATTTGAATTCACCAGAGACAATGATTTTTGATAAGAGCCGCAATCTTTATGGTTTACATAGGGCGCGTACTTCGCGCAAGCCATATTATTTAATTTGTGAAGGCTATATGGATGTGATATCCCTTCATCAGGCTGGATTTACCAATGCGGTTGCTACTTTGGGAACAGCACTTACTATGGGACATGCTTCGCTGCTTAAGCGGTATGTAAATGAGGTCTATCTGACTTATGACAGTGATGAGGCGGGAACGAAAGCGGCACTTAGGGCAGTTCCAATTTTGAGAGAGGCAGGAATTTCGGCAAAAGTTATTCGTATGGATCCATATAAAGACCCGGATGAATTTATCAAAAATTTAGGCAAAGAAGCCTTTGAAGAACGTATCTCGAAAGCAAGGAATGGGTTCATGTTCCGCCTGGAAATGTTAGAGCGAGATTACGATATGCAGTCTCCAGAAGGGAAAACAGAATTCTTGCGGATAGCAGCAAAATGGCTGGCAGAATTTGAGGAAGAGATTGAACGAACGAATTACATTGAGGCGGTTGCTAAGACTTATAGAGTAAATGCAGAAGAATTGAGAAAATTAGTGGTCAAGGTGGCGGTACAGTCTGGGATGGCTTCGCAGGCAGAACGGCCAAAGCAGACGGTGGAGAGAGAGAGTCAGAAAGAAGATGGTCATGTGAAATCACAGAGAATCTTACTGACCTACCTGATCGATCACCAAGAACTATTTGCTCAGATAAGCAAATATATTGCGCCGGAGGATTTTACGAAAGAGTTGTATCAGAAAGTGGCAAAGCTGCTTTTCGAGCAGTACCACGAAGGGGAAGTAAATCCGGCTAAGATTATGAATTATTTTACAGAGGAGGAGGAACACCGAGAAGCAGCTTCTTTATTTCATACTCGTATTAAAGAGCTTACTACAAAGCAAGAAGAAGAAAAAGCAGTGAAAGAGACGTTGCTTCGCGTGAAGAGTTATAGTATTGATGAAGCCACGAAAAATCTGGCACCGACAGATATGCAAGGACTTCAGCGATTGATGAACGCAAAGAAGGCGTTGCAGGATTTGCAGAAATTGCATATTTCGCTTAATTAAGGATAAACTATAGACGAGCAAAAAAAGAAAGGATAACACATGGAAGGACAAGCCATAACATTTGAAGCAAAGTTAAATGAATTGACAGCTCTCGCACAGAGTAAACAAAATCTTCTAGATGATCAGGAAATATTGGATTTCCTTGGCGATGATGAAATCAATCCGCTGAAGATGAACCATGTGTATGAATTTCTTGAGAGCAAAGGAATTACCATTCGACAAGAAAATGAGAATTTAGAGAATATTGATCTGTCTGTACCAGAAGGGATAGCGATCGATGATCCAGTGCGCATGTATTTGAAAGAAATCGGGAAAGTACCGCTTTTGACAGCGGAGGAAGAGATAGAACTGGCGCAAAGGATTAAAAATGGTGATGAAGAGGCAAAAAGGCGTATGGCGGAAGCTAATCTACGTCTGGTTGTCAGTATTGCCAAACGCTATACAGGGCGAGGAATGATGTTCTTAGATTTGATTCAAGAGGGAAACCTTGGCCTTATTAAAGCAGTGGAAAAGTTTGACTACGAAAAAGGATTCAAAGTTAGTACGTATGCAACTTGGTGGATTCGCCAGGCAATCACCAGAGCGATTGCAGATCAGGCGAGGACCATTCGCATTCCAGTTCACATGGTGGAGATGATCAATAAAGTCTCGAAGACATCTCGGAGGCTCGTACAGGAATTAGGGAGAGAACCTTCCCCGGAAGAAATTGCAGAGGCAATGGAAATTCCAGTAGAACGCGTGCGCGAGATACGGCGTATTTCGCAAGAACCAGTTTCCTTGGAGACGCCGATCGGGGAGGAAGAGGACAGCCATTTGGGAGATTTTATCCAGGATAATCATATAGAAGTCCCAGCGGATGCTGCAACACAGCTAGTTTTGAGGGAACAGTTGAACGAAGTTTTAGAGACATTGACGCAGCGAGAACAGAAGGTGCTCAAATTGCGTTTTGGCATGGAAGATGGGCGGCCAAGGACGTTGGAAGAAGTGGGGAAGGAATTTGATGTAACCAGAGAACGCATACGTCAGATTGAGGCAAAGGCACTTCGAAAACTCCGCCATCCAGTGAGAAGTAAGAAGTTAAAGGATTATTTAGATTAGTTATGATGGAATTATCAAAGAGATTACAGATGGTTGCAAGTATGGTAACACCAGGAATGCGTCTGGCAGATGTGGGGACGGATCACGCATACATTCCCATTTATCTGACCGAGCAACAGGTGATACCAGAAGCAATCGCTATGGATATTAATAAAGGACCGCTAGAAAGAGCGGAGGAACATATTAAAGAACATGGATTGGAAGATCGAATCCAAACCAGGTTGTCAGATGGACTACAAAAGCTGAAGTCAGGAGAAGTAGATGCAATGATTGCAGCCGGAATGGGTGGTGCTCTTGTAATCAGGATTTTGGAAGATGGAAAAGAAGTGGCCAAAAGTCTCAAAGAATTGATTTTGCAGCCACAGTCAGAATTAGAAAAAGTGCGCAGGTATTTACTGCAAAATGGCTATCGAATCATAGACGAAAATATGGTCTTAGACGAGGGAAAATACTATCCGATGATGAAGATTCAGCCTTGTTCAGAAGAAGAAGTAGAGGAGTATGCACCGGAAGAACTGAAATATGGAAAATGGCTGCTTCAAAAGGCGAATCCAGTATTGAAGCAGTTCTTAGAGAAAGAGATTCAGATAGATTCCGAGATTCTTGCGGCATTGACAAGCCAAGATTCCACACGTGCAAGGACAAGAGAACAGGAACTTCAAACAGAAATAAACGAAATAAAAGAGATCATAGAAACATATTTTAAGTAGAAGGGGATTACATATGTTTTGTAATGAGATTACGAAAGAAATCGAGCAAAAATATCCAAAAGCTTACGCATTGGACTGGGATAACGTAGGACTGCTCGCTGGAAGAGCAGATAAGGAAGTGAAGAAAATTTATATAGCACTGGATGCGACAGATGAAGTGATTGATGAGGCGATAATGTGGCATGCAGACATGTTGCTGACGCATCATCCCTTGATTTTTAAGGGCATGAAAAGCGTGACCGATCAAGATTTTATTGGACGAAGAATCTTGAAATTAATTCAGAACGATATTTCTTATTATGCAATGCATACAAATTATGATGTCAAAGGCATGGCACAGCTCGCCGCCACATATCTGGAACTAGAGGAACAAGAAGTTTTAGAGGTTACCTGTATTCAAGGAGATGCAGAAGAGGGCATCGGAAGAGTCGGCAATCTGAAAAAGGAAATGACATTGGAAGAAACTTGTCAGTTTGTAAAAGTAAAACTGGGACTTCCGAATGTAAAAGTCTTTGGAAATTTGGAGAAGACAGTCAGGCGCGCAGCAATATCGCCGGGGTCTGGGAAAAGTGTGATTGCAAATGCATTAAAGAAGAGGGCAGATGTTTTAATCGCGGGAGATATTGATCACCACGAAGGAATTGATGCAGTAGCCCAAGGGATGATGATCATAGATGCAGGTCATTATGGAACGGAATATATCTATATCGATGATATGCGACAGTTTTGCCAGGAAAGATTTTCGGGAATTGAAGTGAAAACGGCCAAAATACAACATCCATTTCAAATTGTGTAGGAGGCAGCGTGTGATAATGTATCAAGTGATTATTGGAGAAGAGCAAAGAGTGTATCCAGAAGGCACAACATATTTGGATATTGCAAAGGACTACCAAAAAGAGATACCTCATGATATTCTGCTGGTATTTGTGAATGGAAAATTACAGGAGTTGTTCAAAAAAGTAGACCGTGATTGCACGATTCGCTTTGTGACTGGGGCAGATGCCTGTGGAAATCTCACCTACAAGCGAGGAGTAAGTTTTGTCCTTGTCAAAGCGGTTCACGATGTGTTAGGACATGATGAGACCTGCCAGGTACGGATACAGTTCTCACTGGATAAGGGGTATTATTACACCGTTTGTGGAAATGTAAAAGTAGATCAAGAATTCCTGGATAAAGTAGAGAGCCGGATGCGAGAAATTGTAGAAGCGGATCTTCCAATTTGGAAAACCAGGATTCACACAGATGAAGCGATAAAAAGATTTCAGAAACACGGGATGGGAGACAAGGAGCAGTTATTCCGATATCGCCGAGTTTCGGCAGTTGGAATATACCGTATCAATGAATTTGAAGATTATTATTATGGTTACATGGTTCCATCTACAGGATATCTGAAATATTTTAAACTTTATTTGTACGACGAGGGATTTGTAGTTCAAATGCCGACGACAAAAACACCGGAAGAAATAGATGAATTTAGACCGAGAGAAAAGCTATTTCAAATATTGAAAGAGTCTAGCCAGGGCGGTGGAATGGGCATTGAAACTGTAGGGGATTTGAATGACTATATTGTGAAAGGGAATCCTCAGGAATTGATTTTAGTTCAAGAAGCCTTGCAAGAGAAAAAGATAGCAGAGATTGCCACTCAGATTGCCAGTCAGCCAGAGAAGAAATTTGTTCTAATTGCAGGACCATCTTCTTCCGGAAAGACTACATTTTCGCATCGACTTGCAATTCAGCTTCGGGTGAACGGTTTGGTGCCTCATCCGATTGCGGTAGATAATTATTTTGTGAATCGAGAATTTACACCTGTAGATGAAAATGGAGAATTGGATTTTGAGTGTATTGAGTGTGTAGATACTAAGAAGTTGAATGAGGATTTGAAGGCACTTTTGTCGGGAAAACGTGTAGAGATGCCAACATTTAATTTCAAACTTGGCAAACGTGAATACAAGGGAGACAGCCTTCAGCTCGGTGAAAATGATATCCTTCTTATAGAAGGAATACATTGTCTGAATGATCAATTAACCTATGATCTGCCAAAAGAAAATAAATTTAAGATTTACATCAGCGCGCTTACACAATTGAATGTAGATGAGCACAATTATATTCCGTCGACGGATGGAAGACTGCTAAGAAGAATGGTACGAGACGCAAGAACGAGAGGAATTTCAGCGAAGCAGACCATTGCTATGTGGCCATCTGTAAGGCGCGGGGAAGAAAAAAACATCTTTCCTTATCAAGAAGATGCAGACGTAATGTTCAATTCAGCACTTTTGTATGAGTTGGCTGTATTAAAGCCATATGTGGAGCCTATTCTTTTTGGAATTGAGAAGGACTGTGAGGAATATGTAGAAGCCAAACGTTTACTGAAATTTCTTGATTATTTTGTGGGAATTGCAAATACATATATTCCAATGAACTCCTTGATTCGAGAGTTCATTGGAGGCGGTTGTTTCGATATCTAGATGATCATATCGTTTGGCAATGGAGCTGTAAAGGAAAGCGATTCTCCTGTAATCGGATGGCGGAAACTTAACTTGTGTGAGTGTAATGCTTGCCGTCCTATAATGTCATAATTAGGATTATAGAGAAAGTCTCCTGGCAGAGGATGACCAATGTGCTTCATATGAACACGGATTTGATGGGTACGACCGGTATCAAGTTTTAAAGATACCAGGGAGTACCCATTTTTGTATGCGATTCTTTGATAGTGAGTTCTAGCAAATTCGCCATTTTCAAAGTTCACTTCACGCTCGATGGTGGAGTCGTGGACGCGTGCAATAGGAGCTTCAATTACTCCTTTTTCTGGTACAAGACCTTCTGCAAGAGCAAGATATTCTCGGTGAATTTCGCGTCTTGCGACCATGTTGGACAAAAGAGAGGCACTGTAACAATGTCTTGCAACGATCAAAAGTCCAGTTGTGTCTCGGTCCAGACGGTTGATGCAGCGATAAGTAAAAGGTTCTTTTTTTTGCTGAAAATAATAGGCACAGGCATTAGCAAGTGTATTATCATAATTCCCCTGTGAAGGGTGAATTGGTACG
Source organism: uncultured Coprococcus sp. (assembly GCA_964646135.1). Taxonomy (GTDB): domain Bacteria; phylum Bacillota; class Clostridia; order Lachnospirales; family Lachnospiraceae; genus Allocoprococcus. The sequence goes on along the minus strand of CAZYCT010000036.1, from coordinate 11,953 downwards.
CCCGCGGCTTTGTTGATAACAAGTAGATCATCGTCTTCGTAGACAATATCAAGTGGCAAGGCAGTTGGCACAATATTTTCGGAGGAAGCCTCTTCTACGAGGATTAGAGTTACCGTGTCTCCAGGGTCTAGTGAATCATGTACGCGAGCCCACACACCATTTTTCTGGATACCATTTTCTGTTTCTTTTAAATGACGGATGACAGTAGAAGAGAATCCACGAGCCTTTAAGAAGCTGTAGATATTTTGACAGTTATCCGCAGGTGAGATTGTATAATTAAAAATTCGTTTCCACATAAGTTTACTTTCTGTAATTTATCCAAGATTTAATAACACCAATGCCAATCCAATGAACCCTGTCGCGATGTACTGCCTTTTGGTAAGTGTTTCTTTAAACACGAGATAGTTGATTACATTCACGAACAAGATTGCGCCGGTACTGTAAGTTGGATAGACAATGTAAGCTGGGAGTTCTGATGCAGCACGCAGTACCAAAAGAGATGTCAGCTGATTTGGAATCCCAACACAAATTCCAAGAAGAACATCCTGGAGTTTCATTTTGTTCTTGTCTTTGAGAAAAAAGACAATACTTACAAGGAGCGCAAATACGAAAGTGTACATTACAAAGAGCGTTTGCTCTTCAGAACCATAGTTGCGACTGTAAATCTTAGAAAGTACCTCCACTGTTCCGCCAAGGAGAAAGACGAGTCCAAGACCAAGCATAAAAGAAGGTCGTTTTTCCTTTTTCTCTCGATTCATGTAGATGATTGCAAATGCGGCTAAGCCCAGACCAGCAATCTGAAGAGGAGAAGGAATTTCAAAATAAAAAATGGCAGAGAAAATAGTTGGAATCAGTACGCCAAGTTTGTTGAAGGTTGTGGTGAGTGGGGCGCCATTTCTTGCGATGCTTATCTGTAAGAGAATCAGGCAAACCACAAAGAGAAAACCATTCAGAACGCTGAGTAATAACGTGATTCCACCATCATCGACCCACACTACAGATTTATTTTTCAACAAACAGAAACTGAAAATTGCTCCGGCTAGATAGTTCCAAATATTTAGTGCGTAACGATTTCCACCGTGCGATTCTGAATATTTCATTAAAAATGTCATGCAAAGACTTGTGACGACAGCGCCAGCTAAATAAAACATAATAATACCCTCATTTCATCATAGTATTTCTCCATTTTAACACAGAAAAAATAAGAATACGAGAACAATTGAAAAGTTTGTGTTATACTTACTCAATATAATGAGTAGAAAATCATGTATAAATGAATCATAAACAGGAGGTATAAGGTGCATGGGAATTGAAATAAGAATTTTAGATATGATACAAGGAATACGAACACCGATAGGAGATGCAGTTATGTGTTTTATCACTAGATTAGGAGATGCGGGGATAATCTGGATTGTGCTGGCAGTAATCTTGCTCGCAATTCCAAAGACGCGGAAAACAGGATGGGTGGTTGCTGCTGCATTGTGTGTTGATCTTATACTGTGTAATGGGATACTTAAGAATCTGTTTGCAAGGACACGTCCCTATGATGTCAACACAGGGGTACAGCTGTTAATTATAAAACCAGCAGATTTTTCATTCCCATCTGGACATACTGCAGCATCTTTTGCGACTGCCGCAGCACTCTATTTTTCGGGATCCAGGAGGCTGTGGAAAGCGGTGCTGATTTTGGCATGTCTGATTGCGTTTTCTAGATTATATTTGTATGTACATTATCCTACCGATGTTCTGGGTGGTATATTGATAGGAATTATTGCTGGCTATATGGGAGCTGTGATGGTGAAGGCTGCGAAGAAATAAAAAGTAAGTAATTAAAAACATGGTTATCAGGAGAAGAGGTCTTGATAACCATGTTTTGTTATAAATGCATAGTTTCTTTTATTGTATCCATTCTGGCGCACATATTTGTAAAGAGCAAGTCTACGATGGTAATCGCGGTCATTGCTTCGACAACAACAACAGCACGAGGAACAATGACTGGGTCATGTCTTCCGGTGATCGTGAGGGACACCTCATTTCCGCTGTTGTCCACAGAATCTTGCATCTGAGAGATGGAAGGTGTGGGTTTGAAGGCTGCGCGGAAGATAAGTGGGGAACCATCACTCATGCCACCTAATGTGCCGCCGGAGTGATTAGACTTTTTCGAGATCTTGTCATCTTTTACACAGAAAGCATCATTATTCGTACTGCCCTTAGAAGTGGCAGAAGCAAAGCCGTCGCCAATTTCAAATCCTTTGACACCACCGATGGAAAAAATTGCTTTGGCAAGATTGGCGTCAAGTTTATCAAATACGGTGTCACCAAGACCAGCAGGAAGTCCTGTCACTACACACTCAATAATCCCGCCAGAAGAATCTTGTGCGGCGATACAGCTTTCTAGGTATTCAGACGCTTGTTGTGCGCAGGCGGCGTGAGGCATATATAATTTATTCTGCGAAATCTCTCCATAGTCGTATTCTCCTTCGGGTATAGATATAGGACCTATGGATTTCGTGTAGGTTAGAATCTCAATTCCCAGTTCTTTTAAAATCTTTGCAGCGACAGCGCCAGCGGCCACTCGCCCCACAGTTTCTCTTCCAGAAGAACGTCCACCACCGCGGTAGTCACGGAAGCCATATTTGGAATCAAAAGTAAAATCAGCGTGCCCTGGTCGATAAATATTCATGATATTGCTGTAATCATGGGAACGTTGATCTTGATTTCGAACGAAAATCGAAATTGGAGTTCCGGTAGTCTTGCCTTCAAACACTCCAGATAATATTTCTGCCATATCGCTTTCTTTGCGGGCAGTAGTGAAAGTACTTTGTCCAGGTTTTCTTCTATTTAGATATAATTGGATGTCATCTTCACAAAGTGGAAGTCCGGCAGGACAACCGTCAATGACTACTCCGATTCCTTTTCCATGAGATTCTCCCCAAGTAGAAATTTGAAAAAATTTGCCATAAATGGAACCAGCCATTGTTTTCACACCCTTTCTATATTTGATACTTTATTATAGCGAAGGATTTGAGAATGGACAAGAAAAAAATATGATTTATTATTGCATTTACTATAGGGTTCGTATTAGAATAAAAAGTAATAAGTTCAAATTAAAAATTAAAATTTGATAAAATTATGAAGGGATTTTAGGGTATAAAATGAAAGATGACAAGAAGGAAAACAGCACAGTTGTTTCGGAGGATGAAGCTGTTCAAAAGATTGATGGCGAGCCGACCGCAGATGAAAAGGCTGTGGAAGAAACTGAAGAGATAACGCTTCCGCTGGAAGACGCAGAAGAAGAAATGCCAGAAATTTCCGAAGATGACAAAGAAGAATTTGAGGTGGAACTTTTAGAAGAGAGCGGTGAAGAATTAGAACCAGAGCTTTCAGAAGAAAGTGGTGAAGAATTAGAGCCAGAACTTACGGAAGAAGAAAGTGAGATCTTAGAGATAGAGCTGGAAGATGTTACAGAAAAGAAGGCTAAGAGAAATAAGATATTGAAAAGAGTTGGCATTTCAGCAGCAACTTTAGTAGTTGCTGTGTATGCAGGATTTGCTATTTACTTTTCTCAGCATTTTCTTTTTAAGACTTATGTCAATGGATATGATTTTTCCATGTGGTCTGCCAAAGATGTGCAGGCAGATATGGAAGAACTTGTGAATACGTATGAATTGAAATTAGAAGAATCAGATGGAAGTCATACGTTGATCGATGGTGATGCTATTGAGCTGAAATATGTAGAAAGCGATGGAATCAAGAATCTGATAAAAGGACAGAATATTCTTCTGTGGCCAATTTCACTGTGGCAGAAGACAGAATTAGAGACAGCGGTTGGTGTTTCGTACGCGGAAGACAAATTAGATGAGCTGTTGAATGATCTGTCTATTATGCAGGAAGAGAATCAGGTTCCGCCTGTGGCCGCACAGCCGGAATATGACGGTGATAAATTTGTAGTCAAGAAGGAAGAATTGGGAAGTCAGCTGATTGCGGAGAATTTTAAAGCCAAAGTAAAAGAATACATTGAAAGCTTTCAGTCAACATTGAGTTTGGTAGAAGAAAAATGCTATGTTGAGCCGACGTTTTATTCTGATGCGCCGGAAGTTGCAGCAGCTTGTGATACAATGAATGAATATCTCGGTGCAAGTATTACGTATACCTTTGGTGATACGACAGAGGTGGTAGATGGAGCTGTGATTTCACAGTGGCTTACTACTGATGAGAACATGCAGGTGGCTTACAATGAGGAAGGTGTTGCGCAGTATATTGCAGGACTTGCTGAGAAATACAACACTTATAAGAAAGAACGAACATTTACATCGGGAAATGGAAATACGGTTTCTGTGACAGGTGGAGATTTCGGATGGCAGATTGATCAGGCTGCGGAAATCGCGGCACTGGAAGCCAACATTGCGAATAAAGAAGTAATCACAAAAGAGCCGGTTTATTCGAAAACTGCATACACCCATGGAGCAACAGACTGGGGAAATACCTATGTAGAGGTTGATTTGACAAATCAGTATGTGTATCTTTTTGTGGATGGAAGCTTGATTCAGTCTGGACCGTGTGTGACAGGAAAACCAAGTACAGGATGTGCTACCCCACAGGGTGTTTATACTGTGAAGTGGAAGAAGAGTCCAGCCATTCTTCGTGGACCGAAGCAACCAGACGGAACTTATGAGTGGGAATCGCCAGTAACGTTCTGGATGCCGTTTAACGGAGGCATCGGACTGCATGATGCATCTTGGCAGTACGCGTTCGGAGATCCACGAGGATATCTGTATGCAGGATCAAGAGGGTGTGTAAATCTTAAGTATAATATGGCACAGACAATTTATAGTTATGTATCGTCAGGTACACCAGTAATTTGTCACTATTAATTTATAAAATGACATGGTCAGATGTATATGCTGACCATTTTTATTGAAGAAAGGAAAAATATGTACGAACTAATAAAAAGAGATGGATTAGCAAAAAGAGGCCGTTTTCATACGGTTCACGGTGTGATTGAAACACCGGTTTTCATGAATGTTGGAACGGTAGCTGCAATCAAGGGGGCTGTGTCAACAGAGGATTTGGAAGGAATCAAGACACAGGTGGAACTTTCTAATACTTATCACCTTCATGTCAGACCAGGAGACCAGGTAATCAAAAAGATGGGAGGTCTTCATAAATTTATGTCATGGGAAAAACCAATCCTTACAGATTCAGGTGGATTTCAGGTGTTTTCACTGGCTGGACTTCGCAAGATTAAGGAGGAAGGTGTTTATTTTAATTCGCATATAGATGGACGTAAGATCTTTATGGGACCAGAAGAAAGTATGCAGATTCAATCAAACCTTGCATCTACCATTGCAATGGCATTTGACGAATGCCCATCTAGTGTTGCGACTAGGGAGTATATCCAGAATTCCGTAGATCGTACTACTCGATGGCTTGCAAGATGCAAGAATGAGATGGCACGTTTGAATTCTCTGGAGGATACGATCAACAAGAATCAGTTGTTGTTTGGAATCAACCAAGGGGCAATCTATGAAGATATTCGAGTGGAACATGCGAAAAGAATCGCAGATATGGATTTGGATGGATATGCAGTTGGTGGTCTGGCAGTAGGAGAGTCGCATGAAGAGATGTATCGCATCCTGGATGCGGTGGTGCCACATTTGCCAGTTGCCAAACCGACTTATCTCATGGGCGTTGGAACACCAGCCAACATCTTAGAAGCAGTAGATCGAGGTGTGGATTTCTTTGACTGTGTATATCCGAGTCGAAATGGACGTCACGGTCATGTCTATACCAAGCATGGAAAATTGAACTTATTCAATGCAAAGTATGAATTGGATGACAGACCGATTGAAGAAGGTTGTCAGTGTCCGGCGTGCAGACGATATTCGAGAGCCTACATCCGACATTTGTTGAAGGCAAAAGAAATGCTGGGAATGAGATTGTGTGTGCTTCACAATCTGTACTACTATAACAATCTGATGGAAGAAATCCGAGGAGCAATTGATCAGGGATGCTATAAAGAGTTCAAGCGGGAAACATTGAACAGAATGGAAGAAAAAGAGAATTAAAAAAATATAAAATGACTTGCTCAATTGCAAGATATTGTGTATGATTAAGTTTAGTTGTTATTACAATGAGGAGGAAATAGAAGATGGATACAGTTATTCTTATCGTTGTTTATGCTGCGATTTTATTAGGATTCTGGTTTTTGCTGATCAGACCACAGAAGAAGGAACAGAAGAGAATTCAGCTTATGCTTTCAGAGATGGAAGTTGGCGATACAGTTCTTACATCAAGTGGGTTCTACGGAGTCGTAATTGACATTGAAGATGCAGATGTGATCGTTGAATTTGGAAGTAACAAGAACTGCCGTATTCCAATGCAGAAGCAGGCAATCGTTCAAGTTGAAAAGGCAGCGAACTAATTTTATAGTGACAGAGCTTTTGAAAGAGGATTCCAGTGATTGGGATTCTCTTTTTTTCATTATAGGTTGCATATGGATGAGATTGTGTATATAATGTAAATGTTCGATAATTTTAAAAAAAAAGTATAGTATTAGAAAACAAGGGAGGCGTGATCTTGGATATTGGAAAGAAGTTGAAGGAACTTAGGATTCAGAACGATCTGACGCTAGGAGATCTGGCTTCGCGGTGTGAACTTACCAAAGGATTTTTGTCACAAGTGGAGAGAAATTTAACGACGCCGAGCATTGGAACGCTGCAGGATATTCTGGAAGCTCTAGGAAGCAATTTGTCAGAGTTTTTCCGCGAAGAAGAAGAAAAGCAGATTGTGTTTTCTACGCAAGACTTTTTTGAAGATGAGCAGGATGATTATACGATAGAATGGGTGATTCCAAATGCACAGAAGAATACCATGGAACCCATTTTGATTACGTTGCACCCACATAAGAGAAGTCAAGAATTATCGGCGCATCGAGGAGAAGAGTTTGGGTATGTATTAAGAGGAAATGTGACTCTGGTACGGGGAAACAAAAAATATAAATTGAAAGCACAGGAAACCTTTTATTTAGATGGAACAAAGAGTCATTATTTGTTCAATCATGGGAATAGTGATGCAAAAGTCTTGTGGATCACTACGCCGCCCATGTTTTGATGGAAGGAATCAGTCTGAGAGGAGAAGGTGAGATGGAGAAAAAGAAAATCATTGAATTTCGAAACATTGTAAAGAGTTTCGATGGGCAGGTCATATTGAAAGGTGTCAATCTCGATATTTATGAGAATGAATTTGTGACATTGCTTGGTCCAAGTGGTTGTGGAAAGACCACATTACTTCGTATTCTTGGGGGATTTTTAGATGCTGATGAAGGAACTGTTATGTTTGACGGAGAAGAAATCAGCCAGAAACCGCCATATGAAAGGGAATTAAACACAGTATTTCAGAAATATGCGCTCTTTCCTCATTTGAGTGTGTATGAAAACATCGCGTTTGGTCTGAGGTTAAAGAAAATCAGTCAGGATATTATAGACCAGAAAGTAATGAAAATGCTCAAATTGATTGGACTCGAAGGGTTTGAAAATAAGAATACAACCTTGTTATCTGGAGGACAGCAGCAGCGAGTTGCAATTGCAAGAGCGCTTGTAAATGAGCCAAAAGTACTTCTTCTAGATGAACCGTTAGCCGCGTTGGATTTGAAACTTCGAAAGGAAATGCAGTACGAGTTGAAGCGGATTCAGCAAGAGGTAGGAATTACCTTCATTTTCGTAACACATGACCAAGAAGAGGCACTTACAATGTCTGATAAGATTGTTGTTATGAAAGGTGGAGAGATTCAGCAAGTAGGATCTCCAGAAGATATTTATAATGAGCCGGCCAATAAGTATGTTGCGAACTTTATCGGAGAAAGCAACATCTTATCGGGAACTATGGTGGAAGATTACAAGGTTCGATTTGACGATATTACCTTTGATTGTGTAGACTTTGGATTTAAGCCAAACGAAAAAGTGGATGTAGTCATTCGACCAGAAGACATCGATATTGTGGATGTGAAGGATGGCAAGATGACAGGTGAAGTACTGAGCGTATTGTTTAAAGGTGTTCACTATGAAATTATTGTTGAGACGGTTCCAGGTACCAGTATGACCGTCAACATGCGCGTGATTCGCAATCAAGATGTCACCAGTGAAGATGGAAAAGAGAAAATCAGTGCGAATAATTTCTACGTCGATTTGGAAGATGTGAAAGATTTGGATGACATTGAAATTATCGCCCGTTCGAATGCGCAGGCATGGGATACCGAGACAGATGAATATATTTCAATTGCCAAAGTAGAGTATGAATTGCAGGAGGAAGAGGGACAGTATCCAGTTGTCTTCACAACATCCAACGGAACGAGTATTGAACGTCACATCGTAGTGGTGAACCAGAAGTTCGTGAAGAATGAAAAGGCAAATGAAGCAGTTATGGCATTTAATTTCTTTAAGACAGTAGATGAACTTCAAGAGTCACAGGCACTCGATACAGACCTTAAGACCTGGGCGAATGCACAAGGATGGAAGCTTAGCAATGAAGATGAAAGTGTGGACATCAGTGTAGATTATGATTTTGATCCAGAAGATATCAAAGAAGGCGTGTATAAGATTACATTCTGGACGACGGGACGTGAATTTAAGATTCATACGACAGATTATTCGGAAGTAGGTCAGGAGGTCGGCCTGACATTCTTCCCAGAAGATATTCATGTAATGTCGAGGATGGTATTCTAATGAAGAAATTTTCACAGTTGGCAGTCCCTTATATTGCGTGGGCTGCAATGATGCTGATTCTCCCGATTTTATTGATCGCATTTTATTCGGTGTCAGAGCCGGGAAATAGCATCATTTCATTTTCACTTACATTTGATCATTACGTCAGATTTTTTACCGACCCAGATTTTTTAATCATTCTCTGGCGTTCGATGGTCATTGCAGTTAAAACAACGATTATCTGTCTGCTCTTGGGATATCCGGTTGCTTATTTTATCTCACGCTGCACAGAAAAATGGCAGAATGCGCTGATTCTTATTATCACGTTGCCGACATGGATCAATGCGCTGGTAAGAACGTATGCCTGGATAGGACTTTTGAGTGAGGGCGGTATTTTCCAGCAGCTTTTGAGCTTTATAGGACTGAAAAATACAGAGTTTCTCTACACGGAAGGCGCGGTACTTTTGGGAATGGTGTACAACTTTGTGCCGTTCATGATTCTGCAGATTAACACCTCGCTGTGTAAGATGGATCATTCATTGCTGGAAGCCAGCGCTGATCTGGGAGCAAATCCGATACAGACATTCCGCAAAGTGACGTTTCCACTTTCATTGCCAGGAGTCATCAATGGTATTACACTGGTATTTCTCCCGGCAGTTAGTTCCTTCTTCATTCCAAAACTTCTAGGTGGAGGTCAGTACTTCTTGATTGGTAATCTGATTGAAAATCAGTTTATTACAGTAGGAGAATGGAACTTTGGAAGTGCGATTTCTATGATCATGGCAATCATTATGATGTTGCTTATGATGTTGGTTCGCAATGTAGAGCACAGAAATCAAGGCGGAAAGGAGGAAGAATGATTTTATGAAAAAGGGAAATAAAACTTTTGGAAAAATCATTATGGCAGGCACCATTATCTTCTTCTATCTTCCGATTTTGTATATGATTGTTTTTTCCTTCAATGAAGGAAAATCACTTACGAAATTTTCGGGATTTTCCCTGCGCTGGTATGAACATATGCTGCAGTCCCATGATATGATGGAAGCATTGTATACGACATTTATGGTGGCAATCATTGCGACAGCAGTATCAACAGTTGTTGGTACAATTGCAGCGATAGGCCTTAGTAAATCTAAGAAAATTGTGCGTGATCTGATGGAGCAGGTGAACAATCTTCCGCTTATGAATCCAGAAATCGTGACGGCAATTGGTTTTATGTTACTCTTTATCACGTTTAAAGTGGAAAAGGGAATCGTAACTATGTTGCTTGCGCATATTGCGTTCTGTATTCCGTATGTCATGCTTTCTGTAATGCCAAAGATTAAGTCGCTGGACCGTAATTTGGCGGATGCGGCGATGGATCTTGGTGCAACACCATGGCAGGCACTTATGAAAGTGATTGTACCTGAGATTATGCCGGGAATTATTTCTGGTGCCTTGATCGCGTTCACAATGTCGATTGATGATTTTGTGATTTCTTATTTTGTCACTGGCGGTGGTGTTAAGAATATTAGTATTGTGGTTTACACAATGAGTAAGCGTGTGAATCCAAGTATTAATGCAATTTCTACGCTGGTTGTTGTCATTATTACACTGGCACTTCTTATCATCAATTTAGTGCCAATTTTTGCGGCGAAGAAAGCCAAGATGGAAAATACAAGGAAAAAGAAAGCATTTGTACCTTTTGCAGTTGCAGTAGCAGCAGTCATCTGCATGGGACTGGTGTTCGGGGTGAATCGTAAGAACAATGATGCTCCTTATGCCGGTGAGACACTTTATATGTATTTACCAGGAGAATATATTGATGAGGAAGTTGTGGCAGCATTTGAAGAAGAGACAGGTGCATCTGTGGTCATGGAAAATTTTGATTCCAATGAGCAGATGTACATCAAAGTGGCCAATGGAGAAGTCTACGATATTTTGATTCCAAGTGACTATATGATTCAGCGTTTAATTGAAGAGGGATATTTGCAGAAACTGGATAAGAAGAAACTGGACTGTTTTGATGTGATTAATGATTTTGTGGAAGATAAAGCTTATGATTCAAAGAATCAGTATTCTGTGCCGTACTTTTGGGGAACGGTAGGAATTGTATATGATAAGACCAAGGTGGATATCAAGGATTTGGAGAAGGAAGGTTTCGGCATTTTCCTCGATGAGAAATACAAAGACGATGTATATCTATATGATTCCGAGAGAGATTCATTTATGATGGCGCTGAAGAGTCTGGGTTATTCTATGAATACTAGTTCTGAAAAAGAATTAAATGATGCCTATGAATGGCTAGTGAGATGTGTGCAGACAATGGAGACAGAGATTGTGACAGATGAGATCATCGACAACATGGCACAGGCTAGAAAGGCACTGGGTGTGGTTTACTCCGGAGATGCGACTTACATCATATCAGAAAATGAGGATATGGGATTCTATCTTCCAAATGAAGGGACCAATCTGTGGACAGATGCGATGGTTATTCCACAGAATGCCAAGAATGTGGACCTTGCATATGCATTCATGAATTTTATTTCAAGTTATGAAGCAGCATACAACAATTCTAGTTATGTGGGCTACACATCGCCGAATGAAGAAGCTATGAATGAACTTTACCGCACAGGTGGTGAATTCGACGGATTGAATGCATACATGCCTAGAATGGATAATGAAAATGATGAAATCTTCGAATACAACGAAGCTACAAGAAAAATCATCAGTAATTTGTGGAGTAAAGTAAAAATTGCCGCAAGTAATGCGAATTAAGGAGAGACCGCTGAGTAATATCAGCGGTCTGTTTATTTCAATAAAAACATCGAAGTTGTCTATACACTTTTCTGTATTAAAGGGTTGAAATCAGAAGAAAAATGAGTTATCATAATGCTTAATTAATTTTTAAGAATAAGGATGAACTTATAATACATACAGGAGGATTACTATGAAGAGTGATAATGTGAAGAAGGGGATGCAGCAAGCGCCGCATCGATCTCTGTTTAATGCATTGGGATATACAAAGGAAGAATTGGAACGTCCGTTAGTCGGAATTGTGAGCTCTTATAATGAGATTGTTCCGGGACACATGAACTTAGATAAGATTGTGAACGCAGTGAAGATGGGAGTTTCCATGGCTGGCGGTACACCGATTGTATTTCCTGCAATTGCTGTATGTGATGGAATTGCGATGGGGCATGTTGGCATGAAGTATTCACTTGTGACAAGAGATTTGATTGCAGATTCTACAGAGGCGATGGCACTTGCAC
>CAZYCT010000035.1:0-20609 GCA_964646135.1 uncultured Coprococcus sp. | reverse complement strand
AGTACGAAGACGAAGAAGAGTACGACGACGAGGAAGAGTACGAAGACGAAGAAGAGTACGACGACGAGGAAGAGTACGAAGACGAAGAAGAAGAGTACGAAGACGAGGAAGAGTACGAGGATGAAAAAGAGGTTCTGGAAATTGAGGAACCAAAGGAATCGGAAATCGAAGCTAGATTAAAGAAGTTTGACACTGGATTTGTCGTGCAGGGAAGATATGATTTGAGTGCGACAAGCGAGATTGGGCTGAAATTAGGATTGACAGAAGAACAGAAAAAGTTATTCTCTTATTTTGTTCCGATTCGCGGAGTTAGTGAGCAACTTGTAGAGATTCTCGATAATGATAGAAGATGCAAAAATCGTTACGGAACTTCTTCAGTAGGAAATATTCTGATTATTGGACGTAAAGGAACTGGTAAAACGGTTCTTGCCGTGGATATTGTAAAAGCAATTCAAAAACAACGAAATCTGAAGCAGGTAAAGGTTGCGATTGTGACCGGAGATTCTTTGAATAAGAAAGATTTGAACGAAGTTGTTGAAAAATTAAAGGGTGGCGCGTTAGTTATTGAGAAAGCCTCTAAGATGAGTCCAAAGACTGTCCGTGAGTTGAATGCGATTATGGAGGGTCAAACAGGAGAACTTCTTTTCTTGTTAGAGGATCAGAAAAAACCGCTTGATAAATTGCTTGCAGCAAATCCAGAATTTAAGAGTAAGTTTACTTCAAAATTGGAATTACCAGTATTTATCAATGATGAACTAGTTACATTTGGTCAGACATATGCGAAAGAAAATGGCTATAAGATTGATGAGATGGGAATTTTGGCATTATATAGTCGAATTGATGTGTTACAGCGAGAAGATCACGCAGTGACCGTTTCGGAAGTAAAAGAAATTATGGATGAAGCGATTGAACATTCACAAAAGGCCAATATGAAGCATTTGATGAAGCGCGTATTTGGAAAAAATAAAGACGAAGCAAATCGAGTTCTTTTGAAAGAGGAAGATTTTAAGATGTAATGAGCGTTAGCGAGCTGGAGCAGGCATAGCGTGTACAAAGCGAGTGGCGAATCGTGATATGGTGTACAAAAAGAGTTTTGAAAAGAGATTTTCAAAACTCTTTTTCATAAGAAAAGGTGATGAAATGCGAACACATTTTGACTTATATAAGGTGCTTGGAGCGCATATAAGAACGTTGAACGGAACAAAAGGAACAGCATTTGCTGTGTGGGCGCCAAATGCGGCGAAGGTGTCTGTTGCCGGTGAATTCAATGAATGGAATCCGGCAGCTGACTACATGGAACGCGGGGGAGATGGAACTTTTCAAATCTTTCTTCCAGGTGTAGCAGAAGGAATGAGTTATCAGTATTGCATTGAGGATGAAAAAGGACAGCTTTACTGGAAGGCGGATCCCTATGCTAGGGCTTCAATGCTTAGACCGCAGACAGCATCGGTGGTATTTGATGATTCTCTGCTTCGATGGAATGATCAGAAGTGGCTAAAAAGACGTCATACTTGGAATTATGAAAAAGAATCAATCTGTGTATATGAGGTTCACATTGGTTCGTGGAAGAAAAATGGAGAAGGATTTTACAATTATCGGATGTTCGCACATGAAGTGGCAGAGTATGTATTAGAACTGGGGTATACTCATATCGAGTTGATGGGCATTCTGGAACATCCTTATGATGGATCATGGGGATATCAGGTGACAGGTTATTACGCCCCTACAGCAAGATATGGAGATCCATATGACTTTGCATATATGATTGACTATTTGCATCAGAAGAACATAGGGATTATTTTGGATTGGGTGCCAGCGCATTTCGCAATAGATGACCATGGCTTGTCGTGCTTTGATGGGACGGCACTTTTTGAGCTGGCTGAGGAAAATTGCACAGAGTGGGGGACGAAAGTGTTTGATTATGGAAAAGAATATGTCAGACAGTTCTTGATTGGAAATGCGTTATTTTGGGCAGAGCAGTATCATATTGACGGAATCCGTGTAGATGCAGTTGCCTCCATGCTGTATTTGAATTCTGAAAATATGTATGAATTTAGAGGTCATGATGATACAAAAAGAAGCTATAATTTTGATGCGATAGAAATGCTGAAATATCTAAATGCGGCTATGCGTGAACAGAATCCGGATGTTCTTATGATAGCGGAAGAATCATCCGCATTTCCAAAAGTCACAGGAAATATAGAGCAAGGCAGCCTTGGATTTCATTTGAAATGGAATATGGGATTCATGCATGATTCACTTGAATATTTGAAAATGAATCAAGAAGAGCGCAGAAAAAATCATCATGCGATGACATTCGCAAGTTCTTATATGCACAGTGAGAAGTACATTCTTGTGATTTCTCACGATGAGGTAGTGCATTTGAAAAAAACGATGCTGAATAAAATCAATGGATTTATGGATGAAAAATTTGGAGATCTCAAGACATTCTATACATTCATGATTGGGCACCCTGGAAAGAAATTATTGTTCATGGGGCAAGAATTTGCTCAGTACCATGAATGGAATGAAAACGAGCAGTTGGATTGGTATTTGTTGGAAGATAGGAGACATAAAGGAGTACAGGTTTACTGGAAGGCGCTGCTTGCAATGTACAGCGAACATCCGGCATTGTATCAAAATGATTACGAAGAAGACGGATTTAGGTGGATAAATGCAGATGACAGTGAAAAAAGCGTGTATAGTTTCATGCGATTTTCTGAAAGACACGAGAAGGGCTTGCTGTTTGTGTGTAATTTTTCAGCGGAAACATGGGAAAATTATGAAATTAAAGTACCAGTACAAGGAGAATATAGAGTGTTACTCAATAGTGATGATGGGAAATATGGTGGAAATGGTTTGTTAAAAGAGACATGTTTTAAGACAAAAGAAACATCATTGGTATTTCATATCGCAGCCCATAGCGCATTGATTTTTACCTTTTGAGTACACGAAATAATTCTTAATTCCACTTACATTTTGGATTTAGAAAATCATAAACTTCGCAGAATGAGTCCTGGATCCGCAAAATTTTCCGGTTAAGACGTGGGTGGTTGTATACAAAATTACAAAAACAACGGTGAAAACAATGATGTGATTTCATGATATATGACACTTTTTTGTTTATTATATGCAGTAAAAGACAGAGGTATCACAAGTGATACCTCTAATTTTTATTGCCTCATGGCAATGAGCTTATGGATTGGATTTCCCATACTTGAAAATTTTTCTTCGTATTCAGTCATCACATTGCCGCGATTCAGTGTCGGGTCATTGTGAAGATCATAAGTTTTGGCAAGTAATACCCAACCGGCAATTTCTACTTCCTCAAGAGAAAAGTCAAAGAGTGCACGGTTGTCAGTTTTAAATTCAACGACACCGTCAAAAGCAAGGATTTTCTCATAACGTTCGAAATATTGGTGTGAGGTCAAACGGCGCTTCGCATGGCGGGCTTTTGGCCAAGGGTCTGAAAAATTCAGATAAATCTTGCCGACTTCTCCGACTGAAAATACTTCAGGAAGTTCTGCGGCATCCATGCAGATGAAACGGATATTTGTGAGTTCTTGATATTCATTGTTGTTGTCCAATTGCTCTAACGCGCGCAATAGGACACTAGAATAACGTTCAATGCCAATATAGTTAATGTTTGGATTCTCTTTCGCCATGGTAAGAATGAACTTCCCTTTTCCCATACCAATCTCGATGTGAAGTGGATTTTCCGGATGTTCAAAGGTATCGGCCCATGTGCCGCGATAGCGGGCAGCATTATCAATTACCAGTGGGTGTGAAGCAAGGTAATCAGGTGCCCCTGGAATATTGCGTAATCTCATAATACATCTCTCCTAAATGATAACTTCATTCATTTTACACCATCAAGAAGAAAAAGCAAAGGATTTTAAATAAAAATGTAAAAAATATAAAAAAAGGCTTGCTTTTTTTTGAATAAGGAGATATAATAAATATCGTCGTTGAGACAAGCACCTTTAGCTCAGTTGGTAGAGCAGTAGACTCTTAATCTATTTGTCCAGGGTTCGAGTCCCTGAAGGTGCATGAACGTGAAAAGCACTGTTTTTAGCTACTTAGAGAGCTGGAGGCAGTGCTTTTATTTTATCATTTCTAGACACAAAAAGATAGTGGTATGTAAGGATAAATGGAGATTGTGTACTTTTTGGGTGGTTCCATGTTTGCGTCATAAGAGAAAAAGGTTGTGCATAAACTGAATAGAATCGCCATGTGGCTACAAGTTTGCTGAGAGCACTTGTGGCTTTTTTTGCATTTAGCGAGCAATATCGGATAAAAAGTGGAAATACAGAGTGTTGAAGTATAGATCTAGGAGGCATAAAATGGAGCAACTTTTACACTATGTAAATCCAGAACTGTTGATCGTAGCGGTTGCACTATATTTTATCGGTACATGGATTAAGGGATCGGAAAGAATCAAAGATAAGTACATACGTGAATCAGATAATTAAACAGATGAATAAAGAAGAATGATGTAAGAGAGCCGGAAACGGCTCTTTTTGCATATGATAATAAAGCAGGAGGGTGAATCAATGACGAAGTTATTTATTATCTGTGGTCACGGAGCGGGGGATCCAGGAGCAACTGGAAATGGATATACAGAGGCAGAGCGGGTGCGGGCGTTGGCGTCTAAAATTAAGAACCTTGGCGGCGATCGTGTAACAGTCGGAGATACCAATAAAAACTGGTACAAAAGCAATCTTGTGAATCATAAAAACATCCCGAAAGGGTATAAGGTGCTGGAATTGCACATGGACAGTAGCGTGGCATCGGCAAGGGGTGGCCATGTAATCATCGATGCAGATTTGACAGCAGATGTGTATGACAGAGAGCTTGCATCGTTTATAGGCACATTTATGCCAGGACGAAGTAATACGCTTGTGAAACGGAACGATTTGGCGAATCCAAACAGAGCGCAGGTGGCGGGAATTAATTACCGGCTGCTAGAGTGTGGATTTATTTCGAATGAAGAAGATGTTCGAATTTTTACAGATAAGATGGAAGAATTGGCTGCGGGCATATTAAAATGTTTTCACATTGAGACAGGTACAGTGGGAAATTTGTCAGAGTATGAGGGGAATAGTGAATATTATCCGAAATATACGGGAAATTCGTATGCGATTGATGAGGTGTTAGCTTCCATCGGTGTGCCAAAAGAGTATAGAGGTAGTTGGAAGAAACGGAGAAGCTTGGCCGAGAAAAATAATATTCGTGATTATACTGGAACTGCCCGTCAAAATATAGCATTGATTGCACTTGCCAAGGAAGGGCAATTGAAAAAAATGTAGAGATATTCTTCTTTTACATCTGATAGGCACCCGAAAGGTACACGATTTAGTGACGGAAAAAATGAAAAATTGTTTATCCCATTTGAAAGAAGCGTGCTATACTTTCTTTAGACTAGTTACTTATTAGTAAAAAAGACAGAGAAAGCGAGAGAAACATCATGAGTGAAATTACGAGAGAAGAAGCATTCAATTTGTTGGAAAAATATAATAAAGACCCATTTCATATTCAGCATGGGAAGACGGTAGAAGCGGTCATGCGTTGGTTTGCAGAAAAATTAGGCTATGAGACAGAGAAAGAGTACTGGGGAATCGTAGGATTGCTTCATGACATTGATTTTGAGCTATATCCAGAGGAGCATTGTCTGAAAGCACCAGAAATGCTGAGAGAAGCGGGAATTTCAGAAGATATGATTCATGCAGTATGCTCTCACGGCTATGGAATTACGGTAGGGTGTGGTGCGACGATAGATGTGGAGCCTGTCAGAGAGATGGAGAAGGTTCTTTTTGCGGTAGATGAGCTTACTGGTTTAATCTGGGCAGCGGCACTGATGCGACCATCTAAGAGTACAAAAGATATGGAATTAAAATCCTTGAAGAAAAAGTATAAGAGTAAAGGATTTGCAGCAGGCTGTTCAAGAGAAGTGATCGAGAGAGGTGCAGAGCAGCTAGGATGGGAATTGGATAAATTGCTTACCATGACTTTGCAGTCAATGCAGGATTGTGAGGATGAATTGACTGCTATCTAGTTTTCTGAAAAAGTTGTATTTGGTGTACTTTTTAGGTGTATTCGGTGAAAATCATGTTATATATATTTTTATATAATATATATAACAACAACAATATTTAAATTATATTTGTTTTATATTAGGAAGTCCAAAAAAGCCCGTGGTTGAGGCGTTTTTTGGACTTCTTTGTGTACAGAAAGGGTGTAACTTGTGTAGTTTTTGGGTGAAAGTTGTGTACAAAATGGGGGTAACTTGTGTATAAAAAGGGGTAAACTTGTGTACTTATTTGGTGGCAGAATAACCAAAAAAGTACACCAAGAACAAAAGTTCGATTTTGCCTTTACAAAGTGCGTATTATTGGTTATAATCACCATATGTAGTGTACCGATTTGGTACACAAATAATAGTTGCAGACGCACCTTTTTGGTACACGAAAAGGAAAAAGACAACCTAAAAAGTACACAATATACGAAAAGGTACGCAGGTACATTTTATTTATTTTACGAGGCACCTTTTAGGTACACACTTCATATTTTTTTATTGCGAGGCACCCTTTTTGGTACACCAAAAAGAATGTGCGACCGAAAAAGTACACAATAAAAAGTAGGATAACCTAAAAAGTACACGTTAATGATAGAGGGGAAGTTGTACTGTAAAAGTACACGATAAGTAGGGCTAACAAAGGATAAATGAGGGGAATGAGATGGAAGAACTAGAAAAGAGAGAAAAGCAAAGAGACCCAAGAGACATGGTTTCCCGTTCGAATGTGTTGATAGAGAGTAAGTCCAGCACATCATTGTTTGAACGAAAATTATTGAATATTGCAATTGCGAAGGCTACAATTGTAGATGGAGAACTGATCGCGAGCGTCTCTACAAGAGATATTAAGAATTATTTGCATATCAGTGGAAATTCGATTTACACGCGTCTGAAGGAAGCGTCGAAGGAGACCCTGGGACATGTAGTAAGTATTGAGGATGAGGGAAAAGAGAATTTTATCATGTTCAACGTGGTCAATAAATGTGAATATCGGGACGGTGTATTTACAACGCGTTTTACGAAGGAGATGAAGCCACACATCTATAACTTGAAGAAAGATTACACGAGAATGAGTTTGGATGTGTTGTGCTCATTCAAGTCCTTGTTCACGACAAGGATTTATGAGATATTGCGAACACAGTATTATCGTTTTGAGAAGGAGCAGAAGGAAGAGATTGTGGTGCCGAAGCCACCGAAGGCCCCATATTCCCTATCAGAATTAAAGTTTACGCTGAATGTCGTGGATGTGAACGCTTCGAAGACAGTGAAGAAACTGGTAGAACAAGGACTGTTTGAAGAAGCACTGATGGAGATCAAAGATGCACCATTTGATGATTGGCGCAATTTCAGACGGAAGGTACTGGAAGTCGCCAAGAAGGAGTTGGAGGAATCAGAATATTCAGAGATATGTTTTGATTACGAGCCGATTAAAGTGGGAAAAGGTGGAAAAGTCACGGGAGTGATTTTTAAGGTGAGGAAGAATCCGAATTGTACGCATCATTCTGATCTGTGGAGAATCCGAGGGGAAGAGATGGTGGAGATTATCCCGGATGTGATAGAAGCTAGAAAAGCGGAGATTCAAGAGGGCATGATTTTGGAAGTGGCAGACATTTTCGGAAGTGAGCCAATTACGATTCAGGATATTCGAACATTGATTATTGCGTCAGACTATGATGTTGAGGCAATCAAGAAAGCATTTCAGATGGCACAGCAGCAGAGTTTTATTGGAAATCTAGTTGGATGGCTGCGCAAGTGCCTGGAAGAAAAGTGGTATGAATCAGAACAGCTTCCAAAGTTTAAGGGAAGAACTGTGGAAGAATCGCAGATGACCTTAGAATTATATCAAGAATATTTAGACACAAGAGAACAGTCATAAGCAACAGAGGTGAGAGGAATGGAGAATTTAGTTTTTAGCTTAAATGCGACGATGCCCATTTTTTTGATGGTCGTATTGGGATATATATTTCGGCAAATAGGATGGATTGATGAAGAATTTGCGTCAAAGTTGAATAAGTTCGTGTTCATGGTACCGTTGCCGGCTCTCGTGTTTGAAGATATGATTTCTGAGTCTTTGGAGGAAATCTGGAACCTAAGATTTATTTTATTCTGCTTTGCGATAACAGGAATCAGCATTTTTCTTATTGTGGTGATTTCGTTCTTTTTGAAAGATAAGACAATACAAGGAGAATTTATTCAAGCATCTTATCGAAGTAGTGCAGCATTGCTTGGTTTTGCGTTTGTTGAGAATATTTATGGCAACACGAAGCTGGCACCGCTTATGATCATCGGATGTGTTCCGCTCTACAATATTTTGGGAGTTGTGATTTTATCGTGCTTTCAGCCAGAACGAAAGAAATTCAATAAGGATGTGGCAAAAGAGGCTTTGAAAGGAATTGTAACAAACCCGATTGTCATAGCATTAATATTGGGAATTATCTGGGCAGTACTTCGGATTCCTATGCCTGCAATTTTGTCAAAAACCGTTGCAAGTATAGGTGCAGTGGCATCTCCGATGGGACTTATGGCTATGGGAGCCACGTTTGATATGAAGAAGGCCTTTGGAAGGATTGGAACGTCTATAGGAGCTGCTTTTTTAAAATTGGTAGGGCTGGTTGCAGTGTTTCTTCCACTTGCAGTAAGGTGTGGATTCCGGAATGAAGAACTGGTTGCAATTCTTGTGATGCTAGGATCGGCAACTACTGTGAGCAGTTACGTTATGGCTAAGAATATGGGACATGAAGGGGTGCTTACTTCAAGTACGGTTATGCTGACAACTTTGTTTAGTGCGTTTACATTTACCATGTGGCTGTTTGTACTGCGCAGTTTGGGATTAGTATAAAAAATACGGCATTGACAATTGCCAATGCCGTATTTACTTAACGGATTACAAAATATTGTTCATACCACAATAAGAAGGAATACACAGTATAGATTTTACGCTGATAATTTCCAAGATTGTTCTTGTGGTCTTCTAACCATTTCATAATAACATCGCGATTGAAAAATTCTGATACAAAATCTTTCTGGAACATTTCTTTTACACGATTGTAATATTTGTCTTCGCGAAGCCATACGCGCAGAGGAACCGGGAATCCCATCTTGCGGCGTTTTGCCCAATCCATAGGAATGTGGCTGAGGGCAGATGCTCGGAAAGCTTTTTTCGTCTCTTCGCCGTCGATACAGAAGTCTGTGTCGAGCGTTCTTGCAAGAGCCCATACTTGCTTGTCCAGATAAGGAACACGAAGTTCCAAAGAATGTGCCATGGTCATCTTGTCTGCCTTTAAGAGAATATCGTTTGGAAGCCACAAATGCATGTCGAGGAACAACTTCTTATGGAGTGTATCTGCATTTTTCATTCGGTCAAAATAAGGCTTTGTGATATCTTGGTATCTCAGATTGCTCTGGTATGCATCGGAAAGCGCTTCGTTAGCTTCTTCGTTGTCCATGATGAAGGCCTGACCAATGTAAGCATCTTCCAAGTTCAGCATATTTCGTTTGAGGAAGTTGAGACCACGTTTGTCTGGGTGTGCTTTTGCCCAAGTTCCTAATTTCTTGCGGAGTCCGGCAGGAACAACTTTTCGATACAGATCCCCAGACTTGCTTTCTTTGTAAGTGTCATAGCCGCCGAACAGTTCATCTGCACCTTCGCCGCTGAGAACTACTTTTACATCTTTTGCTGCAAGTTCAGATAAGAAATAGAGCGGAACAGCAGAAAGATTGGCATGTGGTTCGTCAGAGTGATACTGTACTTCTGGTAGAATATCGAAAAATTCATCGGAAGAGATTTCTTTCTTGGCATTTGACATATGAAGAATCTCACATAATTCCTTAGAATAAACTGTTTCATCAAAACCAGATACCTGGAAACCTACAGAATATGTTTTCATAGGTTTTACTGTAGATGCGATGTAGCTCGAATCGACACCACCTGATAAGAATGAGCCCACTTCAACATCGCTAATCTGATGATAGTCAACAGATTCTTGAATTGTCTGTCCGATTAATTTTACTGTCTCGTCAAACCCACGTTCCTTCTTGTCGTAGGTTGGGTCAAAATATTTGGTTGTCTCGAAATTTTCACCGTCATATGTGAAATAAGTTCCTGGTTCTAATTTGAATACTCCTTTAAACATTGTTTCCAATGTAGGAGTGTACTGGAAAATCAAGTACATCTTTAAAGCTTCTTTGTTCACTTCCTTATGGAAATGAGGATGAGCGAGGAAAGATTTAATCTCAGAACCAAATAAAAGACTTCCGTTCATTTTTGCATAGTAGAATGGTTTAATACCAAAATAGTCTCTTGCACCATACATCGTATGTTTTTCTTTATCGTAAATGACAAAGCCGAACATACCACGCAGCATGGATGCTGTCTTCTCACCAAATACCTTATAAGTTTGGAGAATTACTTCTGTGTCAGAGTTTGTCAGAAATTCACAGCCATGTTTTTCAATTAAGTCCTTGCGGAGTTCGCGGTAATTGTAGATTTCTCCATTAAAAATGATGACATGTTTGCCGTCTGCACTATGAATCGGTTGTGTACCGCCCTCTAAATCGATGATACTGAGTCGGCGGAAACCGAGAGCAACATAATCATCTACATAACTTCCAGCACTGTCTGGACCGCGGTGAACAATCATTTCACCCATTTTATCAATAACTTCTTGTCTATTAAAATCGCCTTTACCGTAGTAACCAGTAAATCCACACATAGATTGTCACGTCCTTCCTAAAATATTTCATAACATATCTATGTTACTATAACACAGTCAGGCGGAAATTGCCAAGGTGAATTCTACGTACTGCTTGCGATAAAGTATAGGATGGTGAAATGTTCTTAAAAAAATCTAAATAAAAGGGAAAGATTAGTTGGTGAAAACGGAAGTATGTTATACTGTCGCTATTCAAAAGATAATGAGGATATGCAAATGAGTAGAAGAGAATATATATGGAAGAAAAACAAAAAAATAATCGTAGCAATATTTGGAATTACAGCAGTAACAGTGGGAATTTGTGTGGCAGGAGCGTGGATGAAAGACAGAGCTTTAGAACAGCAAGAACAGCGAATGATAGAAGAAAAGGCAGAAGAGGAGAGACAAAAAGAACAGGAAAAAATAAGTAAAATAGAAGAAAATTTGTGTAATTCACCGTATGAGGCAGAACTGCGCGTATTATACGAAGAGTATCCTCAGATGGAAGAGATGCTCTTTCATCTGGAATTATATTCGGATGAACTTGTGGAGTACTTGATCAAGGTTCCAGATGCGGTGGATTGGGTGATCGCGTATCCAAAGTATAGCGTTATGACAGATGAGGAGAGATGCAAAATGGCGCTTGAACCATTAGAGCTTGATAAGTATGAAATGCATGGACAAGTGCCAATATTTTACCAGTGGGATACAATGTGGGGATATGCTGGCTATGGAAATGGGTATATGGCGGTGACGGGTTGTGCGCCAACGTGTTTATCCATGGCTGTAGTGGCGCTTACGGGAGATACAGGGATTACACCGAAAATGGTGGCCAATGTGAGTGAAGCGATGAATGCTTATATTGACGATGTAGGTACATCATGGGAGCTTATGACAGAAGGCGCCAGAGCGTTGGGGATAGAATCACAGAAAATAGAAACATGGTCGGTGAAAGCAATTCGGTCAGCGCTCGCAGAGGGGAAAATTGTAATCTGTAGTATGGGAGAAGGTGATTTTACAACACAGGGACATTTTATCTTGATTGTTGGAGAGACAGAGGATGGACTGTTTGTGGTGAATGATCCAAATAGCAAAAGCAACACTCACAAAGCTTGGGACGGACAAGACATGTTGGAACAGATGAAAGGAATGTGGGCATTGTCTATATAATCTTATCACATAAGAAAATGTAATAAAGGCAAAGAATATATTAAGAAAGACAATTGGTATACAATATTTTTGTATGGTAAAATTAGATGAACTATGAAGAAAAACAAAGATTAAATTGTGGAAAATGCACAATGAGCGTGGGCAACAGAGTATCGTAAAGACCAAGATGGTGGAAGGGAGGACACTGGGATAGAAGTCAGTATGATACTTATAATATTTATATTCAAAAATGAAGCAGGAGGTTAGAAATGAAAAAGAAAAAGCTGATGTCGGCTATTTTATCCCTCGTACTTGCGTTATCACTTTCGGTGACGACCATTGCGGCAGACGGAACACTGTATACAGGGAATTTAGTTGCTGAGACGTACGGGGAAGTGCAAGAAGAGAATGCTGAGAACTCGGATATTGAAGTGACCGAAGAGACAGTTGAAGAATCGGACAATGAAGTAAAAGAAGAAAACGAGACAACTGTACAGGAAACAGAAGAAGTCGTAGAAACTGAGGTACAGCCACAGGAAGAAGTCGCTGAACTTGCAGTACAGACTGTAGAAGAGCCAGAGGCAGTTGCACTTAACGCAGACGAATGGACAACTTCAGATTTTACTTACAGCGAAATGACACAGAAGCTGAATGGCTGTGGTTACAAGAGATCAATCACCATTTCAGGACGTGTAGTTGCAGGTTTTTCGGAATCTGGATTAGAGAAGCTGAAAACCAATAAAGACTTGGTTCTTCCATCTACAGATGATACGGGTGAGATACTCGTCGGTGTTGCAGACGGAGCATTCAAAGAGAAAGGGCTTACCAGTGTCAAATTTCCAGAAGGAATGATGGTAGACTACGATGATACTGTAACGAATGTTGTTACTAGAAGAGGAAACTACATTATAGGATACGAAGCATTTGCCAAGAATGAATTGACATCTGTGAATTTACCAGAAGGTGTGATCGCAGTTATGTCATCATCTTTTGTAAGAAACAAATTGACATCCGTAACATTCCCCCACACAATTTGGTGGATTGAAAATTCATCATTTGCCTACAATCAATTGACAACAGTTGGATTCCCAAAAACATGTGATTTCCAGCTTCAGATTCATGCATTTGCATTTTCAAAGAACAATATTAAGTCAGTGAGATTGCCAGATTATACAGAAGTAGTGGAGAAGAAAGCTTTCTACTATAATCCAGGCATGGAAGAATGTCCGGCAGAGGCAGGCGAGAAAGAGCAAGGTATGGGCGGCGTTGTCTATATGTATACAGACAATGCGAACCTTGCAACGAAAGAACGAATTCATCATATCGAAAAAAAGGCAGAATCACAGCATTCTTGGCATCAGCGTTTGATCATTGGTTCAAAGCCGGCAGAAGAGGGCGAATGGGCTGTTGAAGATTTCACGTATGATGGAACTGTGATTACTGGTTTGTCAGAGAGTGGTATCGCAAAGAGGGCAGAGAATAAGAATCTGGTTCTTCCAGATAAGAATGCAGCGGGAGAATATATCACAGAAATCGCAGCGGCAGCAGCGGGTGGATATGGTCTTTTTGCAACAGAAAAAGAAGGATTTGACTCTGTGGTCTTCCCAGTCAAATTGGAAAAGATCGGCGCTTGTGCCTTCCAGGCAAATGGTTTGACAAAAATATCAGAATTCCCATCAACGTTAAAGGTAATTGAAGCGACAGCCTTCCAGACCAATAAGCTTACAAGCGTTATCTTGCCAGACAGCGTGATCTTGTTGGGAAATGGCGCATTTGCGACAAACCCATTATTAGAAAAAATCATCTTATCTAAAGGACTCACAGAGATTCCGGATTCTGCATTTGGCTGCAGCACAAAGACAGAATATATGACGAATCTTACAGAACTTGTGATTCCAGAGGGCATTACAAGAATCGGTACAAGAGCGTTTGCTGGAAATAATATTAAGAATATTGTGATTCCATCTACAGTAAAAGAAATCGCTGATTATGCATTTTCGACAAAGAACTATCTGGATGGAGAATGCACAGTGACTTTGCCGGAAGGTTTGGAAAAGATTGGAAACAGAGCCTTTAGAAATAAAGCAATCAAAGAAGTAGATCTTCCAACAACCGTAACAGGTATTAAGGCAAATACATTTGAAAAAGAATATTCCGATGGCTCGGCAGGTGTAGTTACAAAGGTGTATGTGACAAAAGCACAGTACGCAGATAAAGACAACTTTGCTACATCATCATATCATGAATATAGTATTCGCATTGATATAAATGATACGACATGGGATGCGTTTGACTTCACATATGCAGAGGGTGCGGAAAGAAAATTAAGCACATTGAATGGTTCAACCATCCAAGTAACTTCATATGAGGTTACAGGTCTTTCAGAACTAGGTCTTGCAAAGATTAAGGTAAATCCAAATCTGGTAATTCCATCGGCTGACACTGAAGGAAGACCTGTGACAGGTACTGGAAAAGATGCATTCAAGGGAAATACTTCTATTGAATCAGTGACCTTCCCAGACGGCAATATGGTTGATTTTGATGGCCCAGAAGGAATGCTTGCAGAGGGATTTGGCCAGAGAGGTAATTTTATTGTTGGCTATGGCTCGTTCCAGAATTGCAAGAATTTGAAAGAGGCAACATTGCCAGAAGGAGTTCTTTGCATTGATACATATGCGTTCAGAGGATGTGCATTGACTGAAATCGAACTTCCGCATACAGTAGGTTGGATCAATTCGGGTGCTTTTGCGCAGAATGATATTGAAAGTGTTACTTTTGAAGAAATTCATGATTTTAATCTGTATATTGGACAACAGGCGTTTGCGACAAATCAGATTAAAGCTGTACAGCTTCCAAAGGGAGTAGAATTCGTTGGCAAGATGGCATTTGTCTATAATGCTGGAATGGAAGGTATTTCTAGTGAGGCGCCAACAAATTATAAGGCAGCGGACGGTTACGGCGTGGTATACATGTATGCAGATGAAGCTGCGGCTGCGAAAGATAGAATTTATCATGTAAATAATACAAAAAATCAGTGCTATGCACAGCTTTTAATTACAGACAAAGAAATGCCGAGTGATTTGCGACCATGGGGAGCGGCAGACTTCACTTTTACTGAAAATGAGGATGGTACTGTTACACTTGCAGGTCTTTCAGATAAGGGTATTGCAAAATTAGAAAAGAATACAAAAGTGGTTATCCCAACAATGAATGCTGACGGAAAAGTTGTTACAGCAATCGGAGTGAGCGCGTTCGACGCAGGAACAGATTATAGTAATTATGGGGTTGGACGTAAGATTACGGCAGTAAAAATTCCAAGCACGATTGTTTCAATCGGCAATTTTGCATTTAGAAATACGCAGTTGAAAGAAGTGATTCTGCCAAACAGCGTGGAAAAACTTGGAATGGGAGCTTTTTTGGCTAGTCAAGACTCAACCATCGAAAAGGTTGTGCTGTCTGATAAACTGACAGAGATCCCGAGTAGCTGTTTCCACGCAGGAATTAGTAAAATTTCAGAAATCGTGATTCCAGAAGGGGTAATTAAGATTGGCGGAAGAGCATTTGCTGGATCACCGATTACGTCATTGGTACTTCCTTCGACACTTGAAGATGTCGGTACTTATGCATTTGCGCAGCATCAGCTTACAGAACTTGTGATTACGGATAAAGTGAAGTCAATTGGAACTAATGCATTTACGCAGAGCGCTGTAGAATCTACGTTAATGAATGTTACATTGGGTGAAAAATTGGAAAGCATCGCTGGAAATGCGTTTAACCATTGTGCATTATCAGAAGTGGCGATACCAGCAGGACTAAAAACACTTCACAAAGATGCTTTTAAGAATGGAAGCAATAAGGTAAATGTTTATACTTCGAATAAGGCTCACTTAGATGGCTCTGTGAAGGGTATTGTGGTAAATGGAAGCGATCATCGGGTTATTTACAGCAACTTGATTGGAAATGGCTGGTCATATAATGATTTCACATTTGATGGAGCGACCATCACAGGTTGGTCTGTACAGGGACATGTGACAAGATTGAAAAACAAAAATCTTGTAATCCCAGCGATTAATCCAGAGACAGGAGAAGCAATCACTGCAATTGGTGAAGGCGCATTTGCAATTCCTTACGAAGAAGTAGAACAGTTAAAAGATGGTGTGTACTCACCAAATGGTATGAAGACGATCAAGATTCCAGATACAGTTACGACAATTGGAGCAAAGGCGTTTGAATACAATAGTTTGACAACCGTAGATTTCTCTAAAAATCTGACAACCATCGGAGTATCAGCATTCCACGGAAATACTCTGAAAGAAGTAGTGCTCCCAGATAATATTACCTCTCTTGGAGAAGGTGTATTCTCAACAAATAATATTACAAGCCTTACATTATCAAAAGGTCTTACCGTGATTCCAGCTGGTGCATTCTCAATGAATATTTGGTTGGATCAGATTGAAATTCCAGACACAATCATAGAGATTGGACAGACCGCATTTGCAGGTGCAAGTCTTACAAGCCTTACAATTCCTTCATCTGTCACAAAGATTGGAGAAAAGGCATTCCACTTGCATCACCTTACCGAACTTGTGGTTCCTGGAAATGTAAAGGAAATTGGAGTATCTGCATTTGAAGGAACTCCAAAAGCAATTACACTTGAAGAACTCACATTGGAAGAAGGTATTGAAAAGATCGGTGCAAATGCATTTAAAGAGGGATATCTCGAAAGTGTGAAACTTCCGAAGTCATTGATTTCCTTAGATGCGACTGCATTTGCTTCGAATGCTGGAACAAATAACGATCATGTAGTGGTATGTTACACAGAAAATAGCAAGCATTTGGAATTCCCAGAATCTACTTCACATGTGATTGTCTACAATACAGATTGGGAAGCAACGGACTTTGCTTATGCAGATAATGAAGATGGTACAGTGACAATTACTGGATTCGCAGAAAGTGGAAAAACAAAGGTTGGCTATAACACAGAAGTTGTCATTCCATTTGAAAGTCCAGAAGGAAAGAAAGTGACGAAGATTGGAGCAAGTGCATTTGATGCGGGAACTAACATGAGTGCACTTACGGAAGCTAGCAAGATGACAAGTGTAGTCTTCCCAGACACAATCAAAGAAATAGGTAATTTTGCATTCAGAAATACACATCTGAAAGAAGTTATTCTTACGTATAACATAGAAAAACTTGGAATGGGAGCTTTCCTTGCAAGTGAGGAAGGAACAATTGAAAAAGTTATTTTATCGCCTAAGCTGACAGAGATTCCAGCATCATGCTTCTCAGGTGGAAATGCTGGAAAGATTAAAGAAGTAGAGATTCCAGTAGGCGTGAAGACAATCGGAAATACTGCATTTTCAGGGAACCCAATCACTTCGTTGTTATTGCCAAATACATTGGAATCTATTGGAAAGAGTGCATTTGCACAGCATCAACTCACAGAACTTGTGATTCCTGACAGTGTGTCAAAAATTGAAAATAGCGCATTTTCACAGAGCCAGGAAATTGTAAAATCTACACTTAAGAGATTGGTACTTGGCAGTGGAGTAAAAGAAATCGGAAGTGATGCATTCCGAAAGACAGCCCTCACAGAAGTAACAATTCCAGAAGGACTTACAAAACTCGATAAAAATACTTTCCGATATGGTACAGAAGGTGTTGTAAAGGTTTACACAGCAAATTATGAGCATCTTACAAAATTAGCTGCTTCTACACATCATGTACTTGCATTTAATGGTGCGTGGACAGTAGATTGCTTCACATATGAAGGAACAGTTGTGACAGGTCTGAGTGAAAAGGGACAGGCACTTGTGGAGAACAATAAAGACATGGTTCTTGCAGATAAGACGCCAGAAGGTCAGAATGTGACAGGCATTGGAGCGAAGGCTTTTGAAGGCCTTATGCTTACAAGTGTCAAATTGCCGACAAAACTTGAAGAAATCGGTGAACAGGCATTTGCGGGTAACAAATTGACGAAAGTGGAGCTTCCAGATACAATGGAAAAAATTGCAGAAGATGCATTTGCAGAGAATGGAACAACAGTCGAGCTGTATACAGAGAATAAGACTGTGGCAGACAAACTGAAAGATGTGAAGTTCAAAGATGCAAAACTGAATTATTCTGCAAAATCAGAAGAGCCAGAAAAACCAAGTAATACAGACAAGACAGGAGTGGCAACTGGTGATCAGGCAATGGTAATTCCATTTGCCGTTTCAGCACTCGTTGCATTTGCAGCAATCGTGGTAATCATGAATAAGAAAAAAGCTGCAAAATAGTGCGTTGATAAAATGGTGAGAGACAAAAGTTTCTCACCATTTTTTGCACGAAAAGATGGACAAATCTATTTGCGAATAATATGAAAAGTGTTATAATGTAAAATAAATCTGAAAAATAGTAAATAAAACAGGAGGTTGATGACATGGATCTCATCACAGTAAGACAATTATACAAGAATCAGTCTGAATATTTGAACCAAGAGATTACGATCGGTGGCTGGATCCGCAGTATTCGTGACTCGAAGACATTTGGATTTATCGTTGTAAATGACGGTTCATTTTTCGAATCGCTTCAAATCGTATATAGTGACAAATTAAATAATTTTGCAGAAATTTCAAAATTGAATGTAGGTGCGGCAATCATTGTACGCGGTACACTTGTGGCGACACCTGATGCAAAGCAGCCATTTGAGATTCAGGCAGATGAGATTGTAGTGGAAGGTGCATCTACACCAGATTATCCATTGCAGAAGAAACGTCATAGTTTCGAATATTTAAGAACGATTTCACATCTTCGCCCAAGAACAAATACATTCCAGGCAGTATTCCGTGTGCGTTCTTTGACAGCGTATGCCATCCACAAGTTCTTCCAAGAGAGAGGATTTGTATATGTGCACACACCATTGATTACAGGTAGTGACTGTGAGGGTGCAGGAGAGATGTTCCGCGTGACAACACTGGATATGGAGAATGTGCCGAAGAATCCAGACGGAAGCGTGGACTATTCAAAGGACTTCTTTAACAAGGAGACAAGCCTCACCGTAAGCGGTCAGCTCAACGGCGAGACATATGCACAGGCATTCCGCAATATTTATACATTTGGACCTACTTTCCGTGCAGAGAATTCGAATACAACACGTCACGCAGCTGAATTCTGGATGATTGAACCAGAAATCGCATTTGCTGATCTTGACGACAATATGATGCTTGCAGAGAGCATGCTGAAGTATGTCATTCGCTATGTAATGGAGAACGCACCAGAAGAGATGAATTTCTTCAACTCTTTCGTGGACAAGGGACTTTTAGAACGTTTGAACAATGTGGTAAATTCTGATTTCGCAAGAGTGACATACACAGAGGCGGTAGAGATTCTTGCAAAGAATAATGATAAATTCGAATACCCAGTTTCATGGGGAACAGATCTTCAGACAGAGCATGAGCGTTATCTCACAGAAGTTGTGTACAAGCGCCCAGTATTTGTGACAGATTATCCAAAGGATATCAAGGCATTCTACATGAAGATGAATGAAGACGGAAAGACAGTGGCAGCAGTAGATTGTCTTGTCCCAGGAATCGGAGAAATCATCGGCGGAAGTCAGAGAGAAGACGACTACGATAAGTTAGTGAAGAGAATGCATGAGATGGGATTAAAGGAAGAAGATTATGGCTTCTACCTTGATCTGAGAAAATATGGTTCTACACGCCATGCAGGATTTGGACTTGGATTCGAACGCTGCATCATGTATTTGACAGGGATGTCAAACATCCGTGACGTAATTCCATTCCCAAGAACTGTAAATAACTGCGAATTATAAAAGGAGTAAAGAAAACGATTCATAGAAGAGGGAAATGAGAGGCTGATTGAGCTGCAGGGGAGAGCATGCGAAGGAGGAGGCTTAGAGTATGAATATATTAATAGTGGATGATGAGAAAGAAATTGCAGATGTAGTGGAGTTGTATCTGCAGAATGAATTTAATGTCTTAAAGTTCTATACAGGCGAGGATGCCCTCGCCTGTATAGACAATACAAAAATCGATTTAGCACTTCTAGATGTGATGCTTCCGGATATTGATGGCCTTACCATTTTAAGAAAGATTCGTGAGAAGCATACATTTCCAGTTATCATGCTGACAGCGAAGACGGGTGATATTGATAAGATTACCGGTCTGACTCTTGGCGCAGATGACTATATTCCGAAACCATTCAATCCGTTAGAGCTGGTGGCGCGAGTGAAGGCTCAGCTTCGCCGCTATACACAGTATAACGATAATTCACACAAAGAAGAGAATATCATAGATTTTGGCAATCTGGTGTTAAAAAAGCAGTCTCATGAGTGTTACTATTATGAGAAAGAGCTGACACTTACACCGCTGGAGTTTGAAATCCTATGGTTGCTCTGCGAGAACCGCGGAAAAGTAATCAGTTCAGAGACCTTGTTTGAAACTGTGTGGAAAGAGACGTATTACAAAAATAGCAACAATACAGTAATGGTTCATATTAGACATCTCCGCGAGAAACTGAGTGTACCGACGGGAAAGACAGATTTAATCAAGACTGTGTGGGGAGTTGGGTATAAAATTGAAGAATGATTATCGAAAATTGAAATTGACGGTCATGCTCCAAGCTGTATTTATAGCAGCAGTAACGATTCTGGTGGGCGGACTGATTCAAGAATATTTTATTGATGGTGTATATAA
>CAZYCT010000034.1:0-21737 GCA_964646135.1 uncultured Coprococcus sp. | reverse complement strand
ATATATGTGTCAGGTGTCAGAATCATTGATTCTGGTGAAAAGGGAAGCTGGTGAGAATCCAGCACGAGCTCGTCACCGTAACTAGGGAGCAGAAGCCAGTTGATCCACTGGGAAACTGGGAAGGAGGCCTATGCATTGATCTTCAAGTCGGGAGACCTGCCTGAGACTGTACAGGGATGTTTATTCCAGACCACGAGTTATTGGTAGTACGAAATGAATATGGAAAATGATAGGTATCAATCATTTTTTATGTTGTGTTATTGGTAAAAGAACTTTCCCATAAGGGAAAGTCTTTTTTTGCATGAGAAATGTTATAGAATTTCCTTTTCAAAATCCCAATTTATACAGGTGAGGTGTGTGGAAGCACCGAAATACTATTTAATGAAAGGAATGAAAAGAATGAAGGCATGGAAACAAGTGATGACGATGTTCTTGGCCACCGTTATGATCATGATGGCTCCAATGTCTGTACTGGCGGACAGTACAGTAAGCACAGATGATAATGCTGTGATGGAAGTGAAAGATGAAGAAGAGAAAGAAGAGAAAGAAGAGAGTGTGACTTCAGAACTGGAACAAGTGACAGAAGAAGCAATCGAAAAAGTCGAAGTGGTAGAAGAAGCTGCTGCAGAGACAGAAAATATCACAACACAGTCTGTTGAAATGGAAAATATTGCAACACAGTTTGTGGAAACAGTGCAGAAAGATGTAGTTGAAAAAGTGAAAAGTGCGGCACTTGTCAGCACGCAGGATGCAAAAGTGCAGGCAAGCTATGCGATGTTCAAGGTCACAGAAAGTGCAAAGCTGAAGACTTACAGCGATGGAGGTATGGAAGTAGATATTACTTATCCAGGAAGTGCTTTTCTTAAGATGTATCTGGGAACTGTAGCAGAGGCAGCAGAAGCAACAGAAGGTATATATGAAGCCGAGAAAGTTGGTGAGGACTATCATTATGTGATTCCAGTAAAAGAATTGGACAAAGCATTTGACGCAGCAGTTTATTCTAGTAAGTCAGGAAGCTGGAAAGACAATGAATTAACTATATCTTTACAGACAGAAACTCCAGAGAAACCAGCAGAACCGAGTGCCCCAGCAAATGGAAAATATACGATTGATGTTACAACAGAGGCAAAGATGTTTAATGTAGTAAACTGTCTGTTGACAGTGAAAGACGGAAAAATGACAGCAGTTGTTACATTGTCAGGAACAGGTTATGATTATTTGTACATCGGAGATGCTGACAAAGCAGCGGAAGATACAGAAAATTGGATTCCTTATGTAGAAGATGCAGAGGGAAAATATACATTCGAAATTCCGGTAGAAGCGTTAGACAAAGAAATTCCAGTTGTCACGCATGCTTCAAAAAGTGGAAATTGGACGTCTAAGCCAATCACATTGCTTTCTGAGACGATACAGAAATATGTATATATTCCAGCTGATGGAACGTACACCATCGATGCGACAACAAATGCAACAATGTTCAATGTAGGGAAGTGTGTTCTGACAGTGAAAGACGGAAAAATGACAGCAGTTGTTACATTGTCAGGAACAGGTTATGATTATCTGTATATTGGAGATGCTGATAAGGCAGCAGAAGATACAGAAAAATGGATTCCGTATGTGGAAACAGACGGAAAATATGCATTTGAGATTCCAATAGAAGCATTGGATGAAGAAATTCCAGTTGTTGCACATGCTTCAAAAAGTGGAAAGTGGTCAGCAAAACCGATTGTTCTTGATTCGGCTACACTAAAAGTAGTTTCAAATGACGAAAAACCAGGAACCGGTGAGCCAGAAGAACCAAGCAATCCAGATCAGGGAAATGCTGGTGTGACAGATGATGATGCAATCAAAGATATCATTGAAAACACAACAAAAGGTGAAGTGAAGGACGGAACTTATACACCATCATTTGGATACAAAGGTGGTTCAGGACGTGTGACACTTTCTTGTAGCAAAGTTGTTGTGAAAAATGGAAAGGCAACAGCAACGATTGTCTTTGCCAGCCCAAATTTCACATATATGAAGGTAAATGGAACAAAATATTACAACACAAATGCAGGCGGAAATTCTACATTTGTGGTTCCTGTAAATTTGAATGGAACAACAACTGTTGCAGCAGAGACCACAGCAATGAGTATGCCATATGAAGTGGAGTATGTATTGTATGTTTATGTAGATGGAACGAATGTGTCTAATATTAAAACACCAACGAAAGCTGATGCTGAGAAGAGTGAAGAAGAGTCAGAAGTAGAAGAAGCGGAAGTGGAAAACAAGGAAGAAAATTCATGGGGTGCTTTCAATTCTACACAAAAGAAAGAGAATGATACTGGTGAAAGCGCTGTGTCGACAGAAGCGGATACAACAGCATTTCCAACAGCAATTGTGATAGTGATTGTGGGAATTGTAGCTATTGCAGGTATTGTTGGAGCAGTTGTGCTTAAGAAAAAGCAGACAAAATAGTAGAGAGGGTAATATAAATGAAGAGAAAAATAACAGCAATTTTATGTGCAGTTATGATGTTTTCTTTATCAGCAGGATGTCAAAATTCTGCTGATAAAGGCACAGATGTAAAGACAGAATCTCAGGCGAATACGGGAGATGTAGACGACAAAGCACCAGTGATAAATGGACTTACTTACGAATCGACCGTAGAGCTAGAGTACGCGGAATGCTTCCAAATCTATCGATACGAAGGAGGGTACTCTGTCATTCGAGTTGATGATGGACGAGACTACATTCTGATTCCAGAAGGCGGAGCGGTTCCGGAAGGA
Organism: uncultured Coprococcus sp.; assembly: GCA_964646135.1. GTDB lineage: Bacteria > Bacillota > Clostridia > Lachnospirales > Lachnospiraceae > Allocoprococcus. The sequence goes on along the minus strand of CAZYCT010000034.1, from coordinate 18,966 downwards.
CTTCCATCAAGTTGTACGATTTTGCAACAACCGTTTGATAATATTTATCTGCAGGCAACTTCTTCAATGTGTTTCTTCAACTCTTTAGATGCACTAGATCATATTCGCTTGTCAGGAACAAGAGAAGAAGGATGGTACATCGACAGCGCAATAGAAGCAATGCGAAATGGAGATATCCTTTTTGCTGGGAAATATTCAGAACCAGATTTTGAATTGATGGTGGCAGAAGGATGCGACCTCGCGATTGAGTCGACAATGATTTTGCACAATCCAGAGGTAATGGAAAAAATAGAAGAAATGGGCATCCCGGTATTTATCGAACGCTCTAGCTATGAGTCAAATCCGCTTGCCAAAATAGAATGGATCAAATTGATCGGCGAGCTTGTTTCAGAGCCAGAAAAAGCAGAAGAATTGTATAAAGAACAAGCATCTGCAGTAGAAGACTTAGAAGATTTTGAAAACACAGAAAAGACAGTTGCATTTTTCTATGTGAATCAGAATGGTATCATCGTCACAAGAAAGTCAAATGACTATTTACCGAAGATGATTGAACTTGCGGGAGGCCGCTACATTTTTGAAAATCTTGGCGATCCTGAAAAGGCAACTTCTGGGGTGAATTTGACAATGGAAGAATTCTATGCGACGGCGCAGAGTGCTGACTTTATTATCTATAATGCATCGATTGATGAACCACTCGAAAGCGTAGAAGATTTGATTGCTAAAAATGTACTGTTTGGAGATTTTAAAGCTGTGAAAGAAGGAAATGTGTGGACGACAGGAAAAACGCTTCATCAGGCGACAGATGAGTTGGGAAGTGTAATCCTTGACATTCATGCAATGTTAATTGGCGAAAATACAGATGAACTGACATATATCCAGCATCTGGACTAAAGAGGAAGGTTGAAAATGCAGGAAAAGGACAATAAGAATAAACGCCGAATTCGATACGGAATTGTTTTTTTAGCGATGACAGTGATGTTTGTAGTCATTGTTGTATTAAATATTAATTCGGGTTCCATTTATATTTCTGTAAAAGAGATTTGTTCGATTTTGTTTTTGGGAGAAGGATCGGAAGTAAACTATAATATTATATGGGGAATCCGCTTGCCGCGTATTTTAATGGCCGCCATTTTGGGAGGTGCGTTGTCGCTGGCAGGGTTCCTCTTGCAGACCTTTTTTGGAAATCCAATTGCAGGACCTTACATCTTGGGTATATCTTCTGGGGCTAAAATGGTAGTAGCTTTGACGATGATCGTAGTGTTGGAAAGAGTGGGCCGAGTTTCATCCTTGGCAATGGTTATAGCGGCATTTGTAGGTTCCATGATGTCAATTGGATTTGTGTTGCTGCTTTCAAAAAGTATTAAGAACATGTCCGTTTTGTTAGTAGGTGGTATTATGATCAGCTACATATGCTCAGCAATCACAGACTTCATGGTCACTTTTGCAAATGATTCTGATATCATTAATTTGCACGGATGGTCCTTGGGAAGCTTTTCCGGATCGAACTGGAGCAATTTCAAATTGGCACTCGTCATAGTAGTTATTACATTTGTTTTGACATTTATGCTGTCGAAGCCAATTGGGGCGTATCAGTTGGGAGAAGCCTACGCACAGAGTATGGGTGTAAATATACGTGTTTTTCGTGTGATGCTTATTCTGTTATCAAGCATACTCTCTGCATGTGTGACAGCTTTTGCAGGACCGATTTCTTTCGTGGGAATTGCAGTGCCACATTTGATTAAGAAAGGGCTAAATACAGCAAAACCACTTGTTGTGATTCCAGCAACATTCTTAGGTGGAGCCGTGTTCTGTATGTTTTGTGATCTGATAGCCAGAACAGCATTTGCACCAACAGAGCTGAATATTAGCACAGTTACATCCATCTTTGGTGCGCCAGTAGTGATTATTATGATGCTAAAAAGAAGCAGAGGAGGAGAGTAATGGAGCTATTTTTTGAGACAAAAAAATTGACTGTTGGGTATAATGGAACTCCTCTGATTCACGATATTTCATTGCAGATCAAGCGCGGCGAGATTGTGACTTTGATTGGACCAAATGGATCGGGAAAATCAACAATATTAAAGACAATCACCAAGCATTTGGCATCCATTTGTGGGACGGTATACATAGGAAAAGATGAACTTGGAACCTTGACTTATAAAGAGTTGTCAAAAAAAGTAGCGGTTGTCTTGACCGAGAGAATTCGCCCGGAACTTATGACTTGCAGGGAAGTTGTGGCTTCTGGACGTTATCCGTATACAAATCGTATGGGATTATTGAGTGCAGAAGACGAAGCTATCGTAACTGCGACAATGGAGAAGGTTAATGTATTAGAATTGGCGGATAAGAGTTACAATGCAATCAGTGATGGACAGCGTCAAAGAATATTGCTTGCGAGAGCAATCTGCCAAGAACCGGAGATTATTGTACTGGATGAGCCAACTTCTTTCTTAGATATTCGTCATAAAGTAGAACTTCTTGGGATTTTGAGAAAAATGGCAAAAGAAAAGGGAACGACCGTTATTATGTCTTTGCACGAAATCGATTTGGCAGAGAAAGTATCAGATAAGATTGTATGTGTAAGTGGTGACGAACTCTCTCATTTTGGCGCACCGGAAGAGATTTTTAAAGAAGCAAATATACAGAATCTTTATCACATAGAAGAAGATATTTTCAATCTTTATTTTGGAAGTATTGAACTGCCTAAGGTTTCAGGGGTGCCAAAGACTTTTGTGATATCTGGTTGCGGAAGCGGAATTGAAACCTTTCGAAAGTTGCAGAAAGAACGAAAACCGTTCTATGCAGGAATTTTGTATATGAATGATATTGATTACCAAATTGCGAAGGCTTTGGCGGTAGATGTGGTGGTAGAAAGACCTTTTGTACAGATTTCAGACGCTGCATTTCAAAAAGCTGTGCAGCTGATTGACGAGTGTGAAGAAGTTATTGTGTGTGATTTCCCAATTGGAGATTGCAATCAGCGGATGCTGGAACTTTTGGAAATTGCCAAGGAAAAGGTGAAAGAATAGATATGAATACTGGGTTGGAAGGAAAATATATTTTGAAAAACAACCAGAAAATGGCATATGGTTATACAACAGGAAGTTGTGCGGCTGCGGCTGCGAAAGCCGCAGCTATTATGCTGTTTACAAAGGAAAGGATTTCCAAAGTTCGTTTGATGACACCAAAAGGTTTTGAGTTGAATTTAGAAGTTTTGGAAGCAAATATTACAAAGGAAAATGTGTGTTGTGCAGTGCGCAAAAATGCGGGGGATGATCCAGATGTAACAAATGGAGTTCTGGTATTTGCAAAAGTATGGTGTGGAGAGAGCGGGACAAGGAACTCCGTACACATTTTGGGAGGCATTGGCGTTGGCCAAGTCACGAAGCCAGGATTGGAACAGAAGGTAGGAGAGCCGGCAATCAATCGAGTCCCAAGAGAAATGATTACGAGAGAAGTATCACAGATTTGTGATGAAAATGATTATCATGGAGAAATTTACGTAGAAATATCGATACCTGCAGGGGTAGAACTTGCAAAAAAAACATTCAATCCTCGTCTGGGAATTGAAGGAGGCATTTCTGTGCTGGGTACAAGCGGCATAGTGGAGCCAATGAGTGAGGCTGCGCTGATTGCCAGTATTCGCCTAGAAATGCAGATGAAGAGGAATAATGGTGCGAAAATTTTATTTGCCGCACCAGGAAACTATGGGACTGCTTATTTGAAAGAAAAGATGCAGTTAGATATTGAAAAGTCTGTAAAATGCAGCAATTTTGTGGGAGAAACTGTGGATATGGCGATTGAACTTGGATATCAGGGAATTTTGTTTGTCAGCCATATAGGTAAGTTTGTAAAATTAGCTGGCGGTATTATGAATACACATTCTAGAAATGCAGACTGTAGAATGGAAATTATGGCAGCACATGCGGTGATGGCTGGAGCAGATACGGAAGTGTTAAAACAGATACTCCAAGCTATTACAACAGATGAAGCGTTGAAAATATTAGAAGAAAACAATCTCTTAGAGCAAACCATGAAAGGAATTATGGAAAAGATATTATATTATTTGAATCACAGGGCATATGACAAATTGAAATTTGGAATTCTTGTTTTTTCAAATGAATTTGGTGAACTAGGACGGATTGGTGCAGTAGAAGAGTTGATAGAAGATATTCAGAAAGTAGAAGGAGGAAAAGAAGAATGATTCATTTTGTAGGAGCAGGATCTGGCGCACCAGACTTAATCACAGTCAGGGGACAGAAACTTTTGCAGGAGGCAGATGTAATTATTTATGCAGGATCGTTAGTAAATCCACAGCTTTTAGAAAATAAGAAAGATGATTGCAAAGTTTATAATAGTGCATTTATGACATTAGAAGAAGTGTTGGAGGTTATGAAAGAGGCAGAAGAAGGAGGCAAGAATGTCGTGCGTTTGCATACGGGAGATCCTTGTATCTATGGGGCAATCAGAGAACAGATGGATGCCTTGGATGAACTTCAGATTCCATATGCAACTTGTCCTGGTGTCAGCGCTTTTTGTGGAGCAGCTTCAGCGCTGAACTTAGAGTATACGCTTCCAGATGTATCACAGAGTGTTATTATTACTAGAATGGCTGGAAGGACGCCGGTTCCAGAGAAAGAAAGTATCGCATCCTTTGCAGCTCACCAGGCGACGATGGTGGTCTTTTTGAGTACAGGATTGCTGGAACAGCTCAGTGAGCAATTGATAGAAGGTGGGTATTCAAAAGATACTCCTGCGGCGATTGTCTATAAAGCAACTTGGGAAGATGAAAAGAAGTACGTTTGTACGGTGGGAACACTTGCCCAGACCGCAAAGGAGCATCAGATTACGAAGACGGCACTGATGATTATCGGTGATGTGGTGACGCACAGCGATTATCAGCGTTCTGAACTTTATAATCCAGCATTTACCACGGAGTTTCGAGAGGCTTCTGAAACATTATGAAACAGATAAAACTAGCAATTGTATCGTTTACACCAAATGGACAATATCAGGCAGAAAGATTGTTTGATACTTTGCAAAGTCAAGCACAAGAATCTTTTTTACTTTCTGTGACACATAAGCCGGAGAATCTAAAAGAGTGGTGTAGAGGTCATTTTGAGACGCAAGATGCAATCCTGTTTATCGGGGCACTTGGAATCGCTGTGCGCACCATTGCTCCCTTTATTCAAAATAAGAAGACGGATCCAGCGGTACTGGTCATGGATGAAAAAGCAAGGCATATGATATCAGTTTTGTCAGGACACTTAGGTGGAGGCAATGAATTGACGATACAATTATCTTCACTCATGGGTGCAGAACCAGTTATCACTACCGCGTCGGATGTGAATGGCAAAATTGCAATCGATGTTTTTGCAAAGAAAAATCAGTTATATATATCAGATATGCAGAAGGCAAAACGGATTGCAGCAATGATTGTGGCCGAAGAGCCGGTGAGCTTTCAGTGTGATGGAAATATAGAAGGGCAAGTGCCACTTGAGTTAACCGCAGATACTGAAAGTGCAAAGGGACGAGTGATTGTCTCAGCCTACAAAGAAGAATTGGAAGAAAATAGTCTTCTGCTCGTTCCCCAAGCGTTTATTTTAGGAATAGGATGTAAAAAGGGAAAGACAGCACAGGAGATAGAAAGAGCGGTGCTGGATGTCTTGAACGAAAAGAAACTTTTCATCCAAGCTGTGGGAGAACTGGCAAGCATTGATTTAAAATCGGAAGAAAAGGGGCTGTTGGATTTTGCAAAAAAATATGACATCAAAACTCATTTCTATACAGCCGAAGAATTAAAGTGTGTTCCGGGAACGTTTGAAGAATCTTCTTTTGTAAGTAAGGTTACAGGTGTAGACAATGTGTGTGAGCGAGCAGCTGTCTGCCACGCAATAAGAGAAAATGAAGATGCGGATCCAAAACGGGATCTTATCATACATAAAGTAAAAAAAGAGGGCGTGACAATTGCGCTCGTACAGAGAAAATGGGGTGTAACATTTGAGTAAAGTATATGTGGTCGGAATTGGACCAGGAAAATATGAGAAAATGACGATTGAGGCGGCGAAAACTTTGGAAGCATGTGATACCATAGTGGGATATACGGTGTATATCGATTTGGTAAAAGAACATTTTGCTGACAAAGAATTTTTGACTACACCGATGACGAAAGAAGTCGAACGCTGTGAACTGGCGTTCCGGGAGGCTGCAAAGGGAAAGACGGTAGCGATGATCTGCAGCGGAGACGCAGGTGTATATGGAATGAGTGGATTGATACTGACAATCCAGGAGAAATATCCAGAGATTCCAGTTGAGATTATTTCAGGAGTTACAGCGGCGATTGGCGGCGCAGCAGTTCTTGGTGCACCTTTGATCCACGATTTCGCAGTGATTAGTTTAAGTGACCTTTTAACTCCATGGGAAAAAATTGAAAAGCGAATTCTAGCGGCAGCAGAAGCGGATTTTGTAATTTGTTTATATAACCCATCGAGCAGAAAACGTCATGACTATTTGCAAAAAGCATGCGATTTGGTTTTGAAATTTCAGCCAGAAGATCTGGTTTGTGGAACAGTGGAACAAATCGGCAGAGAGGGAGAACAAAGAAAAATCTATACATTGAAAGAACTGCGAGATACAACTGTTGATATGTTCACAACTGTTTTTATTGGAAATTCACAGACAAAGATTGTGAATGGAAATATGGTAACACCAAGAGGATATCGGTTGTAAGGTGAAAGAATCATGAAAGAAAAAATATTGATTTTTGCAGGAACGCAAGAGGGAAGAATCCTTGCAGAGCATTTGTGCAAATTTGAAAAAGAGGTTCATATATTTGTGGCAACAGAATATGGAGAAGAAGTGTTGCCAGAAAGTGAACATCTTTATGTGCATCAAGGGAGATTAGAGAAGGAAAAGATGCAGGATATATTTTCTCGAGAATCTTGTGAGTATATTATCGATGCGACACATCCTTATGCAGTTGACGTGTCTGAGAATATTAAAGAGGCATGTAAAGCAACAGGAAAGAGATATATGCGTCTGTTAAGAGAAGAAAGTACAGAAGAGATGGTTTGTATTTATGTGGATTCCAAAGAAGAGGCAGCAGAGTACTTAAACAAAGTAGATGGAAACATTCTATTTACAACTGGAAGTAAAGATTTGGAATTTTATTTGAATAAGATTGCAGATATATCAAGAGTATATGTACGTATATTGACAGATGCGAATGCAGTAGAAAGATGTCGCAAGTTAGGCTTACAAGGAAAGCAAATTATTTGTATGCAAGGACCATTTAGTGCAGAACTAAATGCTGCGATGTTAAAGCAATTTGATATTCAGTATATGGTGACAAAAGAAACTGGTGTGACAGGGGGATTTCCACAGAAATTAACAGGAGCCAAGATGGCAGGAGCCAAAGTGGTGACGATACGAAGACCTGAGGAACCAGAAGGGTGGTCAATGGAAGAACTTTTAAGCCAGATTGGTGTTGCGAGTATGAGAAAGGCAAAACGCAAAATCAGTCTTCTAGGAATTGGAATGGGATCGGAAGATACGATGACTCTTCGGGGCCGCCAAGTGTGTGCCCAGGCCGACGTGATTTTAGGCGCAGAGCGAATCGTAAAGTCTTTAGAGTCATTTCGTAAGCCAATGGAAGCGATTTATCAGGCAGAAGTTGTAAAAAACTTTCTAAAAGAACATTTAGAATATCAAAATGTAGTGGTTGCATTTTCTGGTGATGTGGGATTCTACAGTGGAACCAGTCAAATGCTGCAGGCTCTAAGCAAAGAGGAATATGACATTGAGCTTGTCTGCGGTATTTCCTCACCTATATATGCGGCATCAAAATTTCAGATTCCATGGCAGGATATGAAGTTGATGAGTATGCATGGAAGACTGCAAAATGTGATTGCTGCAGTTCGTACAAACGGAAAAGTTTTCGTGCTTGTGGAAGGGAAAGAAGGAGTTCGAAAGCTCGCACAGAAACTGTTACACTATGAGATGGATAAGGTAGTAATGCACGTAGGCTATCAATTAAGTTATCCAGAAGAAGTGCTGCAAAGTGGAGAGCCAGAAAATTTCTTGGAATATAATCTTGAGGGCTTGTCGGTGGTAATCTTAGAAAATAAGGATGCGAGAAAGAATGTGGTCACGCATGGACTTTTGGATGAACACTTTATAAGAGGAAATGCACCGATGACCAAGGAAGAAATCCGGAGCATTTCCCTATCCAAGTTAGCACTTCGTAAAGATTCCGTTGTATATGATGTGGGTGCCGGAACCGGTTCTATTGGTATTGAGTGTGCATTGCAGGCAGTAGATGGTCAAGTATATGCAATTGAAAAGAAACGAGATGCAATCACACTTTTGGAAAAAAATAAGTTGAAGATGTACACTGATAATTTGGAAATTATCGAGGGAACTGCTCCAGATGCTATGAAGGAACTTCCAGTGCCGACGCATGCATTTATAGGTGGAAGTAGTGGAAATATGAAAGAAATCATAGAATGCCTATTACAAAAAAATCCCAAAGTCAGGATTGTGATTAACGCTATTGCGGTAGATACTATTTCGGAAGTGATGCAGTTGATCAAAAATGACGAATATGAGGTAAAAGAAATTGTGCAAGTCCAAGTAAGTAAGGCAAAAGAATTGGGAAGTTACCAAATGATGATGGGACAGAATCCTGTCTATATCTTTACGTTGCAGAAGGAGAGATAACCGTGAAAGCACCTAGAATTTTATTGACAGCTCCCTCTAGCGGAAGTGGGAAAACATTGATTACCTGTGGAATTTTACAGGCGCTTGTGAACCGGGGCAAGCACACCATTGCTTTTAAGACAGGACCAGATTATATCGATCCGATGTTTCATGGAAAAATTATTGGAATTCCATCAAAAAACCTAGATACTTTCTTTGCTGAGGAGAAGGTTGTTCGCTATCTATTTGGAAAAGAGGCGTGTAAAGCAGATATTTCGGTAATGGAAGGCGCGATGGGATACTATGATGGTATAGCAGGCGTAGAGACTGACGCTTCCGCATATCATGTGGCAAAGGTGACAGATACACCAGTGATTTTAATTGTAAATACAAAGGGAATGAGTCTGTCGTCGGCAGCAGTAATCAAAGGATTCATGGAGTTTAAGAAAGATCATCGAATTGCAGGAATTATATTGAATCGCATGAGCGAAAACTTATTCACTAGAATCAAAGATCAATTGGAAGAAGAACTGAAAGTAAAAATATTGGGTTATGTACCAAAAGTAGAAGAATATGTGATAGAAAGCCGTCATCTTGGTCTTGTGACGCCAGATGAAGTGGAAAATTTGCAGGAAAAATTGCAGGGATTAGCTGCTATATTAGAAAAGACCATTGATATGGATGCGCTGATTCAGATAGCAGAAAATTCCTCCGAAATTACTTACGAAGAGCCAGAATTGCCACGTATATCAAGAACAGTTAGGATTGGAGTGGCAAGAGATGAAGCTTTCTGTTTCTGCTATCAGGATAATCTTGAAATTATGGAAAAAATGGGTGCAGAATTAGTATTTTTCTCGCCGCTAAAAGAAAAACAATTGCCAAATAATCTGGATGGACTTATTTTTTACGGTGGCTATCCAGAACTTTATGCGCAAAAGTTAAGTGAAAATATAAGTATGCGCGAGCAAATCAAGCGAGCGTTGGATGAAGGAAAGCCATATTTGGCTGAATGTGGAGGTTTTATGTACCTTCATGAAATCCTGGAGGATATGGATGGACAGGCGTGGCCGATGGTAGGGAAAATAGCTGGAAAAACGTATCGAACCAGAGGACTAAAAAGATTTGGTTATATTTCTTTAGAAGCGAAAAAAAGACAGATATTTGGTGAAAAAGGTGTTACATGTAAAGGTCATGAGTTCCATTACTTTGACAGCACTTCAAATGGAGATGCTTTTATTGCGGAAAAACCACTTGTAGATCGCAGCTGGGAATGTATACACGCAGATGAATGTAGTGCAGCAGGATTCCCGCACCTTTACTATTACTCAAATCCAGATATGATTTTTCAATTTTTACGGAAATGTGAAGAAAAGCATGTAGAGGAGTAGAGGGATGATTTTAACGTATACAATAATTCCATTGGCGATAGGATTTTTCTTGGATTTATTGATGGGAGATCCTCATGGGTGGTGGCATCCGATGATTGTGATTGGCAATATGATTTCGAAAACAGAAAAACAACTTCGCAAGAGATTTCCGGAGAGTGAAAATGGAGAACTTTGTGCGGGAATCATGTTGGTTGTCATTGTGTTATTTTTTTCAACAGTAGTTCCGCTAATGCTCCTTGCAATTTGCTGGAAGGCTCATTGGTGCCTAGGAATTGTAATGGAGTCTGTGATGTGCTATTATCTTCTGGCAACAAAATGTTTGAAGGATGAAAGTATGAAAGTGGCGGATGCATTAGTAAAAGAAGGTCTGGAATCAGGAAGAAAAGCAGTGTCTATGATAGTAGGAAGAGATACGCAGCAGTTAAGCCAGGCTGGAGTGATAAAGGCCGCTGTGGAGACAGTGGCAGAAAATACGTCAGACGGTGTCATTGCTCCGATGTTATATATGGCACTCGGAGGACCAGTTTTTGGATTTTTCTATAAAGCAGTAAATACAATGGATTCCATGGTAGGATATAAGAATGAGAAATATCTTTATTTTGGCAGGGCAGCTGCAAAACTGGATGATGTAGTAAACTATATTCCAGCTAGAATCACTGCAGGACTCCTTTTGATTGCTTCATCACTTGGTGGGTTTCAAAGGAAAAATGCATGGAAGATATATAGAAGAGACAGAAGGAATCATGCAAGTCCCAATTCGGCGCAGACAGAATCTGTTGTGGCAGGAGCATTAGGTGTTCAGCTGGCGGGAGAAGCATATTATTTTGGAAAGAAATATGAAAAGCCGACCATCGGAGATTCACTTAGGGAAGTGGAAATTTCGGATATCGGAAAGGCAAATCAATTATTATACCGCGCAGCTTGGATCTGTATGGGGGTGCTTGCGCTGATAAGTGGAGGAATTTTCAGCTTGTTGTAAGTTGAGAAAGGTATGGAGACCAAATGGGAGAGATGAGAAGACATACACATGGAGGCGATGTGTATCGCAATACAGAAGTGATTGATTTTTCGGCAAATATTAATTTTAGAGGCATGCCTCAATCCGTAAAAGATGCAGCTAAGCAGGCAGTAGAACTCTGTGGAAATTATCCAGATACAAGATGCGAAGCACTTCGAGAAGCATTAGAAAAAAGAGAAGGAATTTCAAAAGAACATATTATTTGTGGAAATGGAGCCGCAGATCTTATTTTCGCACTTGTATTGGCAAAAAAACCGAAGAGAGCACTTTTGGTGGCACCGACATTTTATGAATATGAGCAGGCACTTTGTTCGGTGGACTGTGTGAATGAAAAGCATTATTTACTAGAAGAAAATGGATTTGAATTAAAGGAAGACTTCATAGACAAGATTACTGCACAGACCGATATCGTTTTTTTATGTAATCCGAACAACCCAACAGGTCTTTTGATAGAAAGAGAACTTCTTGAGAAGGTTTTGCAAAAATGTGAAAAATGTGATGCCTTGTTAGTTCTGGATGAGTGCTTCAACGATTTTTTGGAGTGCCCACAAAATTATTCGATGAAAGATTACGTAGAAAAGACGAAACATCTTTTTCTGTTGAAAGCTTTTACAAAAATGTATGCAATGGCTGGGCTTCGTCTGGGGTATGGATTTTGTGGAAATGAAGAATTATTAGAGAAAATGCTTTTCATCAGACAACCATGGAGTGTATCGATTCCTGCGCAGATGGCAGGAAAAGCTGCGGCAAAAGAGATAGAATTTGCAGTGGAAAGTGCGAAAATCATTCAAAAAGAAAAGCTGAAATTACAAGAAGAGATGCGTAAAAAAGGCTATCATGTATTGGATTCACAGGCAAATTATTTGTTTTTTAAAGCACCAGAATATTTTGGAGAATCTTGTATGAAAAAGGGAATTATGGTGCGAGACTGCAGCAATTATGAGGGACTGCAAAAAGGATGGTATCGTGTCGCTGTGAAAAGTCCAGAAGATAATCGAAAGTTACTTTCTATACTATAGAGGAGGCGTAAGATGGCAAAAGCAATTATGATTCAGGGTACAATGTCGAATGCTGGAAAGAGTCTGTTAGCAGCAGGATTGTGCAGAATATTTAAGCAAGATGGGTACCGCGTTGCACCGTTTAAATCTCAGAATATGGCCTTGAATTCTTTTATCACACGAGAAGGTTTGGAAATGGGACGTGCCCAGGTAATGCAGGCGGAAGCGGCTGGAATAGAGCCGTCTGTCCTTATGAATCCGATTTTATTAAAACCAACTAATGATATTGGATCTCAGGTGATTGTAAACGGAGAAGTTCTGGGAAATATGAGTGCAAGAGATTATTTTTCCTATAAAAAGAAACTGATTCCGGACATTATGAAGGCATATAATGCTCTGGCAGCAGAAAACGATATTATCGTAATTGAAGGGGCTGGTTCTCCGGCGGAAATTAATTTAAAAGAAGAAGATATTGTGAACATGGGAATGGCAAAAATGGCCAAAGCACCGGTACTGCTGGCTGGAGATATTGATCGAGGTGGAGTATTTGCACAGCTTGTAGGGACAGTGGATCTTCTGGAAGAAGAAGAAAGAGAAATGATCAAAGGCTTGATCATCAATAAATTCCGCGGAGATAAGACGATATTGGAGCCAGGCACAGTGATGCTGGAGGAGAGAACGAATATCCCAGTTGTGGGTGTGGTGCCATATATGTATGTAGATGTGGAAGATGAGGACAGTCTCACAGAACGATTTACCAGAAAGAAAGAAACTGCATTGATAGATATTGCGGTGATTCGTCTGCCTAGAATTTCAAATTTCACAGATTTTAATGTTCTTGAAAGTTTTCCTGGAGTGTCCCTTCGATATGTAGAAAAAGTATCTGATTTGAAGAATCCAGATATGATTATTTTACCGGGCACCAAAAATACTATGAAAGATATGGCGTGGCTTAGACAATCTGGTTTGGAAGCAGCAATCTTAAAGGCCAAAGAGAAAGAAACCGTTATTTTTGGTATTTGCGGGGGCTATCAGATGCTAGGGTGTACTCTTAGTGATCCGTTTGGCGTGGAAGAAGGCGGCAGCATGAATGGTATGGGAATTCTACCTATGCACACAGAATTTGCTGGAGAAAAGACGCGCACGAGAGTATCTGGGAAATTTCAAAAAATGGAAGGGGTATTACAGCGCCTTTCAGGAATGGAATTGGAAGGTTATGAAATTCATATGGGTGTGAGTCGGAATGAAACACCAATAGGCGCACTTACTTGTGTCAGTGATTCGAATCAAGCAGATGATACATGGAAGTTGGAAGGCGGAAATATTGAAAATGTCTATGGATCCTATGTGCATGGCATTTTTGACAAGGAGAATATTGCGAAAGAAATTATTCTGGCTCTTGCAGAAAAAAAGGATATTCAGATGGAGGAACTGGAAAATATTGATTACGCCGCTTACAAAGAAAAGCAGTATGATTTGCTTGCAGATACCATGAGAGAGCATCTGGATATGAAGAAAATATATGAAATACTGGAGATGGGAGTATGAAAATAGAATTGGAAAATGTGCTTCCGATGGAAATAGAGAAGCGCAGCTTTGAAATAATATCGGAGGAATTAGAGGAAAAAGGAATTATTTTGCCGGAAGACTATGCTCCAATCATCAAACGAGTGATTCACACATCCGCAGATTTTGAATATGCAGAAACATTGGCATTTTCTGAGAATGTATTACAGCGCGCCAAGACAGCGATTCAAAATGGTGCATGCATTGTGACAGATACACAGATGGCCAAGGCAGGAATTAATAAGAAGGTACTGAAAAAATTTGGAGGAGAAGTGTATAATTTCGTTGCAGATGAAGATGTTGCAAGATTAGCAAAAGAGCAAGGTTCTACAAGATCGGCAGTTTGTATGGATAAGGCTGCAGCGCTTGGGAAACCACTGATCTTTGCAATTGGAAATGCACCGACAGCTTTAGTGCGTTTATATGAGTTGGTACAAGAAGAAAAAATCAGACCAGAATTAATCATAGGAGTACCAGTAGGATTTGTAAATGTGGTGCAATCAAAGGAATTAATTATGGAGACGGATATTCCATATATTATTGCTAAGGGAAGAAAAGGCGGTAGTAATGTGGCTGCAGCAATCTGTAATGCATTGTTGTATATGCTTGATGAGACAAGAAGTGGAGTATAACATGAAAAGGAGAAAGAAAATATGAGTGGATTCGTTCATATTTACGAAGGCGATGGCAAGGGAAAGACAAGCGCGGGAATAGGACTTGCCATTCGATGCGCCGGAAGTGGAAAAAAAGTACTCTATACACAATTTTTAAAAAATAATACATCTAGTGAATTAAATATCTTGGAAAAAATTGAAAATATAGATTTAGAAAGATGCGAAAAAAAATTCGGATTTATAGCATATATGTCGGAAGAAAAAAAAGAAGAGGCGCGAGCATATTATGGGGAACATTTTCGCAAAATCGTTCAGAAGGTGCAAAGCGGAATGTACGGTCTTCTTGTTCTCGATGAATTGATCGCATCTTATAATCACGAGATGGTGGATCGCCGAGAAGTATTGGAATTTTTGAAAAATCGACCAGAAGATTTGGAAGTTGTGATGACGGGGAGAAATCCAGCGGACGAATTGGTGGAACTTGCAGATTATGTGTCAAGAATACAGAAAATCAAGCATCCATTCGACAAAGGAGTGCCGGCGAGACTTGGAATTGAGATGTAAAAAAACTCCTCTACGTGTACAAATAATAAAAACTGTGTTATACTCTTACCGTATAAAATAAGGGAGAGTATAAAATGGCAAAAAAGGTGAAAAAGAAGAATGCAAAGAATACGATTCAGTATTTTGACTATAACCTAGTAGCAATCGTTGTCTTTCTGCTTTGCTTTGGACTAGTGATGCTCTACAGCAGCAGTTCGTATGAAGGCATGACAGAAATGGGAGATGCAATGTATTTTTTCAAGCGCCAGTGTATTTTCAGTATTGGCGGTATTGTATGGATGCTTGGTGTTGCAAAAATCGATTATCATTTGTATGCCAAATGGTCAACTTTGGCGTATATGGTGGCAATGTTTATGATGAGTCTTGTGCGTTTTACACCGCTTGGGGTTACAAGAAATGCATCCAGAAGATGGATGAAATTTCCGATTATTGGTCAGCTTCAACCGTCGGAAATCATGAAGATAGCAATCGTACTTTTTATTCCGTATTTAATCTGTAAGATAGGAAAGAATGTCAATAAGTGGAAAGGAACGAAAGTTGTTTTGCTGTGGGGGCTAGTGGCTTTTTGGGGTGTTTTTTATTTGACGGATAACTTGAGCACAGCGATTATTGTTTTCGGAATGGTTGCAGTGATGCTTTTTGTTGCACACAAGAAGACGAAGATTTTTGTATGGATAGCAGGCGCTGGAGTTGGAGCGTTTGTGATATTGGCTGCGATTTTAGGAGCAACCTTAGAAAATAGTGATAACTTTCGACTGCGACGAATAATTGCGTGGCTGCATCCAGAAAAATATGCAGCAAATCTGTCTTATCAGACTGTTCAGGGATTGTATGCAATTGGCTCAGGAGGATTCTGGGGAAAGGGTCTGGGAAATAGTGCGCAGAAGATGCAGATTCCAGAAGTACAAAATGATATGATTTTAGCAGTTATCTGTGAAGAATTGGGGGTTTTTGGAGCAATTATGGTCCTGGTGCTGTTTGGATTATTATTGTATCGCCTACTGTTTATTGCACAGAATGCACCTGATAAGTATGGTTCACTGATTGTAACAGGAGTGTTTGCGCATATTGCACTGCAAGTCATTTTAAATGTTGCTGTTGTTACCAATCTGATTCCTACAACAGGAATTACACTTCCGTTTATCAGTTACGGAGGAACAGCAATTCTATTCTTGATGACCGAACTTGGGATTGTACTTGGAGTGTCAAATCGTATAAATTTAGAAACTTAACGCTTGTTTCTATGAATAAGCTGTGTTAAGATGAAAGGAGTTAAATTCGTAAGATCACATAAAGGAGTTTTTATAGAATGAGTCAGGAAAAAGTAAATCGTTACAAAGAAGAAAAAGCAAATCGTAAACAGACAATGGCAAAGCAGAAAAGAGAAAAGGCAATCCGCAAAGTAACCGGAATCGTTATTGCTGTGGTTTTAGTTGGATGGATTGGATTTTCTGCAGTTGATACTTACCAGAATAGCCGTCCTAGAGATGTAGTGGAAGTAGACTATGCAGCAGTGGATGAGTATTTACAGACACTGAATTAATAATAAAAAGTAAAGATTTTAGAATGTCAAAAGACTGTCGAGAACAGATATGTTCCGGCAGTCTTTTTCGTATGTGTTAATCAACTAGAAATTCTTCAATTGCTTCGCGTGATACACCGTAACTAATCAAAGTGCGAGCGTGATAATTTGTCACAACCTTTGTCATCTCATCAACTGAGTACTCCAAAGTGCCCTCTAATAACCGATCTAACATACCACGCCAAATTAAAACGTTCATATTTGAAATATCTAAAGCGTATTTTTCAGGAATCATGCCACTCTTTGCAGATTCCATTAGTAATGTATAATCTCGTTTGTGAAGCTCACGTTCCATTAACATAGGATAAAACTGTAATCCATTGCTAGGAAGTTCTTCAGGAAAAACATCATAATACAATTTTAATGAATCGTTATAAGAGGAAGCAAATTGTCCAAAAAACAGATTCTTGTAGACGAGTGGCTTCTGAAAACCATAATGATTAAAACATTCCCATGTCTTCATATACAAAGTCAATGGATTTGTAATTCCTTTGGTATAATTCGGAAGTGCTAAAGCGTATTCTTTTAAATGACGCAATGATGCGAATGCGAGTAAATGATTCAAACTTTCGAAATAATTATATAATGTTGCGACATTGTATCCAGCAAGATCAGCAACTTTACGGGCTGTGATAGCATCAAGTCCTTCGGTATCCTCGATCTTCCAAGCTGCCTCTACAAAATAACGGATTTTACGTTCATTTTGTATCTCTTTTTTTGTTTTAGCCAAGATAATACCTCCTAGAAAAAGTAGATGTGTATAAAAGTACATATCATTATCTCATGATTTCCAAGGAAAGGCAAGCGCAATTGTGACAAACTATAAAATTTGTGCAAATATTATAAAAATTGTTAGATAAATTTGTTTATTGGTAAATCGTATTTATAAAGTAAACGTATTTACAAAATAAATACGTTGTGTTAATATCTAAACATAAACAACGAGGGATATAGAAAGGAGATTTGCAATGAAACTGACAATAGGCAATTTCTATGTAACAGACATCGTATTTGGGGATAAGTTATCTTTCGAAGATGGAGTATTGACAATCAATAAGGAAGAGGCCCTTGCTTTGGTGAAAGAAGATGATCGAATCACAGAAGCAGACCTTTATATCGCAAAACCAGGAGATAAGATTCGTCTGTGTCCAGTAAAAGAAGCGATTGAGCCTCGTGTACGTCCAGATGGAAAGGGAATTTTCCCAGGATACACAACAGAACTTAGACAGGCTGGTGAGGGTACAGTTCATGCATTAAAGAACACAAGTGTTCTTGTTGTAGGAAGACATTGGGGTGGATTCCAGGATGGACTT
This sequence comes from uncultured Coprococcus sp., assembly GCA_964646135.1. Lineage (GTDB taxonomy): Bacteria > Bacillota > Clostridia > Lachnospirales > Lachnospiraceae > Allocoprococcus. The sequence continues at coordinate 1,226 of CAZYCT010000034.1, read as the reverse complement.
ATCGATATGTCGGGTCCAGGACAGAAACTCACATATTATGGCGGACTTCAGAACATTGTTCTTGTCGCAGACACAAACGAAGAATTTGAAAGATATGAGCAGCAGAAGATGAATGATGCACTCAGAAGAGCCGGACATAAACTTGCAGAATTTATTGCAGGATGTGTAAAAGAACTCCAGCCAGAAGAAGAAGAAGTCTATGAATTGGAAAGTATTCGAAATCGTGGCGAGGAAGTAGAAAAATTACCTTCTGTTGTATACGTTATGCAGCCACAGTCACAGATGGAAGCAATGGGATACAACGATTTATTGTACGGATGGGATTTGAACCATTTCCTTCCAACATTAATGCATCCAAATGAAATTTTTGACGGTTGTATTGTATCGGGAAGTTTCATGCCATGTTCTTCTAAATGGTCAACTTATGATTTCCAGAACACACCAAATATTAAGGCTCTCTACAGAGAACATGGAAAGACAATCAACTTCCTTGGTGTGATTATGTCAAACTTGAACGTAGCGTTACTTCAGAAAGAGCGAGCATCTCAGTTTGTGGCAAACCTTGCAGTACAAGTTGGTGCTGATGCAGCAATTGTTGCTGAAGAAGGTTATGGAAACCCAGACGCAGACTTCATTGGAACAATCGTAGCACTGGAAGACGCAGGCGTGAAAGTTATCGGGGTTACAAATGAGTCAGTAGGACGAGATGGTGCAGGTCAGCCATTCGTAGCATTGGATGAAAAATGTGATGCAATCGTATCTTGTGGTAACGTAGGTGAATTGATTGAACTTCCACCTATGGAAACAGTTCTTGGCGAATTAGAAGCTCTCGGACGAGATGGTAACTCTGGTGGATGGGACTATGATGAAAAGTTAGGACCATCAGTGAGAGAAGATGGATCAATCATCATGGAAAATAATGGTTTATTCTGTTCCGATCAGGTTGTCGGCTGGTCGACAAAACAGATGATGGATTACTAGAATCAGGGAGGCAAGCGAGATGAGTAAAAAAGCGATTGTATATATTAATCAGTTTTTTGGTCAAGTTGGTGGAGAGGATACTGCTGATTATGAACCAACAATTCATGAGGGGCTTATAGGACCAGCGACGGCAATCGACGCAGGGCTTCATGCAGACGTAACACATACAATCATCTGTGGTGATAACTGCATGGGAAGTAGAACAGACTGGGCAGTAGAACAGATTATGGGAATGTTAGAAGGAA
>CAZYCT010000033.1:0-21851 GCA_964646135.1 uncultured Coprococcus sp. | reverse complement strand
GCTGAAGCCTAAGGCTGTCCGCACTTTTCCATTCTAGTTTGTGAAGTTCTTGCTTTCTTTGGTGTTGTGTACGCCTGCCACATACACTTGTTTTGCGATTCCCTGGCTCTTCACTTTTTCATAAGCCCTCTGAGCTTCCTCGCGGCTGCGGAAAAGTCCGAACACTGTTGGGCCACTTCCGCTCATCATCGCGCCAAGCGCACCATTTTCGAGCATGCAATGCTTGATTTGTGCAATCTCCGGATGCATAGCAACAGTGACCTCTTCCAATACATTTCCCATAGACGCTGCGATTTTATCAAGATCTTGTTCCTTGAGACCGGCTAGAATTCCATCAATGTCTGGATGTTCCATAATTTCCTTAGAATCAATCGCCTCGTAGACAGCCTTCGTCGAAACACTGACTGGTGGTTTTGCAATCAGTACAAAACACTTTGGCATCGGTGGAAGTGGTGTCAGAATTTCTCCAATGCCTTCCGCAAGGACAGTTCCACGCATGATACAATACGGCACATCCGCACCCAATTTAACGCCACGCTCCATCAACTCTTTCTGCGTAAGGCCGAGGCGATACATCTTATTCATTCCATAAAGTACCGCTGCCGCATTGGAACTTCCACCCGCCATACCGGCTGCGACTGGAATGTACTTGTTCAACACAATCTTAATTCCACCAGGAATCTTAAATTCCTCCATCAACAGATTCGCCGCTTTCCATGCGATATTTCCACTGTCCGTTGGAAGGAAAAACAAATTCGACACAATTTCAATCCCCGGTTTTGATTTCTTGATCAACGTCACATTATCATATAAATACAAGGTCTGCATAACCATCCGCACATCATGATACCCATTCTCACGCTTTCCAAGCACATCCAGTCCCAAATTAATCTTCCCAAGTGCCTTCAATTCCATTTTATCCATAGCGTTCTCTCCTTCGCTTTCTACCCCAATTTTTGCTTACAGTATACTCATATTCTCCTTAAAAATCAATAATTTCTCCCCAGCCTTCAATTCCTTGGACGTCAGGCCATTGACCTCCATAATTCCTTGCTCCGTTGTATTATATCGCTTTGCCAACGTCCAGAGATCATCCCCCTCCTTCGTGATATAGCCGACAATTCCCGGTCTAGAAGCAATCTCACCCTCGTCCAGTTCCCGGAAGTCCAGCGAATCCACCGTTTTAACCTCAAGTGGACAACGCTGAAAACTATTAAATGCAAGCACAGCCTTCACTTCCACTTCCTCGCTGCCCGCCATTTCAATCGAAATTTGTTCCAGCCCAGCTGTTACATCATAGCGCATATTCAGGCAAGTTCTTGGACTTTCCACCACATAGGAAAAAGGCAAAAGCCCCGCCCACACATCGAACGGCACATGGTCATCTGCCTTCACATACAGAAAATGTACGTGAAGAATTCCTTCTATTAAAATACCCTCTTCTTTTACCTCCATATTTTCAACCTGTATTCTTCCTCCGCTGTGACAGATTTGCAAAATTCCATCTCGCACCTCAGGGAGCGTCAACTTCTCCGCAAACTTGTACTTCGAATGATTCTGCGCAACAAGTTCCTCATAGACACGCATTTTAGACTCCAACACACACTGCTTCTCCAGCGAATACGCATCTACAAGGAACTCCACTTGCTCTTCCTTGTAGACCAGAATCCGCATTTCCAACGTCGCCTCTACACCCAGATTTCTCATTTCACCATCCGCGTCCAGCCTTGCCTCAACATTCACATCCTGCAAGCTGTGATAGATGTGGTGATAAAATCCTTCTTCGATATGATTACATGAAATTTTTCCTTCAAACGGGAGCATCTGTTCCACCCAATCAATCTTCTCTTCTTCCGATTTATAAAAAACAAACACCTGGAGGGTCCCAGTAAACGAAATTGCATCTTGCGAAATCTTCGTATCTATTTTTCGCAAATTTACATCCGTCCAAATCAAAGTTCCAACATTCTCTTTCGTCCCTGGAATGGTAAATTCTTCCTTAATTCGATAAATATCCCTTTTCGCCGTATGTAATTGAAGTATTTCCATAGGGGTCGTTTTCTTAAAAATCCGTTCCGGCCCCTCTATATCTATCGTCGTCTCTTCTTCCCTCATCTTATCAGAACGAATCGACAGATCTACCATCGCCTTAATCGCAAGTTTCCGCGAATGAATTAAAGTCGCTGAAAATTCTACCCCTGTCGCCTGGGCAAGAAAATCTTCCTCCTTCTCCGCCTCCACATACACCATTTCTTCAAAAGGCACCTGCCCTTTCAGCGATTCCAGCTCCGGAATGACCGCATCTGTCACATATAATATCTTGAAAAACAACTTTCCCGATACACGTAGATAGTTCTCCATGCGTTTGATTTCTTCTATATAAATGTTCCCTTCTCCTAACACTATGCGCCCAATATCCGCCTTCGAATCTGGAACATTATAATCATCATCCACAATAAACTGATCAGAAATACATTTTCCAATTTCACTCGTTTTGATTTTTCTCTTTACTAACTCCATCTCAACCTCCACCATCTTATTCTTCAAATACAACCATTTTTTCTGAATAACCTACTTTTATCACACAAAATGGATATGCTGTCTCACACACAATCCCCTCACCTCCCGGGCCATGAAGTATGGTCTTCCAATAAATGAGCGTTTCATTTTCTACACACGATACAATTTCAATACAATACTCCTCCCGCTCCTTCTTCCCGTATCCCTTCGCTATGTAGACGGCGTCCATATCCCGGTACACCAGCTCGAATCCTCCGTCCTTTTTCTCCTCTATCCTTTCCTCCAACTCCTTCGGCAGTACCCGCGGATCTACCACTTCATACTCCAGCTTCGTCAACTGTTCTCTCGTCTTTGGAACCACAGTGCAGCCGCACATAAGGGGCAGCCAACACAAAAAAGCCACAAAAATTGCCTTTTTCTTCCACACACCTTCCTCCAAAGCCTTGCGTACCTTTCTCTTTATTATCCTATTATCTTCCTTGTAATTTCATTCCTCGAATAGTATAATAAGTCCAATGAACTGCCTGACACAGGCAGATAACGGAGGATATTTCACAAATGATACGTTTCATTGCTATATGCATTTTTTTAGTAGTTTTTCTAGTCTGCTCAATCCCAATGTTTTTCATAGAATGGTTGATTGGGAAATTTCATCCTAAGGCACGCGATTACAGTTCCCTTCGCATTGTCCAGTGGGCTTTCGGCGTGCTTCTGAAACTCGCTGGTCTTAAGATCACTTACATTGGCGAAGAAAATATTCCAGATGAACCTGTTTTATATGTAGGAAATCACCGTAGCTTTTTCGATGTTCCGATTACCTACACACGCTGCAAACGCTTGACCGGCTATATTTCCAAAAAGGAATTTGAGAAATTTCCGCTTTTGGTTAACTGGATGCGCTACTTGTACTGCCTTTTCTTGGACCGACAGGATATCCGTGCTGGTCTGAAGACTATTTTGCAGGCAATCGAGCAGGTAAAATCAGGCATCTCCATTTTCATTTTCCCAGAAGGAACCCGCAACAAAGGCGAAGAACTCTCGGTCCTTCCATTCCATGAAGGTTCTTTCAAAGTAGCTGAGAAATCGGGCTGCCCTATCATCCCAGTCAGCATCAACAATACAAACCAAATTTTTGAGGCGCATTTCCCGCGTGTTGAAAAGCAGCACATCATCGTGGAGTACGGAAAACCAATCTACATGAAGGATATGGACAAAGAGACGAAGAAACACATTGGCGTTTACTGCCATGATATTATAGAAGAAACCATTAAACGTAATGCCGATTTAGTTTAAGAAAAGAGGTATAGGACATGAGCGTTACAAGCAATAATTTAACGTTACTTACTGATCTTTATGAATTGACAATGATGCAGGGATATTTCGAGAAGAATGAAGGACAAGAACAGGTTGTGTTTGACGTCTTCTTCCGCAATAATCCTTGCTCTTCCGGCTACTCTATCTGTGCTGGTCTTGAGCAAGTCATCGATTACATTCAGAATCTGCACTTCACAGACGATGATGTGGAATATCTGCGTGGTCTTGGCCTCTTCACGGAACCATTTTTGGCCTACTTAAAGAGTTATCGTTTCAGCGGAAGCATTTACGCAATTCCTGAAGGAAGCGTTATATTTCCTCGTGAGCCACTTGTCAAAGTCATCGCTCCAATCATGGAGGCACAGTTAGTAGAAACAGCGATTTTGAATATCATCAATCACCAATCCTTGATTGCCACCAAGTCTGCGCGTATCGTATTTGCCGCAGATGGTCGCGGCGTCATGGAGTTCGGACTGCGCCGCGCGCAAGGACCTGACTCAGGTGTGTACGGTGCCCGAGCTGCAATGATTGCAGGTTGTGTCGGCACTTCAAACGTACTCACAGGCAAGCTCTTCGACGTCCCTGTCATGGGCACCCATGCCCACAGTTGGATTATGAGTTTCCCAGATGAATATTCCGCATTCAAAGCTTACGCTGATATGTACCCAACAGCTTGTACACTGCTTGTAGACACTTATGACACATTAAAATCCGGTGTGCCGAATGCAATCCGTGTATTTGATGAGATGAAAGCAAATAATGTGACACCGCGCAAGCTTGGTATCCGACTGGACAGCGGTGACCTTGCATACCTTTCCAAAAAAGCGCGTAAGATGTTAGATGAAGCCGGTCACACGGACGTTTCCATCTGCGCATCAAATGATTTGGATGAATACCTCATCACAGACCTGCTCAATCAGAAAGCTGCCATCGACTCTTTCGGTGTCGGCACACATCTGATTACCTCAAAGGACTGCCCGTCTTTCGGCGGCGTGTACAAGTTAGCTGCCGTTCAAAACGAAGCTGGCGAATTCATTCCAAAGATTAAGATTTCTGAGAACGCGGAGAAGATCACCAATCCCGGAAACAAAACAATTTACCGCATTTACGAGAAAGAAACTGGAAAAATTAAGGCCGACCTGATCTGCTTTGCCGATGAAGTACTGAATCCAGAGGAAGATCTTCTTCTGTTTGACCCGACAGAAACTTGGAAAAAGACCAAGTTAAAAGGCGGAACCTACACCGTACGCGAAATGTTAGTTCCTGTATTTTTGGATGGAAAATGTGTATACCATTCTCCATCTGTCAAGGAAATCGCCGCATACTGCAAGCAGGAGAAAGAAACTCTGTGGGAAGAGACCCAGCGTCTTTTCTATCCACACCAGGTGTATGTAGATCTTTCCGACAAACTGTACCACGTAAAACAAGATTTATTAAATAAAATGAATATAGTAGAGGAGTAATGAATTATGAAAGTTGTAGTATTAGCTGGCGGACTCAGCACCGAAAGAGATGTATCTCTTAGTTCCGGTGCCGGCATCTGCCGTACACTAAGAGAGAGAGGACATCGAGCTGTTCTTTTGGACGTTTTTCTTGGACTTCCTGATGCACCAGCCAACTTAGAAGATGTCTTCGATCTGCCAAATGGAAATTTAGAAATCGCAGAAGGAATTAAAACTAGCGCGCCTGACCTGGCTGCTGTCAAAGCTTCCCGCAAAGATCAGTCTGATTGTTTCTTCGGACCAAATGTCATTGAACTTTGTCGTCTTGCAGATATTGCATTCCTCGGTCTCCACGGCGGTTACGGCGAAGATGGCCGTCTCCAGGCAGCTTTCGATCTGCTTGGCATCAAGTACACTGGCCCTAGCTCTCTTGGAAATGCCTTAGCCATGGACAAAAGTGTCACAAAACAAATTTTTAAAATGAATAACATCCCAACCCCGAACGGCACTTGGGTATATGAGTCCACCAAGGATACACCACTTGCAGCGCTTGGTCTTGAGCTTCCAGTTGTTGTAAAGCCATGCGTCGGCGGTTCAAGCATCGGCGTATACATCTGTCACACACCAGAAGAATATAAGGCCGCTCTCGATGCTTCATTCCCACAAGAATACTGTGTCATGGTGGAAAGCTATGTCAAAGGCCGCGAATTTGCCTGCGGTATCATCGATGGAAAAGCATTGCCAGTCATCGAGATCATTCCAAAGACAGGATTCTTTGATTATGCAAACAAATATCAGGCCGGCTGTACAGAAGAGATTTGCCCGGCTGATATTCCAGAAGAAATCGCTCAGCGCATGCAGCGCGCTACGGAAAAAGCCTTCCATGCTCTGCAGCTCAGTGTGTACTCACGTGCAGACTTCCTGCTGGATGATCAAGGTGAAATCTACTGTCTGGAAGTCAATACACTGCCTGGAATGACTTCTGCAAGCTTGCTGCCACAGGAAGCTGCCGCCGCTGGAATTCCATACGGTGAACTTTGCGAGTTGATCATCGAGAAATCTCTTGATGCAAGATATCGCTAGAAGAGGACAATACCATGAAACAATTATCATTACAAAATATTGCTGCCGCTTGCCATGGCACCTACCATGGCGACGCAGCTCATTTATCGAAAGAAATCGCAGGTGTTGCCATCGACAGCCGCAAAGTGAACTCCGATTTCCTTTTCGTGCCAATCAAAGGTGCTCGCGTGGATGGCCATACTTTCATTTCTCAGGTCTTCGAACAAGGTGCACTTGCAACCCTCTCCGAACATCCGCTTGAAACATCGAATCCATATATTTTGGTGGATTCTTGCGAGCAGGCACTCAAAGATATTGCTGCATTTTATCTGGATGTTCTTAATATTCCAGTAGTCGGAATAACCGGAAGTGTTGGAAAAACAAGCACAAAAGAAACAATAGCGTCCATTCTCGCACAAAAATACTGTGTTTTAAAAACAGAAGGAAACTATAACAATGAAATCGGTCTTCCACTCACTGTCTTCAATCTTACAGAAGAACATGAAGTTGCGATACTAGAAATGGGCATCGACCATTTCGGTGAAATGCACCGTCTTGCATCCGTTGCAAGACCTAATATTATGGTCATAACAAATATCGGTCTCGCACACCTCGAAAACTTCGGAACTCGTGAGGGCACTTTAAAAGCTAAGACCGAATGTTTCGATCACTTAAAACCAAACGCAACTGTCATCTTAAACGGAGACGATGATAAACTTTGTACTGTTTCTACCGTTCAGAATAAAGCTCCAATTTTCTTCGGGCTCTCTGATCAACATGCTGCTTATGCAGATGAAATTGAAGATCTTGGTCTTCGTGGAACAGATTGTACACTTCACCTGCCAGTAGGAAACATACGTGTACATATTCCTGTTCCTGGAACACATATGATTTACAATGCCTTGGCTGGTGCAAGCGTAGGAATCACTTTAGGTTTGTCGCTAGAAGAAATCAAATCAGGTCTTGCGTCACTTAAAACTATCGCAGGGCGATTGAATTTGATTCCAACAGATTCTCTGCTGATTATTGATGACTGCTACAACGCGAACCCAGTCTCTATGATGGCTGCCATCGATATCTTGACAACAGCTAAAAGTCGTACCGTTGCCATCCTCGGTGATATGTTTGAACTCGGAGTAAATGAGAAAGAACTTCACTATAACACTGGCGCCCATGCAGCTAAACAAAAGATTGATGTCATCTGCTGCATCGGTTCCCTCTCAAAAAACACCTACGATGGTGCCAAGGCCTGCGTCCAAAACAGCGCTGTTCTTTATTTTGAGACAAAAGAGGAATTTTTAGAAAAACTGGACAACGTCATCAGCAAGAATGACACCGTTCTTGTCAAAGCATCCAACGGAATGCATTTCAATGAGATTGTAGAAATTTTAAAAAAATATTAAAAAAAGTGCTGCACTATGATTTTTGTCATAGTACAGCATTTTCTTAATCTTCGCTTATATGATCTCTTCCCTGTGCAATGATCGTCCGCACATGTTCATCAGCCAATGAATAAAATACGGATTTTCCTTCTCGTCTGCATTTCACTAACTTACTGTTCTTCAATATACGAAGCTGATGTGAGATCGCCGACTGTGTCATATTCAGAACTTGTGCTAGATCACACACACACACCTCTGCTTCAAAAAGCACATATAGGATTCTTATTCTTGTGGAATCTCCAAATACTTTGAATAGTTCCGCCAAATCATATAGTTCTGTCTCCGCAGGCATGGTATCATTCACAATTTTCAACAGATCCTCGTGAATTTCAACTGATTCACAGCATTCCGCTTCATTACAATATTTTTCTTTGTCCATGTTAGCACCTTCTCTTGCCTAATTTGTTTCCCATCTTCTATAAATTCTTTACAAATAACGCGCGTATCGCATTCAAAACTGCAAGCACCATGACACCCACATCGGCAAAAATTGCAAGCCACATATTTGCAATACCAACGGCCCCAAGCACCAAGCATAATAATTTGATTCCAATTGCAAAATAAATATTCTGATATACAATGCGCATACATTTTCGTGCAATCTTGATGGCTTTAGCGATTTTCAGAGGGTCGTCATCCATCAAGACGATATCTGCAGCCTCAATCGCCGCATCTGATCCCAATGCCCCCATTGCGATTCCCACGTCTGCGATTGACAGTACTGGGGCGTCATTGATTCCGTCCCCAGCAAAAGCCACTTTCTCTTTGCCGGCTTTTCCTTGAAGGAGTGTTTCCACGATACGAACTTTATCTGCAGGCAGCAATTCTGCATGTACTTCATCAATGCCAAGTTCTTCCGCCACATACTCTGCAACCTTCTTCGCATCTCCTGTCAGCATGACTGCCTTTGAGATTCCACACTGGCGCAGCTTGCGAATCGCTTCTTTCGCATTTTTCTTTAATACATCGGTAATCAAAATGTGCCCCGCATACACATGATCCACGGCAACATGTACCACAGTTCCCACATGACTACATTCTGCATACTCTACATTCAGCCGCTTCATGAGTTTGCCGTTGCCGACTGCCACTTCTTTGCCATCCACCTTAGCGACCACGCCATTTCCGCTGATTTCTTCCACGTCCGTCACTCGGCTTCTGTCCACAGCCTTCCCGTAGGCTCTCTGCAGACTTGCACTGATTGGATGCGAAGAATGGCTCTCTGCAAGGGACGCCAATTCCAGCAATTCTTCCTCACTCATCGCACTGTGATGAATTCCACTGACTTCAAAATTCCCCTGTGTCAGTGTACCTGTTTTGTCAAATACGATATACCTCACCTGCGATAAGGTTTCCAGATAATTGGCTCCTTTAATCAAAATGCCTTCTGCACTTGCCCCACCAATTCCTGCGAAGAAACTAAGTGGTACACTTACAACCAGCGCACACGGACAACTGATTACCAAGAAAGTAAGTGCCCGGTAGATCCAGCCGCCCCACTCTGGGCTTACGCCTAAAAATGTCATTCTTATAAGCGGCGGAAGTACAGCCAAGGCCAGTGCCCCGTAGCACACAGCTGGTGTATAGTATCTTGCAAATTTACTGATAAAATTCTCCGACTTTGACTTCTTATTTGTTGCATTTTCCACCAATTCAAGAATCTTCGACACTGTGGACTCTCCAAATTCTCTGGTCGTCTGTATCTTGAGAACACCTGTCATGTTGATGCATCCACTGATGATTTCGTCTCCCGCCTGCACATCCCTAGGGACGCTTTCTCCAGTAAGTGCACTTGTGTTCAATGTCGAATGTCCCTCTAGCACGGTTCCATCGATCGGTACCTTTTCTCCAGGTTCAACGATAATTACCGTTCCAATCTCCACTTCATCCGGATCTACTTGCTGGAGCACGCCATCTACTTCAATATTCGCGTAATCCGGACGAATATCCATCAACTGTGTGATATTCTTCCTGCTCTTTCCAACCGCATAACTCTGGAACAACTCACCGATCTGATAAAAGAGCATTACGGCAACACCTTCCACATACTCGCCCAGTGCGATTGCACCGATAGTGGCAACTGCCATTAAGAAATTCTCATCGAATACCTGTCGATTCAAAATTCCTCTTCCCGCGCGCAGTAAAATGTCATTTCCTATAATCAAATATGGAATCATATACAATACAAATTTCACCCATCCGTCCACCGGGAGAAACGCAAGTACAACCATCAATACTGTGGAAAGTACAATTCTTTTTAACGCTTTTTTCTGTCTTTTTGTCATTTGATCATTCTCCTAGTCTGATTTTACAAAAAGATTTCTCCATCAGACACAGCTTTCTTACAGTTCTTTACTACCACTGGCATTACTTCCTGTGGATCTTTTCCTTCTTCAAATTCCACAATCATTTTCTGCATCATAAAATTCACAACCGCCTCTTTTACACCTTCTGTTTTATTTGCAGTCAGCTCCATCTTGTTGGCACAATTTGCACAGCATACGTCAATTTTGTAAGTTTTCTTCATAGTTTTCGTCCTCGCTTTACATTTTCGTCTTTTCATATGAACATTTATTCATATGTTTGTTTTGATTATAGCACTTCCATATCTATTGTCAATGTATATCCCTATTTTTCTCAAAAAAATTACCGACAGATCTCTCTGCCGGTAATCTCACGTCTGCTATTCTCCTAAAACTCTTCCGAATCGTCTTGCAGCATGGTTTCTTCATACTTTTTCAAAATAATGCTCTGAATTCTTTCTCTTGTTTCAGATTTGATTGGATGTGCAACGTCACGGTACTCTCCATCCGGCGATTTCTTGCTCGGCATGGCGATAAATAATCCTTTTTCCCCTTCAATCACCTTGATATCATGAACCACAAATTCTTCATCAAATGTAATTGAAACTACCGCTTTTAGTTTTCCTTCTTTTGCGATTTTACGCACATGTACATCTGTAATCTGCATTTTTTGTTCCCCCTTTTCACTGGACATCTTTCGTTACCAGTCGTATCTTTCGCCTTCCTCTACAACGATTTTGATTTCATCTTCACCAACATAGCGTGAATTAGCGCGAAGCGTACTGTGAGCTTCTACGATGCAATTTTCAAGATAAACATTATCTCCTAGATATACATCATCTAAGATGATAGAATTTCTTATCACACAATTATTTCCGACAAATACTTTCTTACACAAGACAGAGTGATCTACCATCCCGTTAATAATACAACCACTTGACACAAGGCTGCTCTTAATATCAGAACCTGGATTATATTTTGCTGGCGGCAAATCCGTCACCTTTGAATAAATCGACGGGTGCTCTTTGAAAAAATGATTTCGGACATCACTTTTTAAGAAGTCCATATTGGTCTGATAGTAAGCATTTGTCTCGGCAATATTATTCCAATATGTATTCAGAACATAGCCGCACACCTTTTTCACGTTCTTATAACGGACCAAAATATCTTTCACGAAATCAAATTTGCCTTCCTCTTCTGCTTCTTCTATCATTTCTATCAACAATCTTCTTCGCAGCACATAGATTCCTGTCGAAATCATGTCGTACCCTGAAGCTGCTGTTTTTTCTTCAAATTCTGTAATCTTCCCCTCTTCGTCCATTTTGACAGTGCCAAAACGACTAAGGTCTCCTCCCTGGAACTTGGTGCAGACAACGGTAATATCTGCCTGCCTCTCCACATGATACTCTAAGACATCATTATAATCCATCTTATAAACCGCATCTCCAGATGTGATCACCACATAAGGCTCATGACATCTTTTCAAGAAATCAAGGTTCTGATAAATCGCATCCGCAGTTCCACGGTACCACTCATCATTTTCCTTGGTGATCGTCGGTGTGAAAACATACAGACCACCATTCTTTCTTCCGAAGTCCCACCATTTTGACGAGTTCAAATGTTCATTGAGTGAGCGCGAATTAAACTGTGTCAGTACCGCCACTTTCCCTACATGTGAATTCGACATATTGCTGAGGGCAAAATCAATACTTCGGAAGCTTCCAGCTACAGGCATCGCAGCGACAGCTCGTTTATTCGTAAGATCTCCCATTTTATCACTGTTTCCGCCAGCTAAGATTATTCCTACTGCTCTCATTACCTATCACCTGCCTTTATCAATGTTCCGCCACTTTCGAGCATTCCATCTACATAATCTTCTCGCGTTGTGACACCGCTGATTGCAGTATTCTTTCCAATCTGAACAGACTCTGGAATCACAGAATTTTCACCAATCGTAACCAGCTCAGAATTATAAATATCCGGGCGGAAATTATTTGGAACATCATTTCCCACACCAAGCGTTACGTGATCCCCAATCACTGCGTTCTCAGCAATAATGGCTTTTTCAACCACGCAGCCCGCACCGATTGTTACATCTTTCATGATAATCGAGTCTTTGACAACTGCTCCTTCGCCTATTGTCACGCCGGTTCCAACTACACAATTTTGCAGATGTCCATAGATTTCTGAACCATCACCGATAATGCAGCGTGTAATCGACGCCTTGTCCGAAATAAACTGCGGTGGAGTTGCATCATTTCTTGTATAAATCTTCCAATATTCCTCATACAGATTAAACTCTGGAACGATGTCGATTAGTTCCATGTTTGCTTCCCAATAAGAACTCAAAGTTCCAACATCTTTCCAGTATCCGTTGAATTCATAGGCATAAATCCGCTCGCCCTTCTCATGACAATATGGAATCACGTGTTTTCCAAAATCACATCCCGGCACATCCTTGCACGCAACGAGCGCCTCTTTTAATGCCTTCCAACTGAAAATGTAGATTCCCATTGAGGCAAGATTGCTTCTTGGATGCTTCGGTTTCTCTTCAAACTCTGTGATGCGATGCTCCTCGTCTGCAATAACGATTCCAAACCGGCTTGCCTCTTCCATTGGAACTGGCATTACCGCGATTGTAACTTCTGCATGATTCTTCTTATGAAAATCAAGCATCTCCTCATAATCCATCTTGTAAATGTGGTCCCCGGATAAGATCAATACATAGTCTGGATTAAATTCTTCCATGTATTCCAAATTCTGATAAATTGCATTCGCAGTTCCTGCGTACCATTCGCTTCCCGTGTTTTTCTCATGCGGCGGCAGGACGGAAACGCCTCCCACATTCCGATCCAAATCCCATGGAATTCCAATCCCAATATGTGTATTAAGACGCAGTGGCTGATACTGTGTCAATACACCCACTGTATCTACCCCCGAATTAATACAATTACTGAGTGGGAAATCGATGATTCTATATTTCCCTCCAAATGCAACTGCTGGCTTTGCAACCTTGGATGTCAGAACCCCCAGACGGCTGCCTTGTCCTCCTGCCAGAAGCATTGCTATCATTTCTTTTTTGACCATGCCTTCACCCCTTCATAATTGCACACTATATAATTTCCCAGTATCTCGACAAATTATAGTTATTTTCAGTATAACATATTGCACGAATATAGTGAACATTTTTACAAGTTTTTTTACAATTTTCCCATTTTTTTGTACGTTTCTAACAAAAAGAAATGGCTTGGTTTTTCTTACATATATGTATATAATATAGTAGAGACATTAGGAATATGACTAAATAATTCAAAGATTTGGGCGTATCGTCCGAATAGAACAGGAAGTGTAATATGTATCAAATAGATTTTAACAAACCATGTCACGTTCACTTTATTGGAATTGGCGGTATCAGTATGAGCGGGCTCGCAGAAATTCTGCTTCAGGAGAATTTCACAGTGTCTGGCTCGGATTCGAAGGAATCCCCTCTGACTCTACATCTTATAGAAAATGGTGCCACTGTATTTTATGGACAGAAGGCCGAGAATATCATCGACGGCATTGACATCGTTGTTTATACTGCTGCAATTCATGATGACAATCCTGAATTCGCAGAAGCAAAGCGTCAGGGACTTCCTATGCTCTCACGCGCCGAGCTTCTAGGTCAGCTTATGACTAATTATGAGATGCCTATTGCCATTTCCGGAACACATGGAAAAACAACTACGACTTCTATGATGTCACACATTCTTCTTGACGGTGATTTGGATCCTACAATTTCTGTCGGTGGAATCCTGAAAGCAATTCACGGAAATATCCGTGTCGGCAATTCCGAATATTTCGTCACAGAAGCCTGTGAATATACGAATAGTTTTCTTCATTTTAATCCGAAAATTGGAATTATCTTGAACATAGATGCAGATCATCTGGATTTCTTTAAGGATCTTGATGATATTCGCCATTCTTTCCGCAAGTTTGCAGAATTATTACCGGAAGATGGCACTTTAATCATTAATAGTGACATTGAAAATATCGATGACATCACTTCAGGACTTCGCTGTAATGTCATCACATTTGGTTCAGCTTCTGCTGACTATACTTTCACAGATGTCACACATGACGAGCAGGGTAATACTGCCTTTACTATCGTGAAGCAAGGAGTTCCTGCTAATAGAATTTCTCTTTCTGTCAGTGGAATGCACAATGTTTACAATGCCCTTTCTGTCATCGCCGCGTCAGATGTCCTTCAGATTCCGGCGGAACATGTTCAGGCTGGGCTTCATGCCTTTCACGGAACAGACCGTCGCTTCCAGTACAAGGGGGAGATGAACGGAATCACGATCATTGACGATTATGCGCATCATCCAACAGAAATCGATGCAACTTTGGCTGCGGCTGCGAATTATCCACACAAGAATCTGTGGTGCATTTTCCAGCCTCACACTTATACAAGAACCAAATCTCTTTTTGCAGAATTTGCACAGTCACTCTCAAAAGCACAGCACTTAATCATGGCTGACATTTATGCAGCTAGAGAAACTGACACGTTAGGTGTCTCTTCCGAACAGCTTGCTGATGCAATCAGAGAACTGGGCTGCGATGCAATCTACCTGCCTTCCTTTGAAGCGATCGAGTCCTATGTGCTGGAACATTGCCAAAAGGGAGATTTACTGATCACCATGGGTGCCGGTGATGTCGTGAATATTGGAGAACATTTGCTCAAAAATTAGTTATCCACATATCCACACCCCTTATCAACAAAAAAGCCGGTTTTGTGGAGAACTATCCCTTTTGTTTCGCTCATGGTTGATGTTATACTTGAATAACACGAAAGGGGCGGAACACATGAATGTTCTAACATTACAGAATTATTTTCAGAGTAATATCACTCTGATTGAAAACGATTTTATAGATAACTACATGGCAAAGGCGAATGGAGAATACGTGAAGGTTTATCTCCTTTTACTTCGCCACATGAATCAGTCTTCTTCTACTTTGAGCATTTCGCAGATGGCAGATTGTCTGGAGAATACGGAAGGAGATATTCTTCGTGCATTAAAGTACTGGGAGAAGTCTGGACTTCTTACACTGATATATAATGCGGAGCAAGAACTTACCGGAATTGATTTCGGACACACCGCAACTATTGAACCAGCCTCTCCGTCGGCGATTCAACCACCACAGCCTGTTCAGGCAGTACCAGTCAAGAAGGAACTTCCGAGGAAATCAGCCAATGACCGCAAGGAGCTCAAGCAGCTTCTTTTCATCGCTGAACAGTATCTCAGCAAGACACTGACGCGAACGGACGTAGATGCAATTACATATTTCTATGAGACCTTGGGCTTCTCTGCTGATCTGATTGAATACTTGATTGAATACTGCGCCGAGAATGGACATAAGAGTATGCACTATATTCAGAAGGTTGCAGTTTCATGGGCCGATGCCAAGATTACAACCGTCGAGCAGGCTCGCAACTCTTCCGTCCTTTATAATCGGACATGCTATTCGATTTTGAACGCATTTGGAATCAAGGGGCGCAGTCCAGCGACTTCTGAACTAGATTATATAAAGAAATGGACAGAGGTTGATGCTTTTGATCTGGATATCATCCTAGAAGCATGTAACCGCACCGTCCTTGCAATCCACCAGCCAAGCTTTGAATATGCGGATAAGATTCTTCGCAACTGGCAAGAGAAGAATGTTCGCTCTCTTGGCGATATCCGGGTTTTGGATTCTGCATTTGAGCAGTCCAAGACAGAGAAGAAGAAAGCGTCGCCAAAGACATTTTCTCAGGCAGCACCTTCCAAGTTCCGCAATTTTGAAGAGCGCACCTACGATATGGATGCCCTCACGAAGGAACTGCTGCAAACGAATTAACCTGAACTAGAGTAAGAATGGAAAGGAATATACTGTGGCATTATCAAATACGCAATACAACGCACTGATGCGTGCATATGAGAAAAAGCAAGTACACAATCGCGATGTACAGAATGCTCATTTTGAACGGGCATGTAAGTTAATACCTGAATTGCCTGATCTGGAATCCGAGATTTCTCATTACAGTATCGAGCAGGCAAAGAAGTTGCTGAATGGCGATGAGACAGCTCTTTTCTCTCTGAAGCAGAAGATTCAGGAGCTCTCGAAAAAGCGTGCAGATCTGCTAATACAAGCTGGTCTTCCTTCTGATTATCTAGAGCCATCTTATTCTTGCCCAGATTGTCGCGACACAGGTTACGTGGGCAATCAGAAGTGCCATTGCTTCCAGAAAGCGACCATTGATTTGTTTTATACACAGTCCCACTTGAAGGGCCTGTTAGAGACTGAGAATTTTGATTCTTTTTCGTTTGATTTTTATTCGCAAAATTATATAGACCGCTTATCTGGCCAAAATTCCCTGCAGCTTGCCAAGCGCGCGCACACAGAATGTCAGAATTTTATCCGGAACTTTGACACGGAACACCAGAATCTGCTGTTGTTCGGAACCACAGGTATCGGCAAGACATTCCTCACACATTGCGTTGCCAGAGAAGTTATGAATTCTATTCATTCTGTACTGTATCTCACTGCCACAGATTTCTTCGAGGCCCTGCTTTCGAAGGCGCTGGGACGCACCGATGAAGGTCTGAATCTCTATGAGCAGCTTCAGGAATGTGATCTTCTGATCATCGATGATTTGGGCACAGAGCGGAATACAGAGTTCGTGGTTTCACAGCTTTTTGTGTGCCTGAATGACCGTATTTTAAATCAAAAATCGACAATTATTTCAACAAACCTTACACTAGACGAGATCAAAGCGAACTATACGGAACGCACATTTTCTCGCATCAGCAATCATTATAGAATTCTTCGCCTTGCCGGCGATGATATACGAATCCAAAAGAAACTCATGAACAGGGAGGTACATTAATTATGATACATCGTACAGACCGGATTCTGGATAATATTCCAGTAGGATCACTTGGAATGATCGCTCTTGACGGCTGCCAAGACCGCGTTGCCAAAGTCGATGAATATCTTGTAAAATGGAGAAAGGAATCCGATCACGAACACAAGGATGACATTGTGTTTGCCGGTTATGAACAGGACAGTTATGTCATTGATGCAAAAGTCCCACGTTTTGGTTCTGGTGAAGCAAAGGGAATCATCGAAGAATCGGTAAGAGGAAAAGATCTTTATCTTATCGTCGATGTTTTGAACTACAGCCTCACATATTCTTTGTCAGGTAAGACAAACCACATGTCTCCTGATGATCATTTTCAGAATTTGAAACGTATTATTGCCGCTGTCGGTGGAAAGGCAAGACGTCTGAATGTCATTATGCCATTCCTTTATGAAAGCCGTCAGCATAAGCGCAGTTCTCGCGAATCGCTGGACTGTGCACTTGCTCTTCAAGAGCTTGTCCGCATGGGTGTTGACAATATCATCACTTTTGATGCGCATGACCCACGTGTGCAGAATGCAATTCCTTTAAATGGATTTGAGACAGTTCGCCCTACTTATCAGTTTATCAAAGGGCTTCTGAGTCACTTTGATGACCTTCAGTTGGACAGCGATCACATGATGGCAATCAGTCCGGATGAAGGTGCTACAGAACGTGCAATCTATTTTGCAAGCGTTTTAGGTATTGATATGGGTATGTTCTATAAACGTCGTGACTACACACAGATTGTAGACGGACGTAATCCGATTGTTGCCCATGAATTCCTTGGCTCTTCTGTAGAAGGAAAGGATGTAGTCATCCTTGACGATATGATTTCTTCCGGTGACAGTATCTTAGATGTGGCAAAACAGTTAAAAGCACGTAAAGCAAAGAGAATCTTTGCTGCCGCTACATTTGGTCTTTTCACTAATGGTATGGAAAAATTCGACAAAGCATATGAAGATGGTCTGATTGACGGTATCCTTACAACAAATCTGATCTATCAGTCACCAGAGCTTCTCAGCCGCCCATACTACATCAACTGTGACATGACAAAATATGTTGCCCTTCTTATCGATACATTGAACCATGACGGTTCGATCAGCTGGCTTCTTGACCCATCTGACCGTATCAATGCAATTGTTGAAAAATACAAAAAAGGTGAACCAATCGATTAAGGATTTTACGAAAGGGTCTGCTTTTGGCAGACCCTTTTATAACATAACTTTATGATACGGAATTCCTTTTTTTCTCAGGATTTCTTCTTCTCGCTTCTGGCAAGTAAAAATCAAAACTTGCCCCACATTCTTATCCAGCCATTCTAAAACCTGCCCTACTCTCACATCATCGTAATATGCAAAAGTATCATCTAAAATCACGGGATACTCTTCTTCATACAGAATCCTCACTGCCGCCATGCGAAGTGCGAAATGAAGCTGTTCCAACGTTCCCTGACTCACCTGATTCATGTCAACCTTTCGTCCTTCACAAACCATCGAAAGCTGCAGTTGTTCATCCACCCACACTTTCTCATATTTTCCACCAGTAATCTCAGAAAATATCTCTGATACCACATCATTCAAACGGCTCCCAATACTTCTCTGCAGTTCTTCTGCAACTTCTTTCATTGTCTTTTCCGCCAGTTCTACGGCCGCTTTTTGCCGATTCTGTTCCTCCGTCACACTGTCCAACTCCTCCAGCTCTTCGACAGCCTCCTTCAAATTCTGGTACTGGGTATTCTTCTCTTTGTGATTCTCGCGCAGTTTCTCCAGATTCCACTTGCTTTTTGCCGCCTTCTCCCGAATCTGCTCTTCCTCGTTTTTAACAAATTCTTCTCTTTCCTTTGGCCTTCGGCACTTCAATTTATTCCACGTATAAATGATTTCTGCCAACAAAGCTACGGTACAACAGATTAGGTTCCAAGGTTTTTCAAATACTTGTGCAATCAAAACAACCATTCCAAACATGGACAAAATTGCTACTGGATGAACGCTCCACCGTTCAAATCCTTCCTTTTTCCCATTGCTTTGTATTTGCTGCTGCAAACGTTGCAATTCTTCCGCTGCTTCCTTTTGTCGCAGTTCTTCCTGCTCTATTTCTTGCTCCAAATGATAGATGTCTCTCCACACATAAGATGCTTCCAGCTCTAGCGCTTCCTTCTTCTCCTGTCTGCGTCTTTCTTGCGCCTCCATTTCCTTCTGTAAAACTTTTTTTCGTTCCTTTAGATAAGAAAGTGCTGCGCCAAGATCCAAGTCACTGTCTCCAGCCACACAATAATTTGCCGCAAAATTTTTAATTTCATCTGCCAGCTCTTTTCCTACCAGCGCCTTATTTTGTCCGATTCCGATTGTGTTCTCGTAATCGCTCTCTTTTAATCCCCCTAAAAGAATCTCCAGATCGCCGTACGCCACATCCAGCTCTTCTCCATCGTCTTCGCAGAATAAATAGGCACCTTTGGAGTATTTGTCAAACCTGCGATTCAAACAAAACGTTCTCCCTCCTGCTCGAAATCGAAGCGCACCAGCATAATCGTTCGGATTATCCCAAGGTTCATATTTGCGAAAGCGATCATGCAGCGCTGCCCGTCCTCGTCCTCGTTCCATTCCGTACAGCATCCCTCGCAGAAATGTATGTATCGTCGATTTGCCCGCTTCATTCTCACCATAAATGAGGTTGATTCCATCAGAAAGCACTATACTTTTATCTTTAAACTTTCCAAAACTTTTTAAGATTAATTCTTCGAACTGCATGTTTCCCCCTTCTTCGAGTTCAGCAATGCCTGAACGCCTTCAACCAGCGCCCTATATTCTACCGTCTCTTGATCTTGCTTTTCAAAACGCTCTATATATTTTCCCAGTAAATTGTTACTGTTCATTTCCTGTATTCGCTCGAAATCATAGGCTGGCTGCGTCAGATCTTGAATCTCCACTATGTTTCCATACGAATCCAATTGTTCTACATCCAGTTCCATCTTTTGATCTGTAAATCCATGCAGTGTGATTTTGTAGCAATTTGAGATTCCTCGCGCTTTTATCTCATCTGCAATTTTGTCTCTGATTTCTCTAACTGCCATCTGTTCCGTAACCTTAACTTCCATAGGAACATACTCTCGCATTGCAAACGGAACAAATTCCACTTTCGACTTTCCATTTTCAATGGTTCCTTGGAAATATCCATGGGGCCCGATGTCATTTATGTCTGTCGGCTCCAATGATCCTGCATAAACAATTCGCCCTGGAACCAGCTCCGACACACGGTGAATATGCCCAAAAGCAACATAATCATATCCCAATTCCAAAATACGTTTCTTATTGATCGGAATATGTTTCTCATCACCACCATGCGCAAGCAAAATTTCGATTTTCTGCTTTTTCATCGAATACGCTGCATCATATAAGGGTTCTAAGATTTCCTTCTTCGCGTAACTCAAGCCATATACACAGGTCTCTAATTCTGGGAACTCCACATAATCAAGTGTCGTATCCAATAGAAAATACACCTGCGATTTCCACTGGTAGGTTCGATAATATGAGTCTGGTTTCACATGATCATGATTTCCCGCAATGAGCACCACTTTCGTGTGTGACATTTTGGAAAAGAGATAGTCCACTTCCTTCAACTCTCGCAAAAGCGGCTGCCTGTGAAACAAATCCCCTGCAATCAAAAGCAAATCTGCCTTCTCTGTCTCGCAGACTTCAATCACCCGTTCAAAGGTATCCCAAATTTCTTTTTTTCTATTTCTTGTATAGGCCTTTCCAGCCTCCGGACTTGATCCAAGATGTACGTCCGCTATGTGTATGAATTTCATTCATTTCCCCCTCTTTTTCCTTCGGAAGCGTCACAATAAATCTTGTCTTCCCCTCTTCACTCTCTGCGCAAATATCTCCTCCATGGAGATCCACGATCTGTTTTGCAATCGCAAGTCCAAGACCTGCGCCTCCTGTTCTGCTTGACCGGGATGCGTCTGCACGATAGAATTTATCGAAAATCTTCTCCAACATTTCCTCCGGAATTGTCTGTCCCTCATTTTCAAATATAATCTTCACATGATTTTCTGTGGTGAAACAGCGGATTAAAATTTCTGTATTTTCTCCGCAGTAAACAATTGCATTTCTTAAAATATTATCAAACACTCTTACTAATTTATCTGGGTCCGCCTCTATCACCACATTCTCTTCTGTCTCCACAGTGCAACACAAATTCTTTTCTTTTAATACACCGTAAAGTTCATCTGCAATCTGTTCCAGCATCATACTCAAATTTAGCGAAACCGGCTCCCAGCTCACATCTTGAAGATTGTATTTCGTTATTTCAAAGAATTCTCCAATCAATTCCCCCAGACGAATTGCCTTCTCCAGCGAAATATGTGTATAGCGTGCCCTCTCTTCCTCAGACATCTCTGGATGTTCTTCCAGCATAGTCAGATATGCCACCACCGACGTAAGCGGTGTCTTCAGGTCATGTGCCAGGAAAAGTAACATATCATTTTTCTTTCGTTTAAGTTCCTGCGCTTCCTTTTCCTGCCGCCGCAAAGTTTCTTTGATCTGATTCAGCTTTTGCTCAATCGGCTTTAATTCTGCAATCAACTCCACTGGCTCTGTAGATTCAGAAATAATATTTTCAATTCCGTCTTCTACCTGCACCAGATATTTTTCTACATTTCTTAAAACGAAATATAAAAAAAGTGCAAATAACAACAAAAATCCTATCAGAAGGAAAAAAGGTTTATTGTGTCCAATCCATTTCCAATAAAGAGAAATTGCAACATCCTCCTGTACATGAAAGAAATCCATCACCTTCAAGAAGACATTTGCAAAACTGTCATTATATACACCATCAATAAAATATT